>JADFWP010000001.1 GCA_015234115.1 Magnetococcales bacterium
CGCGCTTTGCCGCAGGCGCGCCCCCTGGTCGCCGCAGGCGACGCCTTTGAGCCAAGAACGCATGATTCCGAACTGGTTGCGGTTTAAACAAGAAATTTTAGAATATTTTTAAAGTCAAACCTTGGAGGAGGAATCCCCCAAACCCCCTCTTTATTTTCAATGGTTTTTTTACACTCGAAACGGATGCATCTGTAGACATGGAACTGGCCAGAAAATCTCTGTTTTTTGTCGTGGACGACGACCCGGTGACGCGGTTGATGCTTTGCCGTTTTCTGGAACGCCACGGCTATCTGGCCAAAGGGTTTGCCAATGGGGCGCTGGTGCTCGATGCTTTTGACCAGGAGCGACCCGATGTGATCCTGATGGATGCCAAAATGCCGGTCATGGACGGTTTCGAGGCCTGCCGCCGTCTGAAGGAGCGACCGGATCTGCGCCATGTTCCGGTTCTGATGATCACCGGCCTCAACGACGACGACTCGGTGGACCGGGCTTTCGAGATCGGGGCCACGGATTTCATCACCAAACCGATTCATTGGGCCATTCTGCGCAACCGGGTTCACTATCTGCTCGCCAATATCGAGGCCGGACACAAACTGTCGCTGGCCGCGCGGGTGTTCGACAACACGGGCGAAGGGATCGTGGTGACCGATGCCCGTGCCCGGATCCAGTCGGTCAATCCCGCCTTCACCCACATCACCGGTTATCCGGCCCGGGAGGCCCTGGGACGGAAGATGAGTATGCTCAAGTCGGGTCGGCACTCCTCGGAATTTTATGAAAAATTGTGGAGTGAACTCACCCAGCGGGGGCAGTGGCAGGGGGAGTTCTACAACCGGCGCAAGGATGGCACCATCTATCCCCAGTGGGCCAACATTTCGGCGGTCTATGCGCCGGGCGGTCAGATCGAGAATTTCATCACCGTTTTTTCCGACCTGACCGCACTGCGGGAGTCGGAACAGAATCTGTTGTATGTCACCGGCCACGATGCCCTGACCGGCCTGCCCAACCGTCATCTTTTCCACGAACGGCTCTCTTTTGTGCTGGGGGAGGCGCGTGAGTCCGGCACCATGGTCTGGGTGCTGCTGCTGGATCTGGACCGGTTCAAGGTGATCAACGAAACCATGGGGCACGATGTCGGGGATGCCCTGATCGTCGAAGTGGGGCGTCGTCTTGCCGCGATCCTTGGAGGACGGGGCAGCCTGAGCCGTCTGGGAGGGGATGAGTTCGCGGTGATTCTGCCTAAAACCGAGGATGCCCAGTCCGTGGCGCAACTGGCGGATGTCATGTTGCAGAGCATGCGTGATCCTTTTGTGATCCACGAGGTGGAGTTTTTCGCCGGTGCCAGCATCGGCATCGGGGTCCATCCCCTGGATGGCGAAGATGCCAAAACCTTGATGAAAAACGTCGATGCCGCGCTCTATCACGCCAAGGAGAAGGGACGGAACAATTTTCAGTTTTTCCGCAATGAAATGAATACGCGCGCTCTGGCCCGCATGCGCATGGAGACCAGCCTGCGCATGGCGTTGGAACGCCAGGAGTTCGAGCTTTATTTCCAGCCGCAGATCCATCTGGCAACGGGTGAACTGGCCGGGGTGGAGGCGCTGATCCGCTGGAACCGTCCGGGTCATGGCATGGTCGCGCCAGGCGAGTTCATTCCCCTGGCCGAAGAGACGGGCCTGATCATTCCCATGGGCAACTGGGCGTTGAACGATGCCTGTCGTCGGGCCAGGAGTTGGTTTGCTTCCGGGGTCAAGCCGTTCCGGATGGCGGTGAATCTTTCGGGTTTGCAGTTCGAGCAACCCGATTTCGTCGCCTGGGTCACGGAGACGCTCTCATCGACCGGCATGGAGGCCAGGTGGCTGGAACTGGAGTTGACCGAAAGCATCGCCATGGGGGATGCGGTCGAAACCCTGATCAAACTCAAGTCGCTCTCCGAGGTCGGAGTGCGGCTCTCCATCGACGATTTCGGCACCGGATTTTCGTCGTTGAAATATCTGAAACGTTTTCCCATCGACACGTTGAAAATCGATCAATCCTTTGTGCGCAACTGCGCCGACGATCTGGAAGACGCGGTGATCATCCGCGCCGTGATCGGTCTGGCGCACAGTCTCGGGCTGACCGTGATCGCCGAGGGGGTGGAAAAGAGTGATCAGATCGACTTTTTGCAGATTCATGGGTGCAACGAGGTGCAGGGTTATTTTTACGGTCGGCCCATGGCCGAGAGTGCTCTGTTGGAATTCTTGCGCAAGCGGGGTGACTCATGAACAAGAGAATGCTGTGGGTGATCGTGTTGAGCCTGGGCATGGCCTCGGCGGGTTGGGCCGCACGCGATGAGCGGGCCGATGATTGCGGCCCTGGGGACAAGTCCGAGAACTGCAAACGGGAGGGCGGTGCTGCCGAAGAGCGTGCCCGCAAACCCAGGGAGGGGCGTGCCCGTCCGGAAGAGTCTCCGGCCCGTTCCCAGCCGGATGAGGAGCGGGTGCGTCAGCAGCAGGAGGAACGGGCGCGGCGTCAGCAGCAGCAGCAACAGCAGCAGCAACAGCAGCAGCAACAGCAGCAGCAGCAGCAGCAACAGCAGCAGCAGCAACAGCAGCAGCAGCAGCAACAGCAGCAACAGCAGCAACGTCAGCAGGAGGAAGAACAATCCCGCCGTCAGCGTCAGGAGGAGAAGGCGCGTCGTTTGGAGGAGGAGCGGCAGCGTCAACAGCAGCAACAACAGCAACGGGAGGATCTCTCCCGCCGTCAGCAGCAGGAGGAGGAGCGGGCGCGCCGGAAGCAGGAGGAGTCCGAGCGGCGTCAACTGTTGCCACAGCCACAGCAGGAAGAACGGGTGCGCCCGCCGCGCTCCGAGGAGGACGATGCGGTGCGGCGTCAGCGTCAGGAGGAGAAGGCGCGCCGTCTGGAAGAGGAGCGGGCGCGTCAGCAACGGCTTCAGGAGGAGCGGCAACGACCGGCAGAGCGGGACCGTCCCCAGCCGCAGCAGTTGCGCGAGGAGCGGGACCGTCCCCAGCCGCAGTCACTGCGCGAGGAGCGGGACCGTCCCCAGCCGCAGTCACTGCGCGAGGAGCGGGATCGTCCCCAGCCGCAGTCACTGCGCGAGGAGCGGGACCGTCCCCAGCCGAAGCCTTTGCGTGAGGAGCGTGATCGTCCCCAGCCGCAGTCACTGCGCGAGGAGCGGGAGCGTCCCCAGCCGCAGTCACTGCGCGAGGAGCGGCCTGTCCGGCCTCTGGAAGAGTCGCAGTCCGGCCGACCACCGGAACGTCGTGAGTTGACCCCTCAGGGGGGGCGGCATGAACGTGACGGTGCTTTGCGCCGTGGGGAATCGGAGCGGGAGGCGGGCGCGCGTCAACCGGTGGTCATCAACCAGAAAACAACCATAACTCAAAACCCGGAGAAATCGGCGCTGACTATTCGGCATCAGAACGACAACGGCTCCGAGGTGCGGGTGCATTCGCGTCTGTTTCCGGACGGGCGGCAGCGGGTTGTGGCCTATCAGAACCTTCAGGATCGGGAAAAGGGCACCCACACCCGGATCTATCACGATGGTCGGCAGGTGGTGATCGGCAAGGAGTTCGTGACCCGTTCCGCGCCGGGTCAACCGGTGGTGACCACCTACAGCAGCGGCCTGCGCGAGGCTTTTTTGCCGGACCGGCGTCGTTATTATCACGAGGAATTTGCCTGGGCGCGTGATCGACATGGCCAGAATCGGCGGGTGATTCAGCGCACCGTCTATGTGACCCGCACGGAATACAATGTCGTGGTGTTGCCCAGACCGATCGTGCAGATCTATGTGATGGCTCCGGTGCGCAATGTCGTGGTTTACAGTTACGATCCAATGCCCTTCGAAACGCGCTATTACACGCTTTTCGCAACACCTTTGGTCACGCCGGTGATGGTCTCTGCCAGTTGTCTGCTCTGTCCACCGCCGGTGGTCACCTTTGCCGAGCCGGTGGTTTCGTATCGGGATCCGGTGGTTTTGTTGTCGGATCGGATGTTGGCCGTGGCTGTGGACGACGGCTATCGGGCGCGGGCGGAGTTGGCGGTCAGGGATGAGCAGGTGCGTTCTCTTTCGTCCACGGTCGCCGCGTTGCAGGATGAGGTGGCTGCCGCCACGACGAGCAATGCGGTCTTGCGCGAGGAGTTGGCCGGGCAGGAGGCGCAACTGACCGGTTTGCGCAGCCGACTTGAGGCGGCGCCTGGCGCGGAACGGCTGCCGGTGCCGATCCCCGAGCCGGTGCGGCGTCAATTTCGTCGTCAGGTGCAAGAGGATCTGCGGGATCATCAGCAGAAGTTGCCTCTTTCGCTGGCCGATGTGATCGCCCGTTCCGAAGCGGGAGAGTATATTTTTCAGGTGGCGGACTCTCTGGAGGCCACGGAGATCGGTTCCGGGGAGGAGTGCCAGTTGATCACCGGGGATCTGGTGAAACTGGATCAGGTTCCGGATCCGAATGACAGTGCGGCGCGGGTCCGGGTGGTGACCGGGCGCACGGAGAGTTGTCGGGCCAACAGTGTGGTGCATGTCAGTTTGTGGGACTTGCAGGAGATGTTGAATCGCTACCGTCAACGCCTGGAAGAGAACATGCAACAGGTGCAAAAGGAGTTGGCCAAACCTTGAAGCGCATCATTTCGTCAATCGGGTCCAGGGGCCAATGGCCCCTGGTGGGAGGGGCGAAGCCTTTGGGACTTTGGCCTTTGGCGCCCCCCCTGGTCGCCGCAGGCGACGCCTTTGGGCCAGAAACGCATGATCCCGGAATGGTTGCGGTTTGAATTTCTGCCGGATGGGAGTATTGACATGGAACAACGTTTGTCGCTGGTTACTTTGGGGGTGCGGGATCTGGGCAGGGCGCGGGCTTTTTACGAAAGTCTGGGCTGGCAACCTTCGTCGGCCAGTTGCGCGGGGGTCTGTTTTTTTCAGACCGGCTCCATGGCCGTGGCGCTCTATCCTGTGGCGGATCTGTTGAACGATGCGGGGTTGCGGGGGGTGACACCCGTGGCGGGTGGCATGACTCTTGGAATCAATGTGCGCCTGCGCGACGCGGTGGATCAGGAGTTGGATCGGGTGCTCTCCTGCGGCGCCACTCTGCTTCAGGCGCCAGCCGATACTCACTGGGGTGGTCGTACGGCTTATTTCGCCGATCCGGATGGCCATCCGTGGGAGATTACCTGGGCGCCGATGTTTCCGTTGGGGGCGGACGGGTCGCTGCGGTTGCCGTAAGTCAGTGTTGACAGTCGGGAGGAAGAGAGATACTTTCCCCAGATATCAATAGATTTTTCATCTGTGGTCCGGCATCCGTCTCATGACGCACTTTACCAGATTTCCTGAATCTTTTCCATCCGCAGCGTACCGTCATCTGGCGGATGCAAAAATATTGGAGCAACGAAACCGGATCGCAGCGGCAGATCACCATTATGGCATGGCGGCAGAGTGCTATTTGAAAGCGGCGATTGTCGGTTCTGGAAAATCGGTTGAAGGTGCTGTCCGGAAGCATGTCAACATGATCTGGGGGCAGGTTTCATCTTATGTGGATCCGAATCGCTACGCGATACTGAACGCCTTGTTGCAACAGGAGTCTCCCTTCTTGACCTGGTCGGTGGATGACCGTTATGCGGATACAGACGATTTGGAAATCGATCTGAACAAGCTGGAGGATGGCGTCGTGACCAGATGGGAAAAGCGCAAGAGCGTCGCGATGGAGATAGCCCTGGCCTTTCAGCAGGGCGGTTGGGACGGATAGGGAATCATGGTGATGTCCGATGATCTGTCTGTTGTCAGGCCCCCGTTGTTTGATGAGGCCACTAAGAACGCCCTGAATTTATTGCAGGATTGGTATCGGGAACATCGTGTTTCCTGTAATCCAGATGGGCAGGATCGCCTTTTGGCGGTGCTGATACGGGATCCGTATGGTCGGTGTGGGGTGCTGTTTGCGGAGAATGCGTGTTTTGGTGCGGGTGATTCCGAAGAGTCACAGCAGCATTTGGATCAATTCAGACGGGAGTTGCGCGCGGCCTTGGGTGTTCATGCCTTGAGCGGTGATGCAGTGGCGTTGCTGCCTGATCAACATGTGGCCCCGGAGGCCATTCTGCATGACCCGGACTTGATCCCGTTGGTAGAGGATGGACGCTTTGCACTCCTGGACCGTTTGCAGACCAATCAGGAGTGGCTTGGCAAGCCGGTTTGTATCGAGCCGGTATTGCCATTGGGTGTGGGGTACAGCATTAAAGGTGGGGTTGGACGCAGTACGGCCTTGGCCATGTTGGCCCTCTCCCTGGCCAGGGAGGGGTTGAAGGTTGTGGTGGTGGATCTGGATCTGGAGGCGCCCGGTATCAGCAACATGCTGCTGGCTGAGGAGGATGTGCCAAGTCGCGGGGTAATCGACTGGTTGACCGAAGCCTTGGTTGAGGAAGATCCCAATGTTTTTGACGATCTGTTAGGTCAGGCTTCGTCCCGACATTTTTTTGAGCAGTTTGGCACTCTTTGGGTGATTCCAGCGGCTGGCAGGGAGACGCAGGACTATGTTTCCAAACTTGGGCGTGTTTATCTGCCCACGTTTGATGCGCGTGCCGGGAAAATTCGTCGTTTGGCCTTTCGTCTGAATCAATTCCTCCTGAAACTCAAGGAGCGTTTGGATCCGGATCTGGTGCTGCTGGATTCTCGTGCCGGGCTGCATGATATGGGAGCCGCAGTCGTGACCCAACTGGGTGCCCAGGTGTTTTTGTTCGGTCGGGATGAGCCGCAATCCTGGAACAGCCTGAAGCATCTGCTGCTCCATCTGCAACGATCCGTTCAGGTTGGAACCAAAGATGAGAACCAGGATTTGCGTCTGCGTCTGAAAATGGTGGCCTCGATGATGGAGGATTTTGATACATCGTTGAACCGTTGGAAGGAGCATTCTTACGATACCTGGACCACTCTTTATGATTCAGATGATACGGCTCCCTTCTCTTTTGCCCCAACCGATGATGCGGCTCCGCATGATCCTCTGGTGATCGCTTTTTCTTCCATTGTCCGCAAGACACCTTTGAATGGTCCTTCCATCGTTGGACAGTGGGATCTTTTGGCGCCATCCTTCAGGAATTTTGTCGATCAGGCGATTGTTTATCTGCAGATCAGGGATAAAGTATGATGAAGAATCCTTTCCCGGTTCAGGAAACACGGCGTGCGTTGAGCCAACTGGGCGAGGTGTCGGTCAACGCCCAGGAGAACCTGGAAATTGCCGATTCGCATCAGTTGTATCTGCCTCTGCGTCACAAGGGAGCGTTCGCTTGGGATGCCAGTGTGGTGGTCGGGATGCGGGGTGCTGGCAAGAGTGTCTGGACTGCGGCACTCAATGATGCCGGGATTCGTGGAGATATGGCGCAGGCATGGGGTTTGGATCAGTTGAACCGTCTGGATGTTCATATCGCCTTTGGTCAAAATCTTTCGGAGAGGCTTTTTCCGTCTCCAGACACGCTGGAGAATCTGCTCGCAGCCTTTCCCGGTTTGGATTGCGCCTTGATCTGGAAAACCGTGTTGTTCAAGCGAATCGTGCAGGAGTTGGGAGTAAACGATGATTTTGCCCGGCTGGATAATTGGCGTGAGCGGGTACAATGGGTCAAGGAACATGGGGAGTTGAGCAACCAGATTTTTCAGCAATTCGATCAGGAGTGGAAAAAAATAGGCAGACAGTTTTTGTTCGTCATGGATGCGTTGGACCTTTTATCCAATGACTGGTCAAAGTTGCAGGAGTTGGCGAAAGGGGCATTGCGTTTGACGCAAAATTTGCGCATGTATTCCTCCATGCGGATCAAGATGTTTTTGCGCCCTGACATGTTCGAGGATGATGCCCTGTGGACCTTTGCCGACAGTTCAAAATTGAAGCAGAGTAAAGTTGAACTGCAATGGTCTCCTGTGGATCTTTATGGGCTGATTTTGCAACGATTGGTCCATGCGGATGGCGTCGGTAAGGAGATCCGTGATGCGCTTGATCCGGGATCCATGCCTGTGGAATCGGGCCGTGGATATCGGTTGCCAAAGTATTGTCGAACAGAAGAAGGTATGAAAGAAATCGTTATATTTCTTGCTGGAAAATTTATGGGGACGGATCCGCGTCGTGGAGGGACGTTCACCTGGATTCCCAAGCATCTGGCCGATGCCAAGGGACGGGTCAGTCCAAGAAGTATGTTGTTGGCGGTTGGGGAGGCGGCGCGTATCACCGAAGAGGATTATGGAACCCATGCAACGGCGTTGCATCATGAGGCGATCCGGCAAGGGGTGGCCAAGGCGTCAGAAATTCGGGTGGATGAACTGGCTGAGGACTATCCCTGGATCAAGCCGTTGGTGGATGCCCTGGATGGATTGCTGGTGCCCTGTGCGCCAGATGAATTGTTGAATCGTTGGGATGAGCGCATTATCAAGAATGTGACAGGTGCCGGGAAACTTCCGCCCCGCAAATTTTCGACGGATGGTGTGCAGGCGGGAAATCCGGCATTATTGATCGATGACCTGGAGGAGTTGGCCGTACTCTCCAGAACCTCGGACGGTCGGATCAATATTCCGGACATCTTCCGGATCAAATCGGGCATGAAACGCAAGGGCGGAGTTCGGGCGGTGCGTTAACGTGATTCTGTCTCTTTGGAATCATGAACCCTTTGAAATGGGTTGCGTTTTGGTTGTGGGAAGGGTAGAATTTTGCGGTGCGGTATTCTTGGGGGGCCGCCATGTTGCACACACGGAGCGCACACGGGAATTCTCGAGCGGGTAAGGGACGTTACGACAGTGAAAAAACGGATCTATTTCTTCGGAGACGGTGAAGCGGATGGCAAGGCCGATATGAAGGCCATCCTGGGCGGCAAGGGTGCCAATCTTGCGGAAATGTCCAGAATCGGCATTCCGGTCCCGGCCGGTTTTACCATCAGTACCGAAGTCTGTACCTATTTTTTCAAACATGACGGGGCCTATCCCGAAGACTTGAGCGCCGGGGTGGAAAAGGCGCTGGCCAAGGTCGGCAAGGCCATGGGCAACCGCTTCGGCGATCCCAAAAAGCCCCTGTTGCTCTCGGTCCGTTCCGGCTCCAGGGTCTCGATGCCGGGCATGATGGATACCGTGTTGAATCTTGGACTCAATCCCGAAACCCTGAAAGGCCTGCTGGCCCAATCCGGGGATCCCCGGTTCGTCTATGATTGCTATCGCCGCTTCATTCATATGTATTCCAACGTGGTGCTCAACCTGCCCCACGAACGGTTCGAAGAGACCCTGACCCACGTCAAGAAACAACTCGGCAAATCGTTGGATGTCGAGATGACCGCCGAGGATTGGAGCGATCTGGCCGAGCAGTACAAGGCCATCGTCCTGGAGATGACCGGCAAACCGTTCCCGGAAGATCCCATGGAACAGCTCTGGGGCGCCATTGGCGCGGTGTTCCACTCCTGGAACTCGGATCGGGCCAATACCTATCGCCGTCTCAACAATATTCCGGATGACTGGGGCACGGCGGTCAATGTCCAGGCCATGGTCTTTGGCAACATGGGCACGGACAGCGCCACCGGGGTGGCCTTCACCCGCGATCCGGCCACCGGCGACAACCGTTTCTTCGGCGAGTTTCTCATCAACGCCCAGGGCGAGGATGTGGTCGCCGGCATCCGCACGCCCCAGGAGATCACCCTGGATGGCAAGAACCGCGCCCGCTCGCCCCATCCGGCCATGGAAGAGGTCATGCCTTCTCTTTATCAGGAGTTGGTCACCCTCTACAAAAAACTCGAAAGCCACTTCCGCGACATGCAGGATCTGGAATTCACCATCCAGAAAGGCAAGTTGTGGCTGTTGCAGACCCGCAATGGCAAACGCACGGTCCAGTCCGCGCTGCGCATCGCCCTCGACATGGTGAAAGAGGGATTGATCACCCCGCGCGAGGCGATCATGCGCATCAAGCCCGAAGACCTCAATCAACTGCTCCATCCCACCCTCGATCCCAAGGCCAAACGGACGGTGCTGGCCAGTGGCGTGCCCGCTTCGCCGGGCGGGGCGGTGGGCGAGGTGGTCTTTACCCCGGAAGACGCGGTGCAATGGGTTTCCGAGGGGCACAAGGTCATTCTGGTGCGGGAAGAGACCAGCCCGGAAGACATCCATGGCATGCATGCGGCCCAGGGCATTGTCACCGCGCGTGGCGGGGCCACCTCCCACGCCGCCGTGGTGGCGCGCGGCATGGGGCGTCCCTGTGTTTCGGGATGTCACGATCTGGACATCGACATGAAGGCCCAGACCTGCACGGTCAAAGGGGTGGTGCTGCGCAAGGGCGATTGGATCACCATCGACGGGGACGCGGGCCAGGTGTTGCAGGGCCGCATCCCGATGATCGAACCCCAATTGACCGGCGATTTCGAGCAGTTCATGAAAATGGCCGACGTGGTGCGTCACATGAAGGTGCGCGCCAATGCCGACACCCCCACCGATGCGGAAAATGCGATTCGCTTCGGCGCCGAGGGGATCGGGCTGTGTCGCACCGAGCATATGTTCTTCAAGGACAACCGCATCCTGGCGGTGCGCGAGATGATCCTCGCCCATGACGTGGAAGGACGCCGGGCGGCTCTCGACAAGATCATGCCCATGCAGCGTTCCGACTTCGAAGAGATTTTCCGGGTCATGCGCGGCAAACCCGTGACCATCCGGCTGCTCGATCCGCCGTTGCACGAATTCCTGCCCCACGAAGTCAAGGAACAGACCGATGTGGCCGAGGTCATGGGCGTGGAACTCAAGGAGATCCAGGCGCGGGTGAGCGCCCTCAAGGAGTTCAATCCCATGCTGGGCCATCGCGGTTGCCGTCTGGGAATCACCTTCCCGGAAATCTATGAAATGCAGGTGCGGGCCGTCATGGAGGCGGCTTGCGGGCTGGTCAAGAACGAGGGATTCGAGATCATCCCGGAGATCATGATTCCCCTGGTGGGGCTGCCGCAGGAGTTGACCTTCCTCAAGACCCGTTGTCTGGATGTGTGTCGCCAGGTGATGGAGGCCTTCGGGGTCAAGATCGATCTGATGATCGGCACCATGATCGAATTGCCCAGAGCCGCCCTGGTGGCCGATGTGCTGGCGGAAGAGGCGGAATTCTTCTCCTTTGGCACCAACGATCTGACCCAGACCACGTTGGGCATCTCCCGCGATGACGCCACCCCCTTCATCTCCGCCTATCTGGAAAAAGGACTGGTGGCCAAGGATCCCTTCGTGTCGCTGGATCAGACCGGCGTGGGTCAGTTGGTCGAAATGGGGGTCAAGAAGGGGCGCAGTGTGCGCAAGTCCATCAAGATCGGGGTGTGTGGCGAGCATGGCGGGGATCCGGCCTCGATCGGTTTCTTCGAAAAGGTGGGCCTGGATTATGTCTCCTGTTCCCCCTTCCGGGTGCCGGTGGCCCGTCTGGCCGCAGCCCAGGCGGTGATCGCGAATTGATCGGGGGAGAATCTCCCCCATTCTGAACCATTGAAAAAAAAAGAGGGGGTCTGGGGGATTCGTCCCCCAGGGTTTTGACTTTAAACAAAAATTTTTATAAATATTTTATTTTAAAGTCAAAACCCTGGGGGACGAATCCCCCAGACCCCCTCTTTTTTTTTAACAGTTTACACAATTCAGCATGATCGGGTCAACGGTTCGCACACAGCAGCGGGCGATCTCCGACCCGACCCAGGCGATCATAGATGCTGCACAGGGCCGCCTGTTCGGTGGCGAAGATATTCTCGCCGCCCACCATCTCGAACAGGCCGGTGGCATGCATCACCTGGAGGATCTGGCGCTTGAGACCGGAAAAGACCATGACCATGCCATTCTTTTCGATCCGTTCCACCAGATGGCGCACCACCTCTTCGCCCGAGGCGTCGATCTGGTTGATGCCATCGCCGACCAGCAGCACAAAGCGGGCATTGGGTTTGGTGGAGACCGCATTCAGGACCATCTCTTCGAAGTAGGAGACATTGGCGAAATAGAGTTGTCCGTCGAAGCGCAAGACAACGATGCCCGGATCGGTCGGCAGTTCCGGATGGAAGGCGACATCCCGCAAGGTGCCGTCGGTGTGCAGCCCAAGCAGGGCCACGCGGGGATTCATGGTGCGATAGAGAAAGAGAATGATGGCGAGTCCGGCGCCGAAGAAGATCCCCTTGTCGAGATGGGGCGCAAAGCCCAGCGAGGCGATGAAGGTGGCAAGCGCCGAAACCCCATCGTGGCGATTGGCCTGCCAGGCGTGATGGATGGCGTGAACATTGATCAGGCCCACCACAGCCATCATGATCACTGCCGCCAGGGTGGCTTCCGGCAGATGGTACAACAGCGGCGTGAGAAAGAGCAGAGTCAGCAGCACCATCACGGAGGTGATCACGGAGGAGAGTCCGCTCTTGGCGCCGGCATCGAGATTGACCGCCGAACGGGAGAACGAACCCGACGTGGGATAGGATTGGGTCAGAGCGCCCACCAGATTGCCCAACCCCTGACCGATCAACTCCTGGTTGGGATCGATGCTGTCGCGGGTGCGGGCGGCCATGGCCTTGGCGATGGAGATCGCCTCCATGAAACCGACCAGGGAGATGATCAGGGCCGTACCCACCAATCCGCCGAGGTTGGACCAATCGATGTGGGGCATGGCGAAGGAGGGCAAGCCCTGCGGGATCTGCCCCACCACCTTGCCGCCCATGGTTTCGAAGCCGATCAGCCAGCTCACGCCGGTGGAGAGGGCCACGGCGATCAGCACATTGGGGAGTCTGGGACGGTATTTCTTCAAGCTCCACATGATGGCGAACGACACCACGCCAAAGGCCATCGAAGGCCAGTGGATGGCGTGCAACTGTTGCAGAACGCCCCAGATATCATAAAGAAAACGTTCGCTGCGTCCCATCTTGACGCCGAAGATCTTGGAAAGTTGCGACAGACCGATGATCAGGGCGGCGGCATTGGTGAAGCCCAGAATCACCGGGTGCGAGAGAAAATTGACCACCACCCCGAGGCGCAGCAATCCCAGGGTCAACTGGATCACGCCGATCAGAAAGGACATGAGGATGGCCAGGGAGACAAAGGCATCGCTGCCGGGCGGGGCCAGGGGGAGCAGGGCCGAGGCGGTCAGCAGGGAGACCACGGCCACCGGGCCGGTGGCCAACTGGCGGGACGAACCGAACAGGGCAGCCACTGCACCAGGCAGAAAGGCGGCGTAGAGGCCATAATAGGCAGGCAATCCCGCCAGATTGGCATAGGCCATGGATTGGGGAATCAGCACCAGGGCCACGGTGATCCCGGCGATGGCATCGGCCTGAAGCGTGGTCCGGTGCATGGGAAACCAGGTGAGAAAGGGGAGCCATTTGTGCAAAGCAAGCATGATGTTCATCCTGTTTCAGTAAGACCAATCTGGAATCGAACGCCAACCAGTGAAAAAAAAGAGGGGGTTTGGGGGATTCATCCCCCAAGGTTTTGACTTTAAACAAAAAAATTTTTCAAATGTTTTTATTTAAAGTCAAAGAATTAAAAATTTTTTTGTTTAAAGTCAAAAGCAAAGTCAAAACCTTGGGGGATGAATCCCCCAAACCCCCTCTTTTTTTTCAATGGTTTCCATAAAATTCAACCCGAAGGGGTGGCCACAACCAGCGGACAGGGCAAACGCCGACTCCAGATCGGCGGACGCCGCTTTTCGGAATCCTTGGACAATCCCCACTTCTCCAACGACTCCACCAGAATGCAAACAATCCCCGATACCGCATTGGCATGCGCCAATACCCCATGCCAGGTGATGCCAGGCCGATGCAACAGCCGCACCTGCCGCCCCTGCCGCACCACCTCCTCCTGAAAACGCCGCACCTCCTGCACCTCCCCCCCCTCCCAGGGAGCGGTCACAAGAATCTCCACCCCGGCATCCAAACGCTCCATCATGGCCCGCGCCGTGACCCATACCCCGGAAGCAGGCTCCCCGCTCTGCAATACCAACAAAATGTCCCGCACCTCACGCACCAGTTCCCTGGCGGTCTCAAACTCACCCGACTCGGCAAAAGCCGTGGCAGACCAGAAACGATCCAACATGCCGGATTGAACCCCCATCAGGAGACCACCACCGGCTCCAGAACAACATCATGACCGGATTCCTCCGACTGCCGCCCCTGCTCCAACAACACACAGGCGCTCTCCACCTCGCCAGCCTCGGCAAAGGCAATGGCCATCCATTGAAAATCCCACGATGAAAGTATGCTGAACATGGTCAACGCTCCCGCCTGATCGCCTTGAGAAAACAATTACCTGCACGGTTCACGGTAGCTGTTGCATGCCCTGTTCCACCTGAAAAAATAGATATCTATCAATCTGTTATCAAAAAAATTCGCTCCAGCCTCCCCAACACACCATTGCGAAATGCAACAACACACTCCAGACAGATGGCAAAACAGCATGGATTTTTCATTAAAAATCGATATTTTTCATTTGGTTGAGCAAAATGCAACAAACCATTGCCGATTGCCATGGATTCTTGCAGAATGCAACACGCCTCCGCCCACACCACACAGGAAAACCGTCCATGTTCCAAATCTCGCTGCGCCGCAAGGTGATGCTGGGATATGCCCTGATCAGTACGCTCGCCCTGGGATTGAGCCTCTTTACCCTGGTGGAACTGGGCTTCATGTCCCAAAGACTGCGCTCCGGGGAACAGGTGTCGATGCTTTTGGAAGAGGTGCTGGAAATGCGCCGCTTCGAAAAAAATTTTTTCCTGTATCATCAACAACAGGACCAGGAACACCTGTTGAAATACATCGGACGGGTCCAGCAGACCCTCACCCAGGAAGAACCCTTCGACGCCGCAGCCAGACCCGCCCTGGAAAAAAGCCGTACCTGGCTGGAAGAGTACCAGCAACTCGTCACCAACTTGCATGATGGGGGGATCACCCCCTCCCCCCCCAACCGTGAACATCCCTTGCGGGAGTTCCACGAGAATCAACCCGAACAGGAAGGACGCATCCGCGCGCTGGGCAAATCCCTGCTCACCACCGCCGAAACGCTCTCCGCAACCGAACGACAACAGGTCCGCTCCGCACTGGAACGCCATCGCCAATTGCTGATCCAGGCCATGGCCGTGGTGGCTGCACTGATCGCACTGCTGGGAGGATCCCTCTCCCACTGGATCGTCCTGCCGCTGCGCCAGATCGAAGCCTCCATGAAAGGCGTGGCCGAAGGACAGTTCAACCAGATCCACCTGCCGGCCAATGACCAGGAGATCATCTCGTTGACCCAGGCCTTCAACCGGGTGCTGCACGAACTGCAACAACGACAGAAACACCTGCTGCGCAGCGAAAAACTCGCCTCCCTCGGCACCCTGCTGTCCGGCGTGGCCCATGAACTCAACAATCCCCTTTCCAACATCTCCACCTCGTGCCAGATCCTGGCCGAAGAACTGGAGCAGCCCGATCCCGACTTGCAACGGGAACTGGTCGGACAGATCGACGAACAAACCCGACGGGCGCGCGACATCGTGCGCTCGCTGCTGGACCTGGCACGGGATCGGGCCTTTCAACGCACCTCGGTGATGCTGACCGAAACCATCGACGAAGCGATCCGTTTCAGCAAAGGATCGATTCCCGCCCGGATCGACGTGATCCGACAGGTTCCAGGGGATATCCTGGTGTGGGGAGATCGCCGCCGGTTGCAACAGGCGTTCATCAACCTGTTGAAAAACGCCCTGGACGCGATCCCTGGAGAAGGACGGGTGCTGATCCGGGCCGAACGATGGAAAAACGATAAAAATCAAACGAGTGATCTGGTTCATGTCAATTGCCGTCAGCATCGCCCCTGGTGCGCGATCGCCATCGAAGACACAGGGACAGGCATGGACGAAACGTTGCTTGGCCGGATTTTCGATCCTTTTTTCACCACCAAGCCGGTGGGACAAGGCTCGGGATTGGGCCTGGCGGTGGTGTACGAGGTGATCGAAGAGCACGAAGGGTGCATCACGGTCGAAAGTCGTCCGGGCCAGGGAAGTTGTTTCCGGATTCTGCTGCCATTATGGACCGGGGGGGAAAAGGGGTGAACAAGGGCAATCTGTTGATCGTCGATGACGAAGCCATTGCGGTACGCAATCTGGCCCATGTGATGCGCAAGGAGGGCTACAAGGTCACCACCGCCGAAAACGGCAACCGGGCCTGGGAAATCCTGGAGCGGCAACCGTTCGAGGTGGTTCTGACCGATCTGCGCATGGAAGGCATGGATGGCATGCAGTTGTTGCAACGCTGCAAGGCCCGTTATCCCGAAACCGAGGTGATTCTGATCACCGGGTTTGCCACCCTGGAATCCGCCGTGGAGGCGATGCGCGATGGCGCCTTTTTCTACCTAGCCAAGCCCTATCGGCTGGAAGAGGCGCGCAAGGTGGTGAGCGAGGCCCTGACCAAGGTTCATCTGAAACGCGAAAATCAACTGCTGAAAGAGAAATTGCGCGGCATGCGCACCAAGGGACCGATCATCACCCGTGATCCGGGCATGCTCAGACTGTTGGAGACTGCCCGTCAGGTGGCGCCGACCGGCTGCAACATCCTGATCACCGGAGAGAGCGGTGTGGGCAAGGAGTTGATCGCCCGTGATCTTCACGCCCACGGCGGACGGGCGGATGGGCCGTTTGTGGCGGTCAACTGCGGCGTGTTCACCGAGGAGTTGCTGGCCGGAGAGCTGTTCGGGCACGAAAAAGGGGCCTTCACCGGCGCCACGAATTTCAAGCCGGGTCTGATGGAGGCTGCCCGTGGCGGCACGCTCTTTCTGGACGAGGTGACCGAAATGAGTCTGGCCATGCAGGTCAAGCTGTTGCGGGTCATTCAGGAGCGGGAGTTGCTGCGGGTGGGAGGCACGCGCCCGATTCCGGTCGATGCCCGTTTCATCGCGGCCACCAACCGGGATCTGAACGAGGCGGTGCATGGCGGACGGTTTCGTCAGGATCTCTATTTCCGGCTCAATGTGATCACATTGGCCGTGCCGCCTTTGAAGGAGCGACGCGGGGATATCGAACTGTTGGCCAACCATTTTCTCAGGCGGGCGGCGGAGCGGATGGAACGACCGGCGCAGCGCATCGCGCCAGAGGCGATGGCGCTGCTGCGGGAGTATGAATTCCCGGGCAACATCCGGGAGTTGGAGAATATCGTCGAACGTGCCGTGGCATTGAGCGACGGCGTGGAACTGACCCCGGCCCACTGGCCCGAAACCTTGCGCCTGGGGGTGATTCGCGCCTTTCACAAGCGTCCCGGCGGCTCCCCCACGCTGGAGGAACTGGAAGCGGATTACATTCAGTGGGTTCTGGGGGAGACCGGAGGCAATCAGACGCTGGCCGCCACGATTCTGGGCATCGACCGGGTGTCGTTGTGGCGCAAACTGAAAAAACTGCGCCTGGTGGCCGAGGAAGATCCGGGTTGAAAATCATTGAAAAAAAAAGAAGGGGTCTGGGGAATTCCTCCCCCAGGGTTTTGACCTTAAACAAAAAATCTTTGAAAGTCAAAACCCTGGGGGAGGAATCCCCCAGACCCCTTCTTTTCTTTCAAAAGTTTATTTGACAGCCAATGAAAAATCCAAAATATTCTTGTTGTTATTATGGTACAACACTGGATTCTGTCCACTTTTAGTATCTTTTTTCACCTTCTCTTCGACATACTTCCCAAGCTCTTGAATGGTCACAATCCCATTCTGATTCTCATCAGCCTCCCCCTTCAACCCTGCCACCAACGCCCCTGTGAAATACCCATTTTCAGGAATTTCAAAGGAAAGTTCACTTCCGGAAGAAGATGCAAAAATCACCAAGCCATGCTCATGATCACTTAACTTACTGTATGTCTTATTAAGATCTCCCCTCCTTCCCTCTTTCTCATCACTGTTTCTTATCTGCCCCGAATGGCAACTATCCATAAACAATAATACCTGCCCAGGAATCTTACGTAAAATGTTATTGATCTCCGTAGCACTGACCGCCGTACCGGCAAGATCATCAAGATTACTGTCAACGGGAAGAAAGAAATACTCATCGTCATTCCTGTTGGCTCCATGCCCAGAAAAGAATAACATGGCCACATCCTGCTCCGTGGTCTCTTTCCACAACCACTCCAGACCTTCAAGAATCTTTGGACGAAAAACATCGGGAAGTTGTGACAAACTTATTTTATCATACTGTTCCCCTTGTTTCTGCACCATCACAGAACCGAAATCTTCGGCATCTTTTCTGGCAAACCTCAACTTACTAATATTTACATTGTAATTATCCATACCGACCGCCAGGACGTTCAAATTTCGATTTGAGTTGGACGGAGTTTTCGACAAGTCATCTTCATTATGCTCCGATTGATTCCCCCCGCGCCATTTCAAAGTGATTTCAGCCGGCGCACTGTAACCGTGACTGTTTTTGGCAAACAGAGACACCTTGACATCCTTTGGCGGCAATTTCACCACAAACTTCCCTTCTCTGGCAGAGGGATCGCTTTGCGCGATGATTCTGCGTTCTGCAATCGCTCGTCCATTGAGCCTGATCTCAATCGCAGTCACGGGCATACTCTGTGGATCGACCTGATAATACAAAGTGACCTGCGAGGCAGTAAACTCAGGCACGGGAGCGCGAAACCACACCCTGGGAGGCAGCATGTGCTCCACACCCACGCCCCCCTTGCTGCGCACGCCGCGCTGTTCATCGGCCAGTCGCAACGCCTCGGCGCCATCCAGGGTTTTCAGCATCTGCGCCACCACATCGAAACGAAAAAACTGTTGCCGGAAACGGGAAATCGGATAAAAGGCCGCCGCCTGATCCCGCCCCTGATTGATGTGCCAGCCAACCCATTTTTCCGCCCCAGGCGAAGCGGCATAATAACCGTCCGGGTTCCAAAGCACCCATTGCTTGCCGCCATCCATGATCAGCAGGGCCAGAATCTCCGCGCCATCGCTCATCCGATGCCAACGGATCGTGCCATCCCCATACCCGGCCACCGCCAGTCGGCCATCACGGGAGACATTCACCGCCCAGACCGCTTCTGCGGTGGGTTGTCTCCACAACTCCTGGCCCGACCGGTCAAAATGGCGCAAAAACCAGTCCGACCCCAACACTACGCTGTCACCACCCGGCGTGATGGCAAAACTGTGGGATTTTTCATCCTTCAACAATAATAAAGAGCGGTCATTCAGGTACGGTGGGGCGCTTTCCCTCCAATTGGCAATCTCAAGGCCATGTGCAACACGGCGTGGCTCATGCAGCCCCACCTCCGTTTTTTGCGCCATGGTCAACCGCCGGTTGGCCACATCGAACAATACCGGTTGCTTGCCCCCATAATCCAACCCGAACGCCACCACGCCCCCATCCGCAGAGAGACGAAAATTTTCCCCCTGGGCACGCAGATCGGGATGCATCGGTTTCTTCTCCAACAAGATCCTGCCCCTGGCATCCATCACCCCCCAGACCGCATCGCCGGTGCTGAACACCACACGACCGTCTTGCAAGGGATGCAAGTCCATGATGCTGTCCCCGGCCACCGGAAAATCCTGATACGACCCCGTTCCTCTTCCAGGCCAACCGCGCACGAACTTCCGGGTGCCATCATCCGCCTTTCCTCCAGCATAAAGCCAAGCGCCATCCTTGGACCAGACCACAGTGGCCAGATCTCCCGGCACCTGTCCGCTCTCCAGCGCACGCTCAAAACCAAGATTTTGCCCCGAGAGAATCTCGACCGAGGAGGTGTCGGTAAATCCCACCGCCACCTGCCTGCCATCCGGCGAAAAAGCCACACCATACGGTTTCCGACCCCCCGGAGGCGCCACCTTGGCCAGCACGGCACAAGAGTCCGCGCCATACAGTCGTACATAACCATCATCACTGCTGGTGACCAGACGCCCGGAGCCGTCAAATGCCGCCCAATGGCTGTCATCCCCATAACCGGCATCCGCACACAACTCCTGCCAATCTCCGGTCGCGTAGACCCTCACCCCTTCTTTGCCGCCCAAAGCAGCCGCCAACTGGCGGCCATTTTTGGAAAAAGTCAGATGATGCACACTGTTGGCAACCGTCAAACGACGCTTCACCTGCCCGGTGAGCCGATCAAAGAGGTAGATCGACTCCCTGGATGCGCCAAGATAGCCTCCCAGCGCCACGGTTTCGCCGTCCGGAGAGATGGCCACCGCGTAAATCTTGCCCAACCGATGATCTGTACCAATCGGAGGACGCAACGTGACCAACAACTGACCCGACTCCAGATCCCATACCCGCGCTGTCTTGTCATCCGCAGCGGTGACCAGAAAACGCTCCTTTGCATCCACGTCCATCCTGCGAATCTTCGCCTGATGCGTTTCAAACTCCACACGCAACATCGGGCGGATGGGAAAAGGGTCTGCATCCGCCGACCCTTCCGTGACCGGATTCTGGCGACAGGAAACAATCAGTGGCGCAACCATCGCCACCACCACCACAGTCACCATCAACTTGCGCAGCAGAGTCATGAGGATCGGCTCCAGGGAGACAGATTATTTGAGGGTCTTGAGATACTCGTCAATAATTCGCGTCGGTCTTCTTGTTCTCACATCGCCTCTAGAGCTTGGCGCCATCATCACTTTAACAGCAGGTCCACCAACCACTGCATCAAGCACAAAACCATCATCTTTCTTAAGCTTTTCAACAATATTGAGCGTTTCAGGATTGCTTCTAATATTGTCGATCAGATTTCTGGTCTTATCATCCAGATCTGCTACGACCTTGTTACAATCTTGCTGATCACAATTAATTTTTTTATCAGCAAGCAGATAATCTTTACCAAACAAAGAAACTGCCGAGTAGAACAACATGCCAGTCATTTCAACACATCCATCTGCCAAACTGGCATTATATAACATATCATCAGCTTCCTGGCGTTTCCTGTCACATTCAGGATTGCCCTTCCCCTTCTCCAGGTAACATGTACCAATTTTTGCATATTCTGCATCATGAATCACCGACGCTCTCCGATAACAACCAGTATAAGGACTACCCACAAAACTCCAAAAGATGCGCGGGATACTGGCACCATTGATCAGCGTGTCCTTTTTTGCCGTGAATACATTCCCATGCTGATCCGTGAAAGAAAAATCCTCCAACACAATCATGCGACGATGATCATGATCCCATAACGTTTTTAACTCACCATTAAACTTTCCATGCATAGGGAGAGTTCTAAAAGAGTCACATTGACCGTCCGCACAAATCGATCGTGTCACACACGCAGAGCACAATACCGCCAACGCCCCGATTCCCACCCAAGCAGCGATTTTTTCCATAGACTTAAACTCCGTGTTATGCAACATTGTATTCTCAAAGGTTTATCTCTACCCATAGAACCGATCAAACCTGCACCTGTTGCGTGCATGATTGCGGCATGGAATCACAATGCGCTTACCACTGTCAAGTCACATCATACAAAAAAGGCGCGAAGCGGTTATGGTTATGCCATTAAAAAAAAAAGCGGGGGTCTGGGAGATTCTTCCCCCAGGGTTTTGACTTTAAACAAAAAATTTTATAAATATTTTTGTTTAAAGTCAAAACCCTGGGGGAAGAATCCCCCAGACCCCCGCTTTTTTTTTCAATAATCTGAAACGAATTCACCCGCCCTTGATCGCCAGCACCGGACAGGAGACGCGACCGATCAGCCGCTCCATCACGCTGCCGAGAAAGACCCGTTCGATCCCCGTCCGGCCATGACTGCCACCCACCACCAGATCGGCGCCGCACTGGCTCACCTCACGGGCAATGACATCCACCGGGGGATGACCCTCGATCACTTCGCCGGAAACCGTCACCCCTGCGGCTGTGGCATGCGCGACCACCCGTTCGACCGCTTCGGTGGCGATTTTCATGCGTTTGGTGTTCTCTTTGCTTTCCACCACGGAAATCACCCGCAAGGGGAGATTGGACCGGCCCGCCAGAACAGTGGCCACCACTCCGGCCCGCTCGCTGTAACGGGAGCCATCCGTGGTCACCAGAATGGCCTTGCGCCACAAGGACGAACCCCTTGGCACCTCCAGCACCTTGCACGGCGCCTGGGCCACCACCCGCGAGGTGGCATCCCCCACCATCCAACGGGCCAAACCGCGACGCCCACGACGCCCCATCACCACCAGATCGGCATCCAATTCGGTCGCGGCCTCAATGATCTCCTGATGAGGATGCACCCCGCGCCGAATATCCACTTCACAAGCCACCCCCTGCTCTTCCATCCAATGCTTGACCCGATTGGTGGCATCCAGTGCGGCGACCTCCTGCTTTTGCAACTGCTCCAGCGCCATGGACTCGAATTCGGGATTGGAAAAAAGCATGTGCAACGCCGTCACGCGCCCGGAAAACAGCTTGGCCAGTGCCGCAGCCAACTCCTCGGCGCTGCGGGAAAACTCCGAACACTCGGTCGCCAGGAGAATATTGGAAAATCGTCCGGTAGGCAGCAGCGGGCGGCTATCGCTCATGGTTGCAACTCCTTGATAGTGTCAGAATCCGATCAATGTGCCCCGCCACCCAGAATGCCGGACGCAGCCAGAACCAGCACCAGAATCTCGGCGATCATGATGGCACCATAGACCTTGTCCCCTTTCCTGAAAAACAGGGGCAAGACACGAGCATAGCAGACCACGGTGATCCCGGCCAGAATGGCGATGCCGATATAGTTGATATAATCTCCCCGATGGATCAAAGCCGTCCAGCCCCAGCCGGTGGGACCATGCACCGCTTTGAGATATTGATCCGCAGGCAGCACCCAATATTTGGCGAGTTCGTCCATGGAGACGTGGGCGGGCAGGACGCCAAAGACATACAAACCAAAAAAGATCACCATCAGCACAAAGCCGATTTTCCAGCCGATATCAAGCAGAGCGGCATAAGCCATCTGCTCTTCGGAGGCGTATTTCGGGTCATAATGATACTCGGCCACAGCCCATCCCCTGTCTGGAATGAAGGTCAACGATTGAAAGAAAAGAGGGGGTCTGGGGGATTCATCCCCCAGGGTTTTGACTTTAA
The DNA here is from genome assembly GCA_015234115.1 of Magnetococcales bacterium. GTDB lineage: Bacteria > Pseudomonadota > Magnetococcia > Magnetococcales > Magnetaquicoccaceae > Magnetaquiglobus. Next base: position 22,959 of record JADFWP010000001.1, read on the forward strand.
AATAAAAATATCTTAAAGATTTTTTGTCTAAAGTCAAAACCCTGGGGGAGGAATCCCCCAGACCCCTTCTTCTTTTTTAATGGTTTTTTGTCTCGAAATCAGCACGCATTGGGAGCGGAAGATGCATATCGGCCTGGTCTATGATCTGCGCACGGCGTATCACCATCTGGGGCTGGAAGAAGAGGATCTGGCCGAATTCGACCACCCCGAAACCGTGGCTGCGTTGCAGGCTGCCCTGGAGTCCGGAGGCCATACCGTCCAACCCGTCGGCCATGGTCGCGCCCTGACCGCAGCCCTCGTGGCCGGACAACGCTGGGATCTGGTCTTCAACATCGCCGAAGGCCTCCAGGGCCGCAGCCGCGAGGCCGCCGTTCCGGCCCTGCTGGAACTCTACCAGATTCCTTATGTCTTTTCCGATCCCCTGACCCTGGCCGTCACTCTCGACAAGGGGATCTGCAAACGCCTGGTGCGGGATGCAGGATTGACCACCGCGCCCTTTGCCATGCTGGATCAACCCGCCGATCTGGAAACTCTCTCCCTGCCTTATCCACTGTTCTTGAAACCCGTGGCCGAAGGGAGCGGCAAGGGGTGCTCGCCACGCTCTTGCGTGTCGAATCACACCGAATTGACCGCCGTGTTCCAGAGTCTGCGCCAGCGGTTCGCCCAACCGGTCCTGGCCGAAACCCATCTGCCGGGACGGGAGTTCACCGTGGCCATTGTGGGCAATGGCGCCACCATCCGGCTGGCGTTGGTCGCCGAAATCCTCTTCGCTCCCCGGAGCGGGCGCGGGATCTATTCGTTTGCCGACAAGGAGGCGAGTGATACCCAGGTGGAATATCGTCTGGTGTCCGATCCCGAGGCCAATCAGGCCCTGGAACAGGGATTGGCGATCTATCGGCTGCTTGGCTGCCGGGATGCCGGACGGCTGGATTTTCGTTCCGATGGTGCCGGGAGGCCCCATTTTCTGGAGATCAATCCTCTGGCCGGTTTGCATCCGCGCCTGTCCGGTTTTCCGCGCATGGCCCGGATGGCCGGATGGAGCTACGAGCGGTTGATTCTGGCCATGGTCGCGGGGGCGACGGAACGACTGGCGGGACGGGAATGACGTGCATGATGGGGGGATTCTGCCTCCTGCCCGATCCATGGACCCCTCTGGCGGGAGTTTCACGGTAAAAAAAAGCCTCCGAAGATGCCGGAGGCTTTGGCGGGACCAGATTCCTGGAACGGTTCAACGGCCCTTGGACGCGCCTTTGGGAGCGGTGGCGGGCTTGGCCGCAGTCGGTTTGGCTGCGGGCTTGGCTGCGGGCTTGGCCGCAGGGGGTTTGGCGGCTGCGGGTTTGGCGGCGGGTTTGGAGACGGCCATACCTTCCTCCATGGAAGCAAAGTGGTTGGTTTGAGATAACATACCCATTATAAGACATTCCACGCGAGCGGCAATCAAAATTCGGATTTTTCTGATGGATTTTTTGGATGGTTCGATAGGTTGCTTTTATGATATGGTTGTGGCGTATGGCTTGCATGGAGGTTCGGGGAGAGAAATTTGGCTCCATGCTCGAACCTGGAAGAGGAGAAAAAGCAATGTTGCACGGATCGCGGGGAAGCCGTTCCACGGAGTCGCTGGCACGGGTGGGGACATTTTTTGTGGCCACGCGGGCGGATTGGCAGGCATGGCTTGACAATGTTGGCGCCGAGACCCCGGAACGGGTGATGGCGCCGGAGAAACGGATTGGCCGGAGTTGGGGAATGCGGCGGAATCCGGCCTCCGGGGGGATGGGTTAAGGTTTTTCCAGCGGCGTGGTGGAGGGATTGGCCGAAAGGATCCTTTCGCGGCGGGTACGCACGGTCTGGGCCGCCTCGTTGGCCGGAATCGGTGTGGGCAGGTTTTCGACCCGGAGCAGGGGCAGTTTGTCCTGCTGGGGGTAGCGTGCCCGGTTGGCGGTCATGAGATTGGAGATGGCGGCGAGCACCTCTTCGCTGTTGGGCGGGGGTTCCCCGTAAATCCAGATGTCCTGATGGTAGTTGTAGGTGAATTTATGCACCGGGCCGGTGAAGGGACCGCCCGGTGGATCGACCGGACTCTTGCGGAACGTGTAGACCCGGACGATGGAGCTGCGCGGGTGGAATCCGACGATGATTTCCGACCTGGAGAGCTGCTCGCGGCTGTAACAGGCATCGGTCAGGCGCGTGGCGAGCAGACCTCGGGTCAGTTCGTCGAGTTGTTGGTTGTATGCGGTCGGTTGCAACTCCCGGCGCAGATGACGGCACAGACGGCGGATGTCGTTGGGTGGATAGAGTCCCCGATGGCGACGGAAGCGCAGGCAGGTACAGGTGAGGTGAAACAGATTGACCCGATAGCTGAAATGGATCAGCCGGTGACTGGCAATCGACAGATTCTTGTCGTATTGGTGCGTGCGCGGGGGCAGCAGCAGCGAGGGGCAATAGGGAATGGAGGCATGGATGCGTCGTTTTCTCAGGATCGGCACGACAAAGAATGTATAAAGCCCCCAGGCGGTGATGCCGATCAGAAGGATGGAGACGATCCATGGCCAGTAGTGGTGGACTGGTGCCGGAGGAGGGATGGTAAGATCGATCATCGGGGTCTTTCGAGTGGGTTCGATGCCGCATAAGGTTGAGTGGTTTAGGGTACTTTAACATCTGTTGGGCGGTGACACCATGGTTGCAACGCAATTTTCTTTCCGTGAAGCAGGGACGCCCGGGTCGGGGAGGCGTTTTCTCCGGTGGTGGGGGGGAATGGTCGGGTTGCTGGTCTGGTCGTGGTGGAGCGCGGGTTGGGCGATGGATGCGACTGAAATTCTGCAAACCATGGATCGCAAGATGCACGCGGCTTCCTACGAGAGCTTCAATCGGATCACCTTCGAGTTGCCCAACGGGCGTCAACGGGTCGTGACTCTCTATTCGGCCAAGGCGAGTGGCCGCCGGGCCTTGCTGGTCGTGGTGGCGCCCGATGAACTCCGGGGACGGGCGGTGCTCAAGGTGGGGGACGAGGTGTGGATGCATATGCCCGGCGAACTGGAAACCCGCAAGAGCAATCCGATGCTCTCCGTGGTGGGCGGGGTGTTCAACAATGCCGACTACCTGATTGGGGATTTTTCCGAGGAGTATCAGGCCACGCTGGTCAGCGAAGAGCCGACGCACTGGAATCTCTCCCTCAAGCCGCTGTTTCCGATCGTTCCTTATGCCCGTCTTGAACTCAAGGTGGACAAGACCAGCCTGATGCCCCTGGAGTTGACCCAGTTCGACGCCGGCGGCTTTGCCCTCAAGACCATTCATTACAAGGATGCCCAGCCTGCGAGCGGCGATCATCTGGTGCCCATGCTCCTGGAGACCTTCAGCGGACTCAATGCGGCCTATCGTTCCTCGTGGCGGGTGGGCCGGATGGAGAGCCGGGAATTTCCCGCCAATGCCTTCACCCGCGAATTTCTGCCCCAGGCAGGACGGTTGATGAAGTGAAATGATTGAAACGTGACCATTTTGAGGGTACACTGTCCAAACTGGAAAAAAGGGGGTCTGGGGGTTCATGCACCAGACCCCCTCTTTCGTTGTGAACAGACGATGTTTCCGGATCCTGATCTGCCCAAAGGCGTCGCCCGCGGCGACCGGCGCGCGCGCCGGTTGGCGCGGCGCACCACAGGCTGAAGTCCCAGGGGCATTGCTCCCTGGACCCCACTGACAAACGACGCACCCCAAGACAGGTGCGGTTCAGAACCGGATTGCTGGTTGTCCACGCGATGAAACTTCAGAAGCTCTCCTACCTGTTGTTGAGCGTCATTTTATGCGCCCTGGGCGCCATTGGACTGTCGCTGTGGCAGATCACCGCCTCGTTTTCCGATGTGGAGAACGCACTCCGGCACCGGAAAGAGACCCTTGTCATCACTTCCGACTTCACAAGAATGGCGGAAATCATGGCGCGTCTGGTGCGGCTCTATGTGGTGACCGGAACCGAGCGCCATCTGGCGATCTACTACCAGATCGCCAAATACCGCAATGGCGAATTGGCGTTGAGCCATGAGAATCTTCCGACCTATTGGGAAAACGTCATTGCCGGAACCCGTCCCCTGATGGATTCGGGTGGGGAGACCTTTCCGGCGCGGATCGCCGCGATGGGTTTTGTGGATGACGAAACCTTTTATTTTCGCAAGGCGCTGAAGGTTGGCGAGCGGTTGCACGAGATCGAGCAGAAGGCGTTTGCCGCCACCCAGGGGCTGTATGATCCGGAGAGCGACCGTTTTGTTTCCGACGGTTCGCCGCATCACGATTTTGCTTTGCAACTGGTCCATGGAGAGGGCTACATCCGGCTGCAAACCGAACTCGGGGAGGCGGTGAGCGCCTTTGCCGATCTGGCGGACCGGCGCACCCAAAAGGCGTTGCGGGATGCCACCCACCATTTGTGGCAGTTCATCGTGCTGGCCAATTTCTGTCTGGCCCTGGTGTTCGTGCTGGTCTTTTTTTCGGGTCGTTTTGTCCATTTGCGGTTGTTGACCCCGCTGTTCTCCCTGACCGATGCGGTGCGCCGGATCGGCACCGGGGATTATGCCTGCCGCGCGCCACATCTGCCGTCGTTCGAGGAGCACCGCCTGCTGGTGGATGGGGTGAATGTCATGGCCGGGGCCGTGGAGGGGGAGATCGCCCGGCAGCAGGAGATCATGCGCCAACTGGAGGATGCCCGCGAAGAGGCCGAAGCCGCCACACGGGCCAAGTCGATGTTTCTGGCCAACATGAGCCACGAAATCCGGACGCCGATGAATGCCATCATCGGCATGACCTATCTGGCGTTGCGCAGCGGCCTGAACACACACCAGCGGGATTATGTCCGGAAGATCGAAATCGCCTCCAGATCGTTGTTGACCATCATCAACGACATTCTGGACTTTTCCAAGATCGAAGCCGGGAAGATGGAGATCGATCCCAAACCGTTCGACATCGGCAACGTGGTGAGCAACAGTCTGCTCATGGTGCGTCAGAAAGCGGTGGAAAAGGAGTTGGAACTGCTGCTGGAGATTTCCGCCTCGCTGGTCCATGCGCCGTGGTTGCTGGGCGACGAGGTGCGCATCGGACAGGTGCTCAACAATCTGTTGTCCAACGCGGTCAAGTTCACCCCTTCGGGGTATGTCCGGCTCGTGGTCAGCGAGATCGATACCACGCCGCAGGAGCGCAAGCTGCTGTTCGTGGTCCAGGATACCGGCATCGGCATGCGTCCGGATCAACTGGGCAAGCTGTTCCGGGAGTTCACCCAGGCCGACAGCTCCACCACCCGCAAATACGGGGGGACGGGGTTGGGGTTGACCATCGGCAAACGGCTGGTGACCCTCATGGGCGGAACGTTGACCGTCACCAGCGCGGAGGGAAGAGGGACCGAGTTTCTGTTTTCCCTCGCTTTGGGACATTGCGAAAGCCATTGGCAGGAGCGTTACGGGAGAGAGGGGGCGGCGCCCCGGTTCCGGCGGGCGCTGGTGGTCGATGACCTGGAAGAGGCGGCTCTGGCTTTGAGCACCATGCTGACCAGCTTCGGAATCGAGTGCGATTCGGTCGCCACCGGTCAGGCTGCCATGGATCGTCTGGCTCTGGCGCGGGCGGAGGGTCATCCTTACGATCTGGTGCTGGTGGATTGGGTCATGCCGCCGGGCGGCGGGCTGCAACTGATCCGCCGGATCCTGGAGGAGATCCCGGAGCCGCGACCCGAAGTGGTGGTGGTTTCGGCCTATGATTCGGAGTTCATCCACGAAGCGTTGGGGCAGATCAGGATCGGACGTTTTCTCTCCAAGCCGGTGCTGGTCGATGCCTTGCGCGAGTTGCTTTATCTGCCGGAGGATCCCGAGGGGCTGCGTTCCGCTCCGGAGGAGGAGGTGACGGGCGTCATGGGCGGGGATACCCCGGATCTGCGCGGGTTGCGGGTGCTGTTGGTGGAGGATCATCCGATCAACCAGCAGTTGGCGCTGGAACTGCTGCGCAGTGCCGGGGTGGAGGTGGAACTGGCCGCTGATGGCCAGGAGGCCCTCGACCGGCTGGAGGCGCGGAGCGATCCGGAGTGTTTTCATCTGGTGCTGATGGATCTGGAGATGCCGGTACTCGACGGGATGGAGGCAACCCGGCGGTTGCGGGGGGATCCCCGGTTTGCTAGACTGCCGATCATCGCCATGACTGCCCATGTTCTGGAGGTGACCCGGGAGCGGTGCCGCGACCTGGGAATGAACGGCCATCTGGCCAAGCCCGTGGATCCCGGACTCTTTTACGATTTGTTGCTGCCGTATCACCGGAGCGCGTCGCAGGCCGGACGACTGTCGGAATCACGCGCCTCTGTCGCGCCTGCGAGCGGTTTCATGGCTGCGGAGAGCGGAACCGGCGGGAGTTTGCCGGAGAGCCTGCCTGGAATCGATCTGCGGGAGGGGTTGAGTCGGGTGCGGGGGAATGTCCGGGTCTATCGGGGCCTGCTGGCCCGTTTTCCCATGGATCATGAAGGGTTCGCCGCCGATGTGCGGCGCGGGATCGACGGCGCGGAGTGGCCTGTGGTGGCGCGGCGGCTGCACACCCTCAAAGGGGTGGCCGGGGGGCTGGGGATGAACCGCCTGGCCGAGTTGGCCAGCAGCGTGGAGCCGGCAGCCCAGGCCGGCACGTTGCGTCCGGCGGCGCTGGAACCTCTGTTCGCGGCCTTGCAGGAGGTGTTGACCGGGTTGGCGGCCTGTTTCCCGGAGGACGGGCACGAAGGGGATGCGCTCCCGGCTTCCGCCTCCGGATCCCGGAGCGGGACAGAGCTTCCCGGAGATGGGGGCGAGGAGCGGTTGGGGGCGTTGTGCCGGATGCTGGCGGAAAGCGACAGCGCGGCCCTGACCTATTGGGACAAGTATCAGAACTCTTTCCGGGTGTGGTTGTCCGCTCAGGCCGTCCGTCAGATTCATCAGGCGATCCACGCCATCGAATTCGATGCCGCATTGCAGATCGTACAGAAGGAACTCTCGAACCGTCCGGGCGGGTGAATCACATTCACGGCTGTCCAGAGGAGCTGCCCATGCGTCCCGTGCTGCTGGTCGTTGACGACACCCCCACCAATCTGGCGCTGGTCGCCGGTCTGCTGGAGGGGCAATACCAGGTCAAGCTGGCCACATCGGGTCGCAAGGCGTTGGAGATCGCCCGTTCCACGCCGCTGGATCTGGTGCTGCTCGACATCATGATGCCGGAAATGGATGGCTACGAGGTGTGTCGCCAGCTCAAGAGCGATCCGGCGACCCGTTCCGTGCCGGTGATCTTCCTGACCGCCAAAATCGCGGTGCCGGACGAGGAACGGGGCTTTGCGGTGGGGGCGGCGGATTTCATCCACAAACCCATCAGTCCCCCGATTCTCGTGGCGCGCGTTCAGGCCCAACTGCGCATCCGCGAGTGGGGCAAGGCCCTGACCCACCAGAACGAGTGGTTGCAGCAGGAGGTGGAGCGGCGTCTTGGGGAGTTGCGCGGCATGCAGATCGCCAGCGTGCATCTCATGGTGTCGTTGGCCGAGTTCCGGGACAGCGATACCGGTCATCACATCGTGCGCACCCAGAAATATGTGGAGTTGCTGGCCAATGCCCTCTACGAACGCAACCGCCATGCGCCGACCCTGACCCCCCTGCTGATCGAACGGATGGGACAGATGGCCCCGCTCCACGATATCGGCAAGATCGCCATTCCGGACAATATTCTGCTCAAGCCCGGCAAACTCGATGCGCAGGAGTTGGTGGTGATGCGCACCCATGCCGAACGGGGGGATGCGATTCTCAAACAGTGCGCCTCCAGCATGGGCGAGTCCGGGGAGTATCTTCAGGTGGCGATGAACATCGCCCGGCATCATCACGAACGGTGGGATGGCACCGGCTATCCGGATCGGCTGGCAGGGGAACGGATCCCGCTGGAGGCGCGCATCATGGCCATCTCCGATGTCTACGACGCCTTGCGCTCCAAACGGCCCTACAAGACTCCGCTGTCCCACGAGGAGGCTGGTCGGATCATGAGCGAACAGTGCGCTGGTCAGTTCGACCCGGTGATGTTCGAGCAGTGGAATCAACTCAGCCCGGAGGTCCGCGCCATCGCGGATGCCTGGGTGGATCAATAGTCGCAATCGTCGGATGCGGGAGCGTGGTGTGAAGGATTCCATCCGGAAGCAAATGGGGCGGTGCGGCTGGATCGCTCTGGTGGTCTCGTTGGGGGGGGCTTCATCCGCCGGGGCGGTGGAGTGGTCCTGGTCGGGTTTCGCCACCCTGGGCTATGCGGTTTCGGACCAGGATGCGCGTTATCTGCGCCACATCGATCGGGATGGCACCCTGGCGTTGGATTCGATTGCCGGGGTGCAGGTCGATGGCCATCAGGATGGGGAGTGGGGGCGGTTCGGCGTCACCTTGCAAGGCGTGGTCAAGGACTCGACCGATCGGGATCACGGTCTGGAACCCACACTCTCCTGGGCCTTCTTGAGTTACCGACCGAACAATGACTGGTTGTTCCGTGGTGGCAAGTTTCGTCTCCCGGTGTTCATCTTCACCCAGAACATGGAAGTGGGCGTGACGTATGATCAGGCGCGTCTGCCCATTGAATTCTATCTGATCGCCCCCAATTACGACATTTTCGGCCTGAGCGCCGCCCGCACCTGGAACGGCTGGAACGGCGAGGTCACCCTGGAGGGCTATTTCGGCGAGAATGTCTACAATTGGCGGGTCTTCACCCGCGACGATCAGACCGCGCATTACAACAAGCAGGATCTGAATCTGGGCGGCATGGTGCTCTCCTATCGCAACGACAGCCTCATGTTGCAAGGAGGGATCCACCGGGGCCGTTCCCATTTGCAGCATGGCCAGTATGTGGACCGGTTCGAGCCTCGGACCATTCCCGCTCCGGAGCCTCTGGGCGGCACGCTCTATCTGCCTGCCGATCCTGCCGAGGTGATCCACAACACGGCCCTCACCCTGGGGCTGGATTGGCGCATCGACGAGAATTGGCGTTTCACCTCCGAATATGGCCTGCGGATCGCGGAAGACATGCGCATCGGCGTGGGCAGTCAGGGGGCCTACGCCACCCTCTCCCGCACCTTCGACGATCTTACCCCCTATGTCGGCGGGGCCGTGCTGCGCTCCGACGACAAGAACATGGCGTTGGGGCGCACCATCGAATCCACTCCGGTTCCTCTGGCTGCCGGTCTGCCGACCACCTATCACCAGACCCTGGTGGACAACATCAACACCTGGGATCAGGCTTCCTTCATGTTGGGGTTTTCTTATGCCGTGACGCCGAAATCCCGTCTCAAGGCCGAGTGGATGATGACTCATGTGGGTCAATCGTCCCGGCTGTTCGATAATGAGGCGGCAGGATCGAATACCAATGTATTGTCGTGCTCTTATTCCTGGGTCTACTAGGAGACGGGCGCCATGAGACTCCTCCATCCGGGTTGGCAGGCACTTCTGGTCGGGGCGCTGCTGCTGTTGACCGGCGTCAACGGTTTTGCCGAGGGCAAGATCTATGTGGTGGCCCACCGGGAGACGCCCGCCATGGATGCGGTCATGCTGCAAAAGGTTTTTCTGGGCAAGGTGATCCGGGTGAACGACATTCCGGTGGTGCCGGTCAATCTGCTGCCCGGCAACCAGACCCGGCAATCGTTTCTGGCGCAGGTGCTGGAACAGAGCGACGAGAAATATGTCAGTTACTGGACCGTGCGCCGCTATATCGGGCAGGGGAGTCCGCCACGGGAGTTCGGTTCCGGGGCGGAAATGCTCGATTATCTCCGTGCCACGCCCGGTGCGGTCGGTTATGTGGAGGATGTGACCAATCTGGCCGGTCTGGTGGTGGTGCTGGAACGGCCCTGAATCCGGTTTCATGCCCGGAGCATCGGCCATGCCTCTCCGGCGGGGTTTTTTGGGAACTAAATTGATACCAAAATGGTCTTAATTTACGTCACGCAAACAGGCTACTCAAGCAAGGAGTGAAACCATGGAAACCCAGGAATTGTTTCGGCAAGGTCAACGTCTGCTGGCCGTGGGCAACCCCCAGGGCTGCCTTGACAAGCTGTATCAGGATGCGCCGCTTGGTGAGTTTTCCCTGCCGCATCTGTTGACACGGGCGGTTGCCCATCTGCAACTGGCCCATTATTCGGAAGCTTTGGCCGATTGTCAGGCGATTCTGCGGATCGACCCGGAAAACCGGCAGCTCTATTTCATCCGTGGTGCGGTGTTGCGCCGCATGAACCGTCTGGACGAGGCCATCGCCAATCTCGATCAGGCGCTCGATCTCGATCCGAACTATGGGGTGGCCTGTCTGGAGCGGTCCTACTGTTACCGGGCCGCCGGGCGGTTGGAAGAGGCGGATCGGGATCTGCAAACCGCCTTGCGCCTGACCGAAGCGGCATTGCAGGGGTTTTGTGACACCATGGGCATTTTGCGCACCCAGATGGATGCCACCGAGTCCCTGGTGATTGGAGAGCGGCCAATTCCGCAGCTCTTCTTGCCGGTCGAGGAGATCGAGAAGTTGCAGCAAACGCTCCATTGAGGACAGGGAGCGTCTGAACCAGGGGAATGGGGGGTGGTGGTGTCACCGGACCGATTCAGGTCCGACCAAAGCCGGTTCAAAGGAAATGCCATGTTGGCTGTCAATCGCATGACCGAGTACGCCACGCTGGTGATGGTGCGTCTCGCGGCGGAGCCGTTCCGGGCCAAAAGCGCGAACGAGCTGGCTGCCGAAATTCCCCTGGCTCCCACCACCTTGCGCAAGTTGTTGCAAATGCTGGCCAGTCAGCGGTTGCTGACCTCCCGGAAAGGGCGCAATGGCGGTTTCGCTCTGGCGCGTCCGGCTGCGGAGATCACCCTGGCGCAGGTGATGGAGGCCATGAACGATCCTTTGGTGCTGATTCCGTGTCAGGAGTCGTCGGGCAGTTGTCCCCTGGCCCGGATCTGCACGCCGCGTCCCCATTGGATGCGCATCAATCAGGGCATTCGTGCCCTGCTGGAAAATACCACATTGACCCAGATGGTTGCCGATGACAAGGAGGGTGCGCCATGAACAACGATCGATCCCAGGTCATGAACACCCTGGCGCGCAGTTACCAACAGGGATTCGTCACGCCCATCGCCTCCGACACCCTGGCCCAGGGACTCGACGAGGCGGTGATCCGGTCGATTTCCGCCAAAAAGCAGGAGCCGGAATTCATGCTGGAGTGGCGACTGGCCGCCTATCGCCGTTGGCTGGGCATGACCGAACCGCACTGGTCGAGCGTGCGGTATCCACCGATCGATTATCAGGCGATCAGTTATTACTCTTCTCCTTTTTTTGGCAATCCGGGGGCGGTCGCGCTGGAGGATGTGGATCCGGCGTTGTTGGCCACCTACGAAAAGCTGGGCATTCCCCTGGATGAGCGGTTGAGCCTGGCGGGTGTGGCGGTGGATGCGGTGTTCGACAGTGTATCGGTCGCCACCACCCATCAAAAGAAACTGGCGGAGCTGGGCATTCTGTTTTGTTCCATGTCCGAGGCGATCCGGGAGCATGGCGGACTGGTGCGGCGTTATCTGGGGTCGGTGGTGCCTCCCGGAGACAACTTTTTCGCGGCGTTGAACGCGGCGGTCTTCAGCGATGGCACCTTCTGCTACATTCCGCCCGGCGTGCGGTGTCCCATGGAGTTGTCCACCTATTTTCGCATCAACGCGGCCCGCACCGGCCAGTTCGAGCGCACCCTGATCATTGCGGACGAGTACAGCCAGGTGCGCTATCTGGAAGGATGCTCGGCGCCGCAGCGGGATCGTCATCAACTGCATGCGGCGGTGGTGGAACTGATCGCCCTGGAAGGGGCGGAGATCGACTATTCCACGGTGCAGAACTGGTATCCGGGGGATGCCGAAGGACGGGGCGGGATCTACAATTTCGTCACCAAGCGGGGCGAGTGCCGGGGAGACGGTTCCCGCATCTCCTGGACCCAGGTGGAGACCGGCTCGGCCATCACCTGGAAATATCCCAGCGTGATCCTGCGGGGCAACGGATCGAGCGGACGGTTTCACTCGGTGGCGTTGACCAATCATCATCAGCAGGCCGATACCGGCACCAAGATGATTCACATCGGGGCCAATACCCGCAGCACGATCCTGAGCAAGGGGATTTCCGCCGGACAGGGCCACAATGCCTATCGGGGGCTGGTCAAGGTGTTGGCGGGTGCGACCGGGGCGCGCAATCACACCCAATGCGATTCGCTGTTGCTGGGCGGGGCCTGTTCCGCCCATACCTATCCGTATATCGAGGTCAAGAATCGCAGCGCCAGAGTGGAACACGAGGCCACCACCTCCCGCATCGGCGAAGATCAGTTGTTTTACTGTCGGCAGCGTGGCCTGGGCAGCGAGGAGGCGGTCTCCTTGATCGTCAACGGTTTTTGTCAGGAGGTGTTGCGCGAACTGCCGATGGAGTTCTCCGTGGAGGCGCGCAAACTTCTGGCGGTCAGTTTGGAGGGGAGTGTGGGATGAACATTCTGGAAATCCGCAATCTGCATGTGAGCGTGCAGCGCAAGCCCATTTTGTGCGGGGTGGAGTTGGCGCTGCAACCGGGTGAGATCCATGCCATCATGGGTCCCAATGGTTCGGGCAAGAGCACGCTGGCCAATCTGCTGGCCGGTCGGGAGGAGTGCCAGGTGACGGCTGGGGAGGTCTTTTATCAGGGGCTGGATTTGCTGTCCCTGGCCCCGGAGGAGCGGGCCAGGGCAGGGGTTTTTCTCGGGTTTCAGCATCCGGTGGAGATTCCGGGGGTGAGCACGGCCCGGTTGTTGAAAGAGGCGTTCAATGCCCGGCAACGGTATCGTCGGTTGCCGGAGATGGATGCCATCGCGTTCCGGGATCATCTTGGCGCACAGGCCGGCAAGCTCGGGCTGCCCGCGGATTGGTTGCTGCGGCCAGTGAATGTGGGCTTTTCGGGAGGCGAGAAGAAACGTAACGAGTTGTTGCAGATGCTGGTGCTGGAACCGCATCTGGCCATTCTCGACGAAATCGATTCCGGATTGGATATCGATGCCCTGGCGCTGGTGGCCGAAGGGATCAACGCTTTGCGGGATCCGGGTCGCGCCACCTTGTTGATTACCCATTATCCGCGCCTGCTCGATCGGGTGGCGCCGGATCGGGTGCATGTGCTGATGGGCGGGCGGATCATCGTGTCGGGTGACATGGCGTTGGCCAGGGAACTCGAACGGCAGGGCTATGGCTGGCTGGAGGAGGTGGCGACATGAACGCCTTGCTGCAAGTCTGCCAGCAGCAGTTGCTCGCCGCCGACGCGCAACTGCCCGGTCATGACGCCCTGTCCATCCGTCGTTTCCGGCAGGAGGCCATGCAACGCGCCTTGCAAACCGGATTGCCGACGCAACAGATGGAGCACTGGAAATACACCCCGACCAGGTGGTTGACCGAGAGTGCCTATGCCTTTCATGCGGGCGGTTGCGTGGGGCTTGACCCGGAGGACCTGAAGGCGCTGTTGGTGGCGCGCGGGCAGGTTCATCATCTGGTTTTTGTCAACGGTCTGCTGTCGCTTCCTCTGTCGGGTCTGGACGGGTTGCCCGCCGGGGTCCAGGTGGAGAGCATGGCACGTCTGGCCCGGGAGTCTCCGGAGGCCCTGGAGCCTTGGCTGGGCAGCGACGTGACGGGTGCCGATCAGGGATTGGCCGCGCTCAATCAGGCGCTGTGGCCGGATGGCGCGTTTGTCCGGCTGGCCTCGGGCGTGCAATTGTCACAACCTTTGCAACTGTTGTTTCTGACCACCTCCTTCCGGGAGCCGATTGTCACGCTGCCCTGGAGTGTGGTGATCCTCGGGGAGGGGGCGCGGGCGCAGGTGATCGAAAGTTACGCCACGCTGGGGCAGGGGGACCATTTCACCAATGCGCGGACCACGCTGGTGCTGGGGCAGGGGGCGCAACTGGATCATCTGCTGTTGTTGGCCGAGAGCGATCGGGCGCACCATGTGGGCAGCGTGCAGGCGACCCAGTTGGGGGCAAGCCGGTTGGCGGCCAGAGTTTTTGCGGTGGGCGGGGCGTTGACCCGTCACGAGTTGCATGTCGCGCTGGCGGGCGCCGAGGCCGAGTGTCATCCGGATGGGCTGTTCGTCGCCGGAGGGAGACAGCATCTGGAGTTGCACAGCTGGATCCATCATCTCCATTCCCACACCCGTTCGCAGCAGTGGTTCAAGGGGGTGTTGGACGGGGAGGCGCGAGGGGTTTTCAACGGGGTGGTGCGTGTGCCCCAGGGGGTGCGGGAGATCCAGGCGCGGCAGCAGACCGACAATCTGCTGTTGTCCGATCGGGCGGAAATCGCAGCCAAACCGCAACTGGAGATTCACAGCGATGCCGTGCAATGCCATCATGGCGCCACGGTGGGGAGTCTGGATGCGGAGGCGATCTTTTATCTGCGCAGTCGCGGTCTGGACGAAGAGTGCGCCCGAAAGCTGCTGGTGCAAGGCTTTATCGACGTGCTGTTGCAGCGGGTTCAACCGGCGGTCGTGCGGGAGTGGATCGCGCGACGCCTCAATTCCGGGGAGGTGGCATCGTGAAACTGGATCGGGAGCTGTACGAAGAGGTGATTCTGGACCATAACAGAAATCCCTTTCACTATATGGCGTTGCCCGCCAACATCACCCATCGTGGCCACGGGTTCAATCCCACCTGCGGCGATGAATTCACCCTCTCCTTGCAAGTCGAGGAGGGGGTGATCCGGGAGGCCGGATTCGAGGGGGCCGGGTGTTCGGTTTCGGTGGCGGCCACCTCCATGATGACCGAGGTGCTGGCAGGGCTGCGGATTGACGAGGCCGAGAGTCTGTTTCGGCAGATGACCGCCTTTTTGCATCAGGATCCGGTCGATCCGCAGGATGGAGCCAGACCCTTGGGGAAACTGGAATTGGTGGGCGGATTTCTGGACTATCCGGACCGCATCAAATGCGCCAATCTTCCCTGGTTCATTCTGCATGCGGCCTTGAAGCGCGAAGCCGGGACCATCTGTACGGAATGAGGAGTGCAAGCGATGGAGACCAATCAGGGGTGGGTGGATGTGGCGGCGGTGGATGGTTTCCCGGAAGGCGCGATGCAGGCCCTGATCGTGGACGGGAAGGAGGTGGTGGTTTTTCGGGTGGATGGAAATTTCCATGCACTGCAAGATTATTGCACCCACGATGGCGGTGATTTGTCCAGCGGAACGTTTGCCGCTGGCGAGATCACCTGTGCCTGGCACGGCGCCCGGTTCGATGTCAGAACCGGTCGCGCGCTCTCTCCGCCCGCATACGAGGATGCCACGGTGGTCGAGGCGCGGTGTTGCGATGACCGGGTGCAGGTGCGGCTGCGTTGAGCTGTCCGATTGAAAAAGAAAAGCGAGGAGGTGATCCGATGAAACGTTATACCGGCATCCATCATGCCGCATTCGCGACCCGTGATATCGAACGGACCGTGCGCTATTGGCGCGATCTGTTGGGGATGCCGCTGGTCTATTCCTATGGAGATCCTGGCTATCGGCAATATTTCTTCAGAATCAGCGAGGGTTGCCAGGTTTCGTTTTTCGAGTGGTCCGAGGTGGAGAAGATCCCGCTCAAACGGCATGGGGATCCGGTGCGTGGTCCTTTTGCCTTTGATCACATCGCGCTGGGCGTGGAGAGCGAGGAGGTGTTGTGGGAACTGGTGGCCATGCTGGATGGCGCGGGTTTTCCGGTATCGGACGTGGTGAATCACGGCTGTTTCTATTCGGTCTATTCGTATGATCCCAATGGCATTCCGGTGGAATTCAGTTGGGATCTGCCCGGCATCGACCTGTTGCGTCAGCCGGTGTTGCATCAAGAGGCGCAGCCATCCGGAACCTGCATGATCTCGGAACCTCTGGCCGATCAATGGCCGACCCCGACCCCCATTCTGCTGGAGGAGCGCATTGTGGTGGATGGGGAGGGCAGCGAGAATTTTTCGTGAGGGCGTTTGTTTCTTTCTCCGTCCGGCAGAAGCAGGGGGCTGGGCAACAGCGGCGGCGCATCAATGAAGCGGATCGGGTGAACAGAGAGAAACCAGGCAAACTCGTTCGAGATTTCGGTCAGATCGGGCCAGAGTTTCATGAGGCGTTTCCAAGAGCGGTCAGGAATGTCTCTACGTCCATGGCAATGTCTTTGGCAATCTGCCGGATCAGAACGGGAGACAGGTCTCGTCCAGGATGAACGGGCAAAGTGGTCTGGCGACCATCGGCATGCCGCCATTGTTGATGAGAACCACGCTGACGAATCATCTCAAAGCCCCAGAAACGCAAAAGAGCCGCCATCTCTCTGGGGGCCAGTGGAGGAACCCGTCCCATCTCAGGCAACCCGGATCCGCTGCAACCCTACAAATTCCGATTGAAGGGTCGGATAACCATCTTCCATCAACAGCATGATGACCTCTTCCATGTTGGCACGCAACTCGTCCAAAGTTTCGCCCTGGGAATGGGCGCCAGGGAAACCAGGAACATGCCCAACATAATATCCGGTCTCTGCGCAGCGTTCCACGACAGCATCAAAAGCGTGCATCTCGTTTTTCCTCCTGTTGTTTCAACCACCCGCAAAGCATGGCGCTCTGCGCTTGGCTCAGGCTTTCGGTAAATTTGAACTCGATCAACAATTCTCGGGCCGTGGTATCGCGCAGACCATCGGCCAGCCACATCTTTTGCGCCTCGGTCCAGTCCGCGCCCTTGCGGCGCAGCAAAAGAATGTCCGCCCTGGGCGACCCGCTCACCACATCCACCTCGGTTTGCACCGCGACATCGAGCCGGGTCAAAGGCTCTTCCAGCATCCTGCCAAGCAGGCAGTGCCAGCGGGTTTTGCTTGGGGTGGGCTGGGGGTCATCGGATTCAGCCATTGAGTGTGACCTGAAGTGTCAGGAAAATGCAGCCACGCATCAATGAACCGAATCCGGCGCCTCGGTGGCAAACACCTCATCCAAAGAACCCGCCTCCAGCAAACGATCTCCCCAATGTTCCAGGGAGGCCGAATCGGCCTGGGTAATTTGTTGCTGGATGGTTGCGGGCAGGGGGCCGAAACGTCGGGTCAAGAGGCGCAGGATGATTTTTGCCTCTCCCTCCTCGCGTCCCTCCTCGCGTCCCTCCTCACGGATATGGGTGGTCCTGCGGATCTGGAACAACTTCTCCTCGGGCGCGGCATTCATCATCGCCTCGAACCACTCCCAGCGGCCCAGATCCATCACCGCTTCCGGGGTCCAGCCCACAGGCTCGACCGTTGCTTGTGCAGATCCTTTCATACGCACACTCCTGATGCCAGAGAGAAACCAGGCAAACTCGTTCGAGATTTCGGTCAGATCGGACTGGATCATCCGGGCAAAACCCTTCTGCCACTCCTGCTTGCGGCTGGCGAAACACCGCAGGAGTGCATTATGGGGCAGATCGGCCAGTTCGTTCAACACGATTAAACGCAATCGGTTGAATTGGGCCATTTTTGTGCCGTACACCCCGGCCTTGCCGACCGGTTGGAAGCCATGCGCCGCCAGCAAGGCTTGGCGTGGGGTCTTGGAGACCAGAAGAAAACGATTTAACCAGGCGGGCGCTGATGCCATGATGACGATAACCGGGGTTGCTGCCGTAGCAACACGCAGAGCGGAGGCGAACGGGCCGCCTCCCCAAATACCCTATTCAACCTCGGCACTTCATTGTTCTTATACGGCAATCTCCCGCAAAGGGGCCACGCGCCCGGTGGCGCGAAACGCCCGATAGTCTTCGAGTACCAGTTGATGATCAAAGGCCAGATTTTCCGGGATCTCCTCCACCTGGAAGACCCGGACCGATCTGGCGTCGTCCGCGGCCACGGGCAGGCCGTGGGCCTCGCCCACATAGATCGCCGTGGCCGAATGCAACCGGGGATCGCGCCGCGGATTGGAATAGATCCCCAACAACGCGATCAGCCGCACCTGAAGCGAGGTCTCCTCCAGAGCCTCCCGCACCGCCGCATGCTCGACGCTTTCGAGATCCCGATCCACGAATCCGCCCGGAATCGCCAGACCATGCGGCGGATTGAGGCGCTCGATCAGAACAATGGGCCGACCCGGCAGATCGATCAGTTCGATGATCACGTCCGCAGCCAGAAAGGGGGTTTTCAGTTCTCTTGCCATCGCTGGTCATCCATCCATTCCACAACGAAGATCCGTTCAAAGGCGCGCATCAGACACTCTTCCCACGCCACCCGCGTCATATCGATTCCCAGCCGGGCCAGCGAAGTGACCCGGCGGCCACTCAGACCACAAGGGATGATCCCCTCGAAAGCCCGCAGATCGGGAGCGCGATTGACGGCAAAACCATGATACGCCACGCCCCGACGAATCCGCACCCCCAATGCCGCGATTTTTTCTCCCCGTACCCAAACCCCCGGATTGCCCGCCTCGCGTTCCGCCGCGACACCCACGGAGGCCAGGGCGCAAATCACCGTCTCTTCCAGCCGGAACACATGCTCCCGCACCGCATGAATATCCGGACGCAGATCCCGGATCACATAGCCCACGCTCTGTCCCGGTCCATGCCAGGTGACGCGCCCGCCCCGATCCGTTTCCACCACCGGAATGGTCGCCTCCCGGATCTCCTCGCGCCTCCCGGAACGCCCGAGCGTGTAGACCGGATCGTGTTCGAGCAGCCAGAACACCCCCGGCGCGCCCTGTTCCACGATCCGCTCCACCCAGCGCTGTTGCTGCGCCCAGGCGGTCGGATAGTCGAGGCGCTCATGACGCCAATGGAGCATGGGGGTCATTTGGCCCGCCTCCTTTCGCATCCTGGATCATCACATGACGTGCTTCGATGGTACGATGAAACGCCTCCGGCAACTGCTCCCAGATCAGTACATCCAGCAGAAAAGGGAGATTGCTTTCATCCGCAGCCTCGCGAAATTCCACCACCCGATCCCGTTGCTCGGGTGTGGCGAAGACAACCAGATCCAAATCCGAATAACGACGCGCGCTTCCCTTGACCCTCGAACCGTAGGCCCAGACCGACACATCCGGCAGATAACGTTGCAGCAGTCCATGGAGCAGTGCCGCTTCCTGCGGCGCGATGTCCAGCAAGAGGCTCACTGCCAGGAGTTCCCGGTCAGGGTGTGATACAGATCAATCGCATCGGCGATAAACGCTCCGGCCAAAGACAAGGCTTCCACCGCCTTTTCTCCACTGCAGTCATGGGTTGTCCCAATCCGCGCCTCGGCATATTTCAACCACTGCTCCACCGGCGAGGGCAACAGACCCTGCTGACCGGCCAGTTTCAGAATCGGCTTTGGACTGCCAGGCACCTCCGGCAGGCCCAACACATCGATCAAATGACGTCTGAGTGATTTCCAG
This sequence comes from Magnetococcales bacterium, assembly GCA_015234115.1. Taxonomy (GTDB): domain Bacteria; phylum Pseudomonadota; class Magnetococcia; order Magnetococcales; family Magnetaquicoccaceae; genus Magnetaquiglobus. Next base: position 42,274 of record JADFWP010000001.1, read on the forward strand.
AGGGTATCGTAGCTGATTTCAAAGCGTTGGATCACCGATTCGGCAATCGCCTCCCGGTCAAGCTCCGACAGCTCGGAGCGCTGCAACGCCCGCTGATGATTGAAAAATTGTACTTCAAGATGTTTCAAGGCTTTTTTCAGTTTCGGATCATCCATCATCCATCCCCTGTCGGAGTGCGAACGGCTTTCACGCATTGCGCACACAAGATACATCACGTAGACTTTTGAAGCGAGGCGTCATCGCCTTTGTCACCACCCGTTTTCCCCCGAAAATCGGGGCCGAACCCTTTGCCATTCTGTCAGGAGTCGAGCATGCAAAAACAGACCATCGCCGATCTGGATGTCTCCGGAAAACGGGTCTTCATCCGCGTGGATTTCAATGTGCCACTGGCTGCGGATGGCACCATCGGATCGGATGCGCGCATCCGCAAATCCCTGCCGACCATTCAACAGGTGATGGATCGGGGCGGGCGGGTGATTCTGGCCTCCCATCTGGGCCGTCCGAAAAACGGTGTGGGACCGTCGCTCAAACCCGTGGCCGAACGGCTCTCCGCACTGCTTGGCAAACCCGTGCCCCTGGCCCCGGATTGCATCGGACCCGAAGTCGAAGCCATGGTCGAGGCCCTGCCTCCGGGCGGCGTGATCCTGCTGGAAAACGTCCGGCTGCGCCCTGGCGAAGAGAAAAACGATCCCCAACTGGCCGCAGGATTTGCCCGCCTGGCCGATTGTGTGGTCAACGACGCCTTTGGCACCGCCCATCGCGCCCACGCCTCGAACGTCGGCGTGGCCGAACTCGTCCCCCCGGCGGTGGCCGGCGTGCTGATGGCCGATGAACTGGCCTTTTTCCATCGCGCCATGATCGCCCCGCAACGCCCGGTGGTCGCCCTGCTCGGCGGCTCCAAAGTTTCGACCAAGATTCAACTGATCGAATCGCTGCTCACCAAGATGGACACCATCCTGATCGGCGGAGCCATGGCATTCACGTTTCTTGCCGCCCGTGGGGGTCAGGTGGGAGCATCGCTGGTGGAACCCGACATGCTCGCCGTGGCCCAACAGGCCGAAGCCCAGGCCAGACAGGCCAACGTGGAGCTGGTGCTGCCCGTGGATGCGGTCATCTCGCAGCAAAAAGACGGCTCCGGGGAGACCCGCGTGGTGCCGTCCGACCAGATTCCGGAAGGGTGGATGGGACTGGATGTGGGACCGGAAACCGTGCGCCTCTTCGCCGAACGGCTCAACCGTGCCGCCACCATCGTCTGGAACGGACCGGTCGGCGTCTTCGAAATCCCGGCGTTCGCCTCGGGCACCCTGGCCTTGGCCCACCACATCGCCGCAGGTTCCGCCCTGTCGGTGACCGGCGGCGGGGATACCGAATCCGCCATTGCCAAGGCGGGTGTGGCGGACCGGATCTCCCACATCTCCACCGGAGGCGGCGCCTTTCTGGAGTTGCTCGAAGGCAAGGAGCTGCCCGGCGTGGCCGCTCTGGCCGACGCCCGGTGAGCGATCCCCCCTGCCCGGAAGGGATCTCCGCCATCCTCATGGGACGCAACGAGGAGCGGTTCCTGCCCATGAGTCTGCATCCCTTGCAACGGGTGACGGACGAGATCATCTTCGTGGATACCGGTTCCACCGATCGCACCCCGGAAATCGCACAGGAGTTCGGCTGTCGGCTGTTCCATCTCCCCTGGAACAACGACTTTTCCGCGCCCAAAAACCTGGCGCTCGCCCAGGCGCGATTCCGCTGGGTGCTCAATGTCGATTGCGACGAGGTGCTGGTCGATGAAGAGGAGAATCTGCGCACCCGCGTTCTCGACCACTGCCGCGCCTCTTCCGCGCCGGCCTGGATGATCCGCATCGACAACCGGATGGCCGATGGGACCATGCTTGGCAGTCAGGCGTTGCGATTGTTCGTCAACGATCCCAGAATCCGTTTTGCCAATCCGGTTCACGAAGGAATCGCCGACGCCCTCTATCGCCACTGGCCCGACCAACCCCCGGAAAAGTTCGATCTGCGCCTGATCCATCACGGTTACAGCGCCGGACTCAACCAGGAAAAGATCCGTCGCAATGTCGCCATTCTGCGCCAGTGGGTGGCCAATGATCCCGCCACCGTTTTCGGGCGCTACAAGCTGGGCATCAATCTGCGCTTTCTGGGTTTTGCCAGCGAAGGGCTGTATCATCTGGAACAGGCCCTGCACCTGGCTGACCAGGAAAGTGACCGCAACAGCCTGACTTTCCTGGAAGAACTGGTCGCCAACTGTTTCCGCGCCTGCCTGGAGGCCGGGGCCACGGACAAGGCCGAAACGGTGAAACGGATCGTCAGCGCCTGGCGTTGACGTGCATGATGGTGAGGAGAACCCCTCCCCCCAACCGTGAGACTCTCTGTGCGGGTGTTCCACGGTAACCCATTATCCACCAAGGAACCCCGATCATGACCGTTGGTCCCCGAGAAATCATCACCCCGCGCCGCAAGATCCCGCTGAAAATTCCGGAAGGGATGTCGGCCGTGGAGTTCTTCAACAGCGCCGCCAATCTGGAGCACCTGGCCAAAGAAAACGGCCTGCTGGTCAACGAAGAGGGCTTCCTGCTCTATCGCAAACTGCTCGGCCACAGCACCGAATTCGACACCTCGATCATGCTGGACACCTCCAGAAAAATTCTCGATCCCCTGGGACGCCCGGTGCGTCGGGATCAGTTGACCCGGCAACAGAAAAATGTCTGGAGTCGCATGACCCAGATCATTTTCGAATACATGCTGGAGCGCTACCCCGATCCGGCCCAGGCCTTGATCCTGTGCGGCGAGGCCAGCCTGGATGCCACCTGGCCGCTCAACAAGCCGGGAGTGCCGAGCATCCGCATGATCCACAACCATTTCATCGTATTTCCGACCGCAATGATCGCCAACGCGCGACTGGCGGACGCATCCGATCCCAATCTGACGGACAGTGGCCACAACAGCCTGTTCTTGCAACATCTTTCCGAAGTCTACCGCCGTTTTCTGGAGGTTCTGGATCTGCGGATTCTCAAGCCCGTGGCGACCGATGCCGCACGCCTCACCCTGACCGGCTATCCCCAGGGATTGCCGAGCTGGGAGGTGTCGGGCGGCTTCGAACAGTTGGGAAATCCCCGTTTCTGGGACGAGTATGATCTGATCCTGAAGGGATTTCTCGATTTCTACCGCACCTTTTTCTCCCAGGTTTCCACCCGTGGCGCCGGAATTCCCGAAGGGGTCTATTTCCCGCAGCAGGTGGAAAACATTCTGCTCTTCAACAACCGCTTTGCCCAGGTGGCCCGTGACGTGCGCGATCGGGTCAAGGCCGATCCCCGCTTCGCCAACGACATCCGCTGGCGTCCGGCCTACAAACAGATCCTCTACCGGGACGATCAGAACCGGCTGATCGTGACCATCAGTCAGAACTCGGTGGGCAATGCCATCACCGAACTGCTGGGCATCGTGGTGCGCCGCGAAGAAGACGAAGCGGCCTACGACCGCATCGAACCGGGACTGGTCTCCCGCCTGCTGGAGGTGCGGGAGCGGCTGATCGCGGCGGATCTGGGAGCGCCGATCCATACCCCGCTCTGGCCCGAGAGCGCGACCCGACCGGTTGCGGGCGCGCATTGAAATCGCACATCCGCTGACAAACCCTTTACTTTCGTAAGGGGTTTCACCAAGAATCACCCTGGAATGGTTCCAATCTGTCGCTTTCGGTCTGGAGGCATGCATGAGTGACGCATACGGGATTGTCGGACAAGGGGTATGGCTGGAGACTGCCATGAATCAGGCCATCGAGGCAGACCAGAAAGCGGCGGAATCGGTGATCGAAAGCCGCAAACTGGCGGAAGAGATTCTGCTGCGGGCGCGGCATGTGGCCAGCGAAATCGAGGCACGGGCCGACCGGCGCATGGCCGCGATCCGCAAGGGACGCGCCAAATCCTTGAAAAAAAAGCTGGAGGCCCTCAAACGTCATCAGCAACGTTCCGCCCCCTTCCAGGGTGAGAACACGCTGGCTCCGGATCCGGGTCTTGCGGCCCGACAGCTTGCAGCGCGCTTGACCGGCGCGGCTTGATCCCCCGATGAGCGCCGCCCGGTTTGCCCCCTTGCAGGCGCGACTTCAGGCTCTTCACGGCCAACGGCTGGATGCCACGCAATGGAACCGGTTGGCTGCGGTGGCCGCTCTGGATCCCTTTCTGGCCCGCGCCCGCGAAACCTCCCTGGAACTGTGGCTGCGTGGCGTGGATGGCGCCGGGGATGTCCACCACATCGAGGCCATGGTGCGAGAAGCATTCCTCAGGCATGTGGCCATGGTGGCGGGATGGAGTCCCAAACCCTGGCAACCCGCCGTGCGCTGGGTCGCCACCTGGCCGGATCTGGCCGCAGCCCTGCATCGGCGTCGTCACGGCGCGGATCATGACTGGATCCGACGCATCGACGGACTGGAACAACAGGAACTCCCTCCGACCGGTCACGATCCGCTGGATTGGTGGCTGGAACGCTGGCAAACCCTCTGGCCGCCCCAATCCGGTCTGCATCCTCCGCTCAAAGCCCTGATCCAACTGGCCCGGCGCACGCCGCACGGCAATGGCGCGACCTGGGACGATTGGTGGATGCAGCGGACCACGCTGGAATTGCGTTTCCGGCGTCATGCCATGGAACCGGGGGCGCTGTTCATCCATCTGTGGCTCACCGCCCTGGATCTCTACCGGCTGCGGGGCGAATTGTGCCGCAGACGGTTGTTTCCGCCTCTGGTGGAGCAGGCCGCATGACGATCATCGCCCGCCCCCTGCCTGCGCGCTGGATGCGGCTTCTGGCCGTGGAGGCCGATCTGCCTGCGGCCCTGATCACCCTGGCCCGCCATGCGCCAGTGGAACCCGAAGCCCTGGCACAGGAGTCAAAACCGGTTCTCACCCCGGAACTCGCCAGTTGCCTGCACCGTTTCGACACTCTGGCCCAGACCTGGCACCTGTGGTGGCCAACCGCCAATCCGGTTCCCGAGGCCAACGAAAGCCCTCCGGGCGCACCCCGGGAGATACTGGATCAGGCCCTGGCCGCGCTGGAAGCGTGGCAACTCGAAAGCGAACCGATGATCCGCCAGGAACAACGTCTGCGCGCCTGCGAAGCCGACTGGATCCGGATGGCCGAGCTGGCCAGGGCGCTGGGCAACGCTCCCCTCCTGCTGGATGGCTGGTCCGGCGCTGCCGCCGACTCCTTGTGGCTGCATCGCGCGGTGTTCGTGTTGCCGCCCGGAGTGGATCTGACCCGCCTGACACAAAACGACGCCCTGATCTGTCCCGTGCAGGGGGAAGAAAACGGTTTTTTGCTGGTGGCCGCCACGGCGGACGCCCTGGCCATGCTCACCGAACAGGTCAGCAGCCTGGAGGGCCGTCCCGTGACCCTGCCCGATGGCGTGCGGGGCAGAGGAATTGCGGCGCTTCCCACCATCGCGGCGCGCCTGCAAGAGTGCCGCGCCGCGATCACCCGACTCGACGAGGCGTTGCAGGATGCCGGAGAGCGCCATCGGGTGGCCCACTGGATCCGCGCGGTCCACCGGCTGCAATGGTTTTTTCAGGCGATCCGCGCCGTCGGAGCCGGAGACGCCCTGGCCCAACTGGGCGGCTGGGTCGCCCCCGGCATCGATGCCAGCCAACTCAACGGCCATCTCCAGCGTTCCGGAGTGCGCGCCCTGGCCACTCTTTCCGATTCCGGACCGGTTCCCCCGCCGCTGCTCCTGGTCAACCCCTGGTGGGCGCGTCCCTTCGAGATTTTTCCCAGACTCCTGGGCATGCCCAACCGTAACGAAGTCGATCCCAGCCGCCTGCTGGCCGTGATCGCGCCCCTGCTGTTCGGCTACATGTTCGGGGATGTGGGCCAGGGCGCGGTGCTGCTCGCCATCGGCTATCGACTGCGCCACAAACGGGATGCCTCCTGGCTGCTGATTACCGGAGGAGCGGCGGCGATCTTTTTCGGCCTGTTGTTCGGCAGTGTTTTCTGTTCCGAGTCGATCCTGCCCGCGCTCTGGCTCCATCCCACCAGCCGCCCCCTCGCGGTGCTGGCCGCCCCCTTGGTTCTGGGGGTGGGATTGATTCTCGGCGGACTGGGATTTCGTGCGCTGGGGAGCTTCTGGGGTGGCCATGGCCGGGAGTGGCTGCGGCACGATGGCGGGATCGTGTTGATTTATCTTGGGGTATTGCTCGCCTTTTTCTTCCCGGCGGGGTATGCTCTGGCTGTGGCGGGAGTCGTCGCGTTCGTGGTGGGCAATGGCTGGGAAAAACCATTGGCGTTGCCGGGACGACTGGCCCATCTGGTCGAATCGCTGCTGCAACTCGGGGTCAACACCTTCTCCTTTGCCCGTGTCGGAGCCTTTGCCCTGGCCCATGCCGGACTCTCCCACGCCGTGATCACCCTGGCCGGGCTGGCTGGCGGCGGAGTGGCCGGAACCGTGGTGCTGGTGCTGGGCAATCTGCTGATCCTCTCCCTGGAGGGGCTGGTGGTGTCGGTACAGACCACCCGATTGATTCTGTTCGAGTTCTTTGTCCGATTCTTAAGCGGCGACGGGCGCCCCTTCCGGCCCCTGCCGCCACCGGAATAACCTTTTTTCGCCCTGATCCAAGGAGCAACCATGACGCCACGCGCCAAATTCGCCGTTGCCTTGACCCTCTTCACCGCCCTGCTGGCGGTGGGAACCAGTATCGTCTTCTTTGCCGCGCCCGCTCTGGCCGGTGGGGGCGCCGCCGCTGCCCCGGCAGGCAACGGGGTGATCGAACCGGGCATGGGCTATCTGGCCGCAGCCCTGGCCACCGGACTCTCGGCCCTGGCCGCCGGATTTGCCGTGGCCCACGTCGGCTCGGCTGCCATCGGCGCCATCACCGAAAAGCCTGAACTTCTGGGCCGGATGCTGATTCTGGTCGGACTGGCGGAAGGGATCGCCATCTACGGCCTGATCATCTCCATCCTCATCCTGAATCGACTGGGCTGATGACTGCTCCGCTCTTCATCGGCGACGAGGTGAGCGCAGCCGGATGGCGGCTGGCCGGAGTCCGGGTGGTGATCCCGGAGCCGGGCCAGGAGGCAACCACCGTAACGCGCGCCCTGACCGAAGGCGAGACCCTGACCCTGTTGTCTTCGACCTGCGCCAGCCGTCTGCCTCCGGCGCTCCTGGACCGTTTTCTCACCGCCACGACCCCCTTGACCCTGGTGGTTCCGGATCTGCAAGGCCGGACACCCCCTCCGGATCTGGCTGCGCGCGTGCGGAGACGCCTGGGGATGACGCCATGAAAACCACCCTGGATCAGATGTTGGCTGCCATCGAACAGAAACGGCGCGCCGAACAGGAACGAATTCTCGATCAGGCCCGAAACGAAGCCGCCGCCCTCCTGGCCGCCGCCCATCGCACCGCCAGACAGCGGATGCATGCCCTGGTGCTCCAGGAGCGCCGTTTGCAGGATCAGGCACTGCAAACCGCCCGAATCCAGGAAGAGACCGAACAACGCAACCACGCCATGAGCGTGATCAAGCGTCATCTCGACGAGGCGCGTGGCCAACTCGATTCCGCCCTGCTGGCCCGCTGGCGCGATCCCCAGGCCCGTGCGCTCTGGATTGCCGCCAGCCTGGAGAAGGCTCTGACCTTTCTGCCCCAGGGCGCCTGGACGGTTCGGCATCCGGTGGATCTCGAATCAACCGAATGGCAGAAAATCAGGCAAGAGCTTATGGCCCAGGGACGACCCGAGCCGACGGCTCAACCGGACGAAACGCTTGAGGCCGGATTGCGCCTCGGCTGTCAGGGGGCCTGGGTCGATGGCAGTGCATCGGGCCTGACGGTCAATCGTCTGGCCATCGATGCCGGGTTGCTGGCATTGCTGCAAGCACAAGGAGTCTCCTCATGAACACAGCCGTGATCCGCTGGATCCGTGGACCGGTGTTGCGGGCCGCAACCCGCGACCCCTTTCGCATTCACGAAGCGGTTCAGGTGGGCGCCAAAAGACTGCTCGGCGAGGTGATCCGCATGCAGGGCGACGAAATCACGGTCCAGCTCTTTGAAGATGGCACCGGCTTGCGGCCCGGCGATCCGGTTTCGGGTCAGGGCATGCCGTTGTCGGCGCGGCTGGGACCGGGACTGCTCGGCAACATCTTCGATGGCCTGCTGCGCTCCCTGGGCGGCGAAGGACGGGATTTTCTCGTGCCCGGCTGGCTTGATCCGCCCAGAACCCTGTTTCATTTCAAGCCATTGGTCGAGCCGGGCCGGATTCTCAAGGCCGGGGATTCCTTTGCCACCGTGCAACCGGTCAACCGGGAAGGCAAAGAGCAACTCTGCCTGATTCCCCCGGACCGGGCCGGCGAGGTGATCACCATCGTGGCCGAAGGCGAACGCGACGATGACGAAACCGTCTGCACCCTGCGCGATGGCCGGGGAGAGACCCTGGAAATCGCCATGAGCCACCCCTGGCCGGTGCGTCGTCCCCGCCCGGTGGCCCAACGCCTGCCCGCTGGTCCGCCGCTGCTGACCGGACAACGCATCCTCGATACCCTGTTCCCCGTGGCGCGTGGCGGCAAGGCCATGGTGCCGGGCGGATTCGGCACCGGCAAGACCGTGCTGCTGGAGACCATTGCCAAATGGTGCGATGCAGAGGTGATCATCTATCTGGGCTGCGGCGAACGCGGCAACGAAATGGCCGGAGTGCTGGACGAATTTCCCCATCTGGAAGATCCCCGCAGTGGCCGTCCGCTGATGGAACGGATGGTGGTGATCGCCAATACCTCCAACATGCCGGTGGCCGCACGCGAGGCGAGCGTCTATACCGGGGTCACCGTGGCCGAATATTTCCGCGATCAGGGATTGAAGGTGGCGTTGATGGCCGACTCCACCAGCCGCTGGGCCGAAGCGTTGCGCGAGGTGTCGGGCCGACTGGGCGAGTTGCCTGGCGAGGCGGGCTATCCGGCCTATCTGAGCACCCGGCTGGCGGAATTCTACGAACGGGCCGCGCGGGTGATCACCCTGTCGGGCAAAAACGGCTCGCTGACGGTCATGGGCGCGGTCAGCCCCCCGTCGAGCGACTTTTCCGAGCCGGTCACGATCCAGACCAAACGCTATGTGCGCAATTTCTGGGCACTCGACCGCAAACGGGCGCAAGCCCGTTTCTATCCGGCCATCGATCCCATTGCCTCCTATTCCGAAGATGCCGATGGTCTGGCCGCCTGGTGGAGCCAGGAGGGGGCACCGGCCTGGGCCGAACACCGCCGCCGTTTCCTGACCCTGCTGGAAGAGCAGACCCGGCTGGAACGGATGGCGCGCATTCTGGGCAAGGATGCCCTGCCGCCGGGCCAGCAGTTGACGTTGCTCTGCGCGGAATTGATCAACGACGGCTTTTTGCGGCAATCGGCCTTTTCGGTCAAGGATCGCCACGCCTCACCGCGCAAACAGACCCGGATGATGGGCCTGCTGATCCGTTTCATGGACCGCGCTGCCGAAGCCGTGGCAGGCGGAAGCGCACTGGAACGGATCGTGGCCCTGCCGGTGCTGCGCCGTTTGCAACGGATGGGCGAGGAGATCGGAGACGAGGAACTGGAACGCTTCGATGCCCTGGATGCCTTGCTGGAGAGCGATTTCGGCACCCTGGCCGCACCCGATGGCGAGGAGAAAAAAACATGACAATCCAGGCAGATCTCTATCTGGAAGATGCCGTCACCCGCATTGAAGGGCCGCTGGTCTTTGTGCGGCGGCAGGTGGAGGTGGGACTCAACGACGCCGTGGAGGTGATCGGTTCCGATGGTCGCACCCGTCTGGGCCGGGTGGCGGCGGTGGACGAAACCTCCCTGATCATCGAAACCCTGGACACCACCTCCGGCCTCTCCATGGCCGGCACCCGGATCCGTTTCATCGGCGAGCCGATCACCTTTGCGCTGGGACCGGGGATTCTCGGGCGGGTCTTCGATGGCGTGGGACGGGTGGCCGATGGCGGTCCGCCAGTGGCCGCCCATCTCAAAATCCCCATCGACGGGGCAATCATCAATCCCCTGCGCCGCGCCAAACCCGAGGATTTCATCGAAACCGGCGTTTCGGCCATCGACCTGCTGGACAGTCTGGTGCGCGGCCAGAAACTGCCGATCTTCTCCGGCGGCGGGCTGCCCCACAACCGTCTGGCCATCGAAATCGCCCTGCATGCCCGGTTGCGTTCCACCAGCGAGGAACCTTTCGCCATCGTCTTTGCCGGAATCGGCGTGCCCTATGATCAGGCCGAACGGTTCAAGAATGCCCTCGGTGAAGGAGGCGCGTTGGCTCATACGGCACTGTTTCTGAATCTCGCCTCGGATTCCAGCGCCCAGAGGCTGCTGACCCCCCGTTTTGCCCTGACCGCCGCCGAATATCTCGCCTACCAGGAGGGGCGGCATGTGCTGGTGATCATCACCGACATGACCAACTATTGCGAAGCGCTGCGCGAGGTCTCGGCCAGCCACAACGAAATCCCCAGCCGCAAAGGGTATCCGGGTTACATGTATTCGGATCTGGCCGCCCTCTACGAACGGGCCGGACGGATTCGCGGTCGTCCCGGATCCGTGACCCAGATTCCGATTCTCACCATGCCCGCCGATGACATCACCCATCCGATTCCCGATCTCACCGGCTACATCACCGAAGGGCAGATCACCCTGGATCGCAAACTGGACCGGGCCGGCATTCATCCGCCGATTGCCGTGCTGCCGAGCCTGTCGCGGTTGATGAAAGATGGCATTGGCGCAGGATTCACCCATCCCGACCATCCGGCCCTGGCCAATCAGCTTTACGCAGCCTATGCCCGCACCATGGGGGTGCGTCTGTTGGCCGGGGTGGTCGGAGCCGAAGGGTTGACCCCCACGGACCGACTCTTTCTGGAGTTCGGACAACGTTTCGAAAGCCGATTCATCGCCCAGCCCGATGGACCCCGCACCCTGGAAGAGAGCATGGCTGTGGGCTGGGAGTTGTTGAAACTGCTGCCAGACTCCGAATTGTCGCGCCTGTCGGATGAACAGATCCAGCGCAATCTGCGCCAGGGCGGGAGCACCCGGTAAATCCCATGGAGATCACCCCTACCCGCAGTGCCTTGCTGGAGAGCCGCGACGAACGCGTGGTGATGCGCGAGGGTTATCGCTTTCTCGACGAAAAACGGCTGCTGTTGGCCTCGGAGATCATCCAGCAATTCACGCGCTACAAAAATCTCGATCAGCGCTTCCAAACCCTGCACCATCAGGCGGTCGCAGCCCTGGCCGATGCCGTCACCCGGCACGGTCTGCACGACCTGCAAGTGACTCCGGTTCAGGAGCAGACTGCGACACGCATCGTGCGTCAGGAGCGGAGCTTTTTCGGGGTTGCGCTGGTGGAACAGGCCGGGATCGAACAGACCGGACACGACAGACCGGAGGAAGCGCCGTTCCGGTCGCCAGAGAAAATCCTCTGTCAGCAGGCTTTTGGCGCGATGTTGGCCATGAGCGCGGAATTGGCGGCCCTCTCCGGCAATCTCCACCGCCTGCTGGCCGAATACCAACGCACCGAACGCCGCGCCCGGGCACTCGAAGATGTCATTCTCCCGGAACTGGATGGCGCCATCTACGAGATGGAAATCCGCCTGGAGGAACTCGATCAGGAAGAAGCGGTGCGGGTGCGGCTCGGGGTGTGACTGACGATAGCGCGAAGGAGTACGGCCCTGGTTCTCAGGACGCGAACACCTCGTCCAGGGAGTGCGCGAACACGAAGTTGTCGCTCCACGCCTCGATCTGCTCCAGGCTGGCCGTTGTCACCTGCCCGACAACCGAGTCTGGCGTCTGACCAAATTTGCGGCGGCTCAGTTTCAAGAGCATGGAAGCGGCTTCTTCCTGGCGCCCTTTCAGTTCGCCGATTTGAATGCCTTCCAGGATTCCTTCCTGTTTACCCTCCCATTTTCCCACCTTCCAGGTATTCACCACCATGCTGGCCTGGGAGCGGAGACCTTCCTGGAACTGCTCGTAGGCCTGGCGTTCGACCCCGGAGAGTTGCAGGATGTCCAAGACCTTCTTGGCTTTTGCCAGGCCACGGGCGGTGAACTCGTCGCGGATCTCGCCTTTTTTCAAGAAATAGATCCATTCGTCCAGCGTGTTTCTGACGACCTCATCGAACCGTTTGACCAGGATCAGATAGATGGCAGGGAAAATCTCCTGGACGCTTTTCCGGTTGAACAGCGCCTTCTGGGCCTCGCTGAGGATCAGTTCCTCTTTGGTATGCATGCCGCTGAATGATGTCTTGCCCAGGTAGACATAATCCTTGCCCTCTCCAAGATCGAAGTAAAGAATATTAATAGAGATTACCTTCGGAACTTGTGTATAAGATTCCCCTTCGTCCACATGTTCGGTGATGGTCTTGGAGACCCCAAAAAGCAGCCGTTGGAGATAATCAAACTCTCGTTCGTATTGCAGTTCGATCAGGATCAGTTCGCCTTCGCTGTTCTTGACCTTCATGTCCACGCGGTTGAACTTGTCGCGGGCATCCTCCTTGTTGCTTTCGCTCTCCGGGATATCGACGATGCGGATTTCCGTGGCGAGCAGTTCACTCAGAAAGCCTTCCAGCACCTCGAAATTGGCCTTGCTGCGCAGCAGCCGTTTCAAGGCCCAGTCGAAACTGATGAGACGGCGTTTGCTCATGTCATGGCATCCTGGCAATCCGGGTAGAGTCAAAGGTTTGAGAGCCAGCACAATCCCCTGGCTCAACTCGATGCGATCATCATTTGATTGAGCATCTGACTCTGGGTCAGGGTCGCGACATTGTTCAAGGTGGCGACAATCACCGAAGCTCCGGTGCCACTGCCATCGGCATCGTATTTGAGCACCCCGGTGGCGGTGTTGAACACGAAACGCTGATTGGTGGTGGTGGCCCGGCCCGTGGTGTTGAACCCGAAACGCGAAGCATCCAGTTTGCCCACCGCGAGATTGCCGAAATTGCGGCTGACAAAAACCAGTTGATCCCCCTGGGAAACACTGAAATCGCTGATCGTATCCCCTCCTTCGGCCGGCAGGGTGAACTTGAACTGATCGGCGTCCGCACCGCCGGTCAACACCTCCTCACCCAGACCGCCGATCAGCAGATCACGCCCCGCACCCCCCAGCAGCTTGTCGTGTCCGGCCCCGCCGCGCAACGTGTCACTGCCATCCATGCCATTGAGCGTATTGTCCGCGCTGTTGCCGGTCAGCAGGTTGTTCAGGGCGTTGCCCGTGCCGAACGCAGCGCGACTGCCTGTCAGGGTCAGGTTCTCGACATTGACACCCAGGGTCCAGGTGACACTGCTCTCCACCCGGTCGGTGCCGGCATTCAGACCTTCGGTCACCACATCTTCCATGCTCTCGACCGTGTACAGGTCATCTCCGACCCCGCCGATCAAACGATCCGCGCCTGTGCCGCCATCCAGCGTATCCGCCCCCGCACCGCCGAACAGGGCATCGTTGCCGGCACCACCGGTCAGGGTGTCGTTGCCGATGCCGCCGGTCAGGGTGTTGCATTGCCGACCAGCACGTTATTCAGACCATTGCCCGTGGCATTGACCGCCGCTGTGCCGGTGAGCAGCAGATTTTCCACATTGTCCGCCAGAGTCCAGGTAATGGCACTCTGCACCAGATCGCTTCCGGCAGCCGCATCCTCGGTGATGATGTCTCCGGATTGCGCCACAATGTAGGTATCGTTGCCTGGTCCGCCGATCAACCGATCCGAGCCGCTGCCTCCATCCAGATAGTCGTTGCCGCTCCCGCCGTAGAGAAGATCGTTGCCGCCCCCGCCGAACAGCCGATCCGCTCCGGCCTCGCCGCGCAAGGTGTTGACCGCACCGTTGCCGGTGATGACATTGTTCAGAAGATTGCCCGTGCCGTTGATGGCGGACAGGCCGGTCAGGGTGAGATTGGCCACGGTATCCGGCAGGGTGTAACTGGTGGCGCTCTGCACCGCATTGGAATCGCCATCCGGAGGGACGATGGAGGAATCGTCGTTAGTGATGGTGGTGGTGACCGAACGGGCACTGCCCAGAGTCACCCCGGCGCTGGAGGTGGAGATGGAGATGGAGATGGAGACCGAAAAGGCTTCATCGGCCTCGACCGTGGTATCGCCGCGCACTGGCACCGTGAAGGTGCCGCCAAGGCTTCCGGCCATCAGGATCAGGCTGCTGGCGGTTTGGGTGAAATCGCTGCCAGCCGTGGCCGTACCGCTGGCGGCGGCAAAGTTGATCGTGACCGCCGCAGTCAGGGCAGAGGACAGGGTGATCGTGTAGGTGGCGTTGCTGGTGCCGCTGTTGCCTTCGGCGATGGTGGCCGGGCCGGTGAGAGTCACGGTGGGAGTGGCTGCCGCTGCACCGATCGCTTCGATGGTGCGATTGACACCTGCGATCTGCACCTGAACATTTTTGGCCAGGGGAGGATCGGTCGTACCCCAGTCGGTCAGACGAACCGAATCATTGGCGCTGTAACGCAGCACCACGTCGTTGCCGCTGGTCGTGACCGAAAGCGCGGACCACTCGATCCCGGAGTCAAAACGGATCAGATTGGTTTCGCCGCTGGCCGCACCGCTCGCATTGTCGATGGTATCCACCCCATCCCCGAGGGAGAATACATAGACATCGTTGCCGCTGCCGCCGGTCAGGGTATCGTTGCCAGCCCCGCCGGTCAGGGTGTCGTTGCCCCCTTCGCCGAACAGGGCGTCCGACCCGGCGGAACCGGTGAGCTGATCGTTGCGGGAGGAGCCATAAACACCATCGATGGAGACCAGATTCTTTCCGGTCAGAGTGAGAACGCCGGAATTGCCGGCATACAACCGGTTGGAATAGTCACTGTTGCCTTGGATGGTTTGGATCCCGGCCAGTTGCGCATCGCTGAGTTTGAGCGCCAGATCGTTGTTCAGGGTAACGGTTTCGACCTGGCTCAAGGTGGCGGCGGAGAGGTCAAACGTGAGGCTCCAGCCATCCAGTTGCAGGGTATCCGCACCCGCGCCCCCGTCGATCACCTCGGCCAACCCGTTGACCTCGGCGGTATCCGCATAGTCGAAACGATCATCTCCTGCCCCGCCCCGCAAGGTGTCCGTCCCCAAACCGCCAACCATCACCTCTGCGTCCACCGTGCCGGTGATGGTGTCGTTGCGACTCGACCCCTGAATCTTGTCGATGCTGATCAGAGTTTTTCCAGTCAGATCGAGCAGTCCGGAGCTGCCGACATAAAGCAGGTTGGTGTAATCACCACTGCCTTGCACAGTCTCGACTCCGGCAAGCTGGGTGGTGGTCAGTTTCAGCCCGGCGTCGGTGACGAGCAGCAAGGTTTCAATGCCGGTGAGTGTTGCCGAGGAGAGATCGAACACCGCGCTCCAGGAGTCGAAACGCATGGTATCCGACCCGGCACCCCCCTCCACCACCTCGGCCAGACCATTGACCTCGGTAGTGGCCGTATAACTGAACAAATCATCATCGCCCCCGCCCCGCAGGGTGTCGATGCCCGCTCCACCGATCAGGGTGTCGATGCCCGCGCCGCCATTCAGGGTATCGTTGCCCGCCTGACCAATGAGTTGATCCGCGTCCGCCGTGCCGGTGATGGTATCCGCACCTGTGGAACCATAGATGCTTTCGATGCTGATCAGGGTGATGGCGCTTAAATCGAACACACCCGCCGCGCCGAGATACAAGGCATTGGTATTTTCGGTGATGGCCTGGATGGTCGTGATGCCCCCGAGTTGCGTACCGTTCAACTTGAGCGAGACATCGTTGTTCAGAGTCACGGTTTCGACATCGCGGAGCGTGGCCGAGGAGAAATTGAAAGTCACGCCCCACAGATTGAGTTGCAGGGTATCCGCCCCCTCTCCACCATTCACGCTTTCGGTCAGGCCATTGATCTCGGCGGTCTCGTTGTAAACGAACAGATCATCTCCGGCACCGCCGTTCAGGGTGTCGCTTCCCAAACCCCCGGTCAGGGTATCGTTGCCCGCCGTGCCGGTGATCGTGTCATCCCGGGACGAACCGCGAATCCCTTCTACGGCCACCAGCGCAACCGCGCTCAGATCCAGCGCCCCTCCGGTGCCAACATAAACCTCATTGGAATAATCGTCACTCCCCTGAATCGTCTCCACGGCGCCAAGCTGGCTGCTGGTCAGCTTGATCGACAGATCGCTGTTGAGCACAATGGATTCCACACTGGTCACGATGGCCGACGAAAAATCGAATACCGCACCCGACCCGTCGAGCTGCAAGGTATCCGTCCCCTCCCCGCCATCGATTTGTTCGGCCAGGCCATTGATTGCAGTGGTTTCGGCATAGACAAACAGATCATCCCCCGCCCCGCCCTGCAAGACATCGGTTCCCATACCACCGTTCAGGGTGTCGCTGCCCGCACTGCCGATCAGGGTATCGTTGCCCGCCTGACCAAACAGCAGATCGCCGTTGAACGTGCCGGTGATGGTATCCGCTCCGATCGAACCATACACCCCCTCGATGCTGACCAACTCGGTGGCGCTCAGATCCAGCGTTCCGGCGGAACCGAGATAAAGATAATTATTATTATAATCTCCCCCCTGAATGGTGGTCACGCTCCCAAGCTGGCTACCGGTCAGTTTGAGGGAGAGATCGTTGTTCAGCACCATGGTTTCGACATTCCTGACCGTGGCTGCCGACAGATCAAACACCACGCTCCACCCATCGAACTGAATGGTATCGTTGCCCTCTCCGCCATCCACGGACTCGGCCAGCCCATTGATTTCCGAGGTGTCGGTGTACCAGAAAAAATCATCCCCGGCGCCCCCGGCCAGGGTATCGCTGCCGGCATCCCCCATCAGGGCATCTGCGCCTGTCGAACCGGTGATGGTATCATTCGCTCGCGAACCCCGGATCCGGTCGATGCCGATCAGGGTGACTGCGGAGAGATCCAGCACCCCGCCACTGACCAGCAGTTCGTTGGTGTAGTCGGAAGAGCCTTGAATGGTTTCGATGGAGGCCAGTTGCCCGTTGGTCAGTTTCAACGCGGCATCGTTGTTGAGTTCGATGGTCTCGACGTTGCTCAACAACGCCGCCGAGAAATCGAAGGTCACGCTCCACTGGTTGAACCGCAGGGTATCGTTCCCGGCCCCGCCATTGACCGATTCGGCCAACCCATTGATTTCAGATGTGTCTTCATACACAAAAACATCGTCCCCACCCAGACCGGACAGGGTATCGGTGCCACCGCCGCCGGTCAGGGTATCGTTGCCCGCCGTACCGGTCAGGGTATTGTTGAGCGACAGATCCGTCGTGGTCATCTATCATTCTCCCATGATTCATTAATCAGCTGGCCACGATCACCATTTGATTGAGCATCTGGCTCTGGGTCAAGGTCGGAACCGGATTCAAGGTGGCAATGATCACCGCCGCAGAGGCGGTTCCACTGCCATCGGCATCGTACTTGAGGACGCCTGTGGTGGTATTGAATACAAAACGTTGACTGGCATTGGCCGCGCGACCGGTGGTATTGAAACCAAAGCGGGAGGAGTCCAGTTTCCCGATGGCGATATTGCCGAAATTTCGACTGACAAAGACCAGTTGATCCCCCTGGGACACATTGAAATCGGTGATCGTGTCACCCCCTTCGGCAGCCTGAAGATACTTGAACTGATCCGCCCCCGCGCCCCCGCTCAACAACTCCTCGCCATTGCCGCCGACCAGTTGATCGTTCCCCGCGCCACCATAGAGCTTGTCGTGACCAGCCCCGCCCCGCAGGAGGTCGTCGCCATCCTCGCCGTTGAGGGTGTTGTCCCCGCCGTTGCCGATCAGGGTGTTGTTCAGGGCATTGCCGACGCCGTAAATGGCGCGGGTGCCGGTGAGCGTGAGATTTTCGACATTGGCGCCCAGCGTCCAGGTCACGGCGCTTTGCACCAGATCGGTGCCGGCGCTCACCCCCTCGGTCACGGTTTCGTCCGCGCTGCCAACGGTATAGGTATCGTTGCCCCCTCCGCCGATCATGCGATCCACGCCTGCGCCGCCATCCAGGAGGTCGTTTCCGAGACCGCCGAACAGCACATCGTTGCCGCTCCCCCCGTTGAGGGTATCGTTGCCGCCGGAGCCATCCAGGGTGTTGTCCCCCCCATTGCCGATCAGCACATTGTCCAGGGCGTTGCCGGTGCCGTTGATGGCTGCCGTGCCGGTCAGCATGAGGGTTTCCACGTTGGCCCCCAGCGTCCAGGTGATGGCGCTCTGCACCAGATCGCTGCCGGCATCCGCCTCTTCTGTGGTGGTATCGCCCGTACTGCCCACGATATAGGTATCGTTGCCGAGGCCGCCCACCATCCGGTCCGCGCCCGCGCCGCCATCGAGATAGTCGTTACCCGCGCCGCCATAAAGAACGTCTTCCCCGCCATTCCCGAACAGCCGGTCCGCCCCGTTCTCCCCGCGCAGAATATTGACCGCACTGTTGCCGGTGATCACGTTGTTCAGGGCATTGCCCGTGCCGTTGATCACCGAACTGCCGGTGAGCGTGAGATTGGCCACCGTGTCCGGCAGGGTGTAGCTGGTCGAACTCTGCACCTCTCCGGTGGTGGTCGTGGCCGGATCATCGTTGCTCACCGTGGTGGTGACAAAGCTGGTTCCCAGGATGGCCCCTCGGGAATTGGCAAGCGTCACGGTGAAGGTTTCATTCGCCTCGTTGGTGGCATCCCCGAGGATCGTCACGGTAAAGGTTCCGCTGCCGCTGCCCGCCGGAATGGTCAGAGTGCCCGAGGTGGCGACGAAATCGCTGCCCGCCGTGGCCGTGCCGCCGGAGGTGGCGTAATCGAGGGTCACGATCGCCGTCGCCACCGACGACAGCGTGACCGTGTAGGTGACCGTGCGGGAACCGCTGTTGCCTTCCACCACCGCTGCGGGCGCGGAGAGGGTCACGGTCGGCTGCGCGACCACCACCGCATCGTCGTTGGCAATGGTGGTGGTGACGAAGCTGGTGCCCAGCGTCGCCCCGCCGCCGGGATTGGAGAGGGTGACGGTGTAGGTTTCATCGGATTCCACCAGGGTATCGCCCCGGACCGATACCGTGAAGCTGGCACTGGTGCTGCCTGCCGGAATGGTCAGCAGACCGCTGGAGGCGACAAAATCGCTTGCCGCCGTGGCGCTGCCCGCCGAGGTGGCAAAATTCATGGTCACAGCCGAAGTCGTGGCAGCGGAGAGCGTGGCCGTGTAGGTGGCGGATTGGGTGCCGCTGTTGCCCTCGGTGATCGAAGAGGGACCGGAGAGCGCGAGGGTCACAGAGGGAGTTGCACCCGAGCGGATGTCGTCGATGGTACGACTGACCCCGGAGATTTGCACCTGAACATTCCTGGCATACGACGAGGTGTTCCAGTTCAACAGCCGGACCGTATCCGTGCCGCTGTAGCCGATGACCAGATCGTTGCCAATGGCGTTGAACGACAGATTGGACCAGGCAATGCCCGAGCCGAAACGGAGGATATTGGATTCGCCCGAGGAGGAAGAAGAGCCGTTATCCACCACATCGACCCCGGATCCCACCTCGAAGAGATACAGATCGTTGCCGTAACCACCGGTCAGGGTATCGCTGCCCGCGCCGCCGGTCAGGGTGTCGTTGCCATAGCTGCCGGTCAGGGTGTCGTTGCCCGCGCCACCGGTCAGGAGGTCGTCGCCGTTGCCCCCGTCCAGGGTATCGCTGCCACTTCCCCCTTGCAGGGTATCGTTGCCATCCTGGCCATAACAGGTCAGGTCGCTGTTGTCACCGGTCAAGGTGTCGTTGCCCGAGGAGCCATAGATCCGTTCGATGCTGATCAGCGAACGGGCACTCAGATCCACCTGTCCTGCCGAGGCCAGATAGAGAAAATTCGAATAATCCCCGCCCCGGATCGTGGTAAAAAGGTTCAACTGGGCCGGCGTCATGGTGACACTGGACGAACTGCCCAATTGCAGGGTCTCCACATTGCTCAACATGGCCAGGGCGCTGTTGAAACTGCTGTTGACTTGCAGGGTGTCGTTGCCGGCGCCCCCGTTCACCGTTTCGGCCAACCCTTCGATCTCGGAGGAGGAATTGTAGACAAAAAGATCATCCCCATCCCCACCCACCAACGTATCGGTGCCTGCGCCGCCATTCAGGGTGTCGTTGCCCGCGCCGCCATCCAGGGAGTCATCCCCGCTTTCGCCATACAGCAGATCGTTGGCCGCGCCGCCATTCAGGGTGTCGCCGCCATTGCCGCCGTACATCGTATCCACGCCCGTACCGCCGGTCAGGGTGTCGTTGCCGTCCTGACCATAATACTGACGGTCGGTATTGTCCCCGGTGATGAGATTGATACCGGCAGAGCCATAAATCCGCTCGATGCTGGTCAAGGTCTTGCCGATCAGATTCGCACTGCCATCCGTCGCCAGATAGAGATAATTGTCGTAGTTTCCACCCTGGATGGTCGCGAACATGTTGAACTGGTCGGTCGTCAGGGTCGGACTGGTGGAACTGGCCAGAATCAGGGTCTCGATATTGACCAGCGTGGCAAGCGCGCTGTTGAAACTGCTGGTCGTGACTTGCAGGACATCGTTCCCGGTCCCGCCATCCACCGCCTCGGCCAGACCTTCGATCTCCGATCCCGAGCTGTAAAGGAAGGTGTCATCCCCCTCCCCACCCGACAGGGTATCGGTGCCCGCACCGCCGGTCAGGGTATCGTTGCCCGCACCGCCACTCAGGGAGTCGTCCCCGCTCTCGCCGTACAGCAGATCGTTGGCCCCGGCCCCGCTCAGGCCGTCGCTGCCGTTGCCGCCATAAAGCGTCTCGACGCCACTGCCCCCTTGAATGACATCATTGCCGTCCTGGCCATAATACTGCCGATCCAGCGTGTCGGTAATGATCACATTGTTGCCAGAGGAGCCATAGATTCTTTCGATGCTGGTCAAACTTTTTCCGGTCAGATCCGCGCTCCCCTCCGAGGCGAGATAGATGTAATTATCATAATTCCCCCCCTGGATCGCGCTGAACATGTTGAACTGGGCCGTGGTCAACGTGGGACTGGTGGAACTGGCCAGAATCAGGGTTTCCAGATTGCTCAGGGTGGCCAGAGAGCTGTTGAAACTGCTGGTGGTGATCTGCAAGATATCGGTGCCAGCCCCGCCGTTCACGGACTCGGCCAGACCTTCGATATCGGTGTAGGAGCTGTAAATGAAGGTGTCATCCCCATCCCCACCCGCCAGGGTGTCGGTGCCCGCGCCTCCGGTCAGGGTATCGCTGCCCGCGCCGCCATCCAGGGAGTCATCCCCGCTTTCGCCGTACAACAGGTCATTGCCCAGGCCGGCACTCAGCGTATCGCCCCCGTTGCCGCCATAGAGGGTATCGACCCCGCCGCCCCCCTGGATGGTATCGTTGCCATCCTGGCCATAATAGGTGCGGCCCGTCTCATCCCCGAGGATGGTATTGTTGCCCGCCGAACCATAAATCCGCTCAATGCTGGTCAGGCTTTTCCCGGTCAGATCCGCGCTCCCCTCCGAGGCGAGATAGATATAATTATCATAATTCCCCCCCTGGATCGCGCTGAACATGTTGAACTGGGCCGTGGTCAACGTGGGACTGGTGGAACTGGCCAGAATCAGGGTTTCGAGATTGCTCAGGGTGGCCAGAGAGCTGTTGAAACTGCTGGTGGTGATCTGCAAGATATCGGTGCCAGCCCCGCCGTTCACGGACTCGGCCAGACCTTCGATATCGGTGTAGGAGCTGTAAATGAAGGTGTCATCCCCATCCCCACCCGCCAGGGTGTCGGTGCCCGCGCCTCCGGTCAGGGTATCGCTGCCCGCGCCGCCATCCAGGGAGTCATCCCCGCTTTCGCCGTACAACAGGTCATTGCCCAGGCCGGCACTCAGCGTATCGCCCCCGTTGCCGCCATAAAGGGTATCGACCCCGCCGCCCCCCTGGATGGTGTCGTTGCCATCCTGGCCATAATAGGTGCGGCCCGTCTCATCCCCGAGGATGGTATTGTTGCCCGCCGAACCATAAATCCGCTCGATGCTGACCACGCTCTTGCCGGTCAGATCTGCGGTTCCTTCGGAAGAGAGATAAATATAATTATCATAATTGCCGCCCCGGATCGTACTGAACAGCATCAGTTGTGTGGCTGTCAGGGTCACGCTGGTGGAACTACCAAAAACCAGGGTTTCGACATTGGTCAGCGTGGCAGACGAGAGATCCACCGTGGTATTCAATTGCAAGGTATCGGTCCCGGCACCGCCATCGACCGATTCGGCCAATCCATTGATATCGTAGCTGGAATTATAGACAAAAGCATCATCCCCCTCCCCGCCCGACAGAATGTCCGCCCCGCTGCCACCGGTCAGGGTGTCGCCGTCAGCCGTACCGGTCAGGGTATCACTCCCCGAAGTGCCGGTCAGCGTGGCGAGCAGGTGGGGAAAATCCGGTGGATTGGCCGCAGCAAACAACGCCGCTGCTTCAATCGGGCCGGAAGCCACTTCCAGCGTCCAGTTTCCGCCCAAGGCCGCCGCACCGGTCTGGTCGGAGGAGGCAGTCACATCGGCCTCCAGCACCCCGGCGAGTCGCGTCAGCAACGTTTCGCCGGCAACTCCGGCAGCCACGTCACAGCCATACAGCAGCAGATCGGCATTTTCGGTCAGGGAGGTGCGCCATTGGGCCAGTGAAGCGGCATACTGGTTGAAGTTGTCCCCGTTCAAGGTCACGGTCCCGAGCCGGATCGCTCCCGCAGCACCATGGCCAAGCAGATGAATCTCGGCCACGGCTCCGAACTGTTGCAGTGTCCGAGAGATCCGGGCCATGCCGTCTTCGTGCGGATCGATCCAGACCACCTGCACTCCGGCGGGAATGGCGGCAACCAGCGTGGCGGCATCTTCCAGACCAGCGTCGATGAAGGCCAGACGCGCACCGGTCACATGCGAAGAAACGGAAGAAAGGGTCATGGATGGACAACCTCCCAATAAATTTGACATGGTGGGGGAAGCACCCCCTCACCCCCAACCGTGGACATCCCTGACGGGAGTTTCACGGTAAAATAATGAGTTGTAACATCCATGCAGGATACCATATCACCCTCCATGGCTGCAACAACCGTTTGGGAGTTTCCGCAGGCCGGAATGGACAGAAAACCCCGCAGCATTGCGGGGTTTTCCGGGGAGAGAAATCAGGCGGGAGATCAGGAGCGGGAGAGGCGTTTTTTCCAGAAGAGAATCTTGCCGCAGGCTTCGCACTTGGTGACATTGGCCAACAGGTGGATGACGCCCAACGTCAAAAAAAGTGGAATGATGATCCGGCTGGCTGCGATAATGGGGCCCAACAACAAATCGTTCCGGATCAACTCGCCTGGATTGTCCAGGATGCCATGCAGGGTGAAACCCATGATGACCATGGCGCCCAGGGTGATCAGGCTACGTGTTCCGACCAAAGGTTTTGTCTTGTGTGCCATATACACCTCCTTAAAGTCGTTGCCACTTTCAGAAGAGATGGTTACATTCTGTTGCAACTCCAGCCACAAAGCAAGGAAAAATTGATCACCAATAAAATCCATTATACATTTTCACACGTTCTCACACGTCCGGGAGTGACGCTCCGATGTTGCCCCCTGTTCTCTATATCGGCGCAGCCGCCCCCTTTCCCAAGCGGGAAATGGCCGGAAAATGGGCTTTGAACACCATGAATCCGCACGAAAAACCGCCAGATCCCCCGGCAAACGGCACCCGCAAACAGGCTCCGACCGCATTGCCCGCACTGTTTTTGGCCTGGATGATTGTCGGAATTATCGCAACCTTGCCGGTTTTGGCCGACTCGCGAGCCATCCTCCTCACCTTTGCCCTGCTTCCAGCCGGAGCCGCCCTCTGGGCACGACGCGAGACCGGTCGGACCGCCGCCGCCGGATGGGTGGTGCTGGCCGGGATGATCTGGGGTGGCCTGGTGGTGACGCTCCCGCCCCTGACCCGGATGGCCGAACCGCTCCCGGCCAGGGGAGAGAAAATCACGATTCAGGCCGTGGTGGCAGACCGGGAAGACCGCAGCGATTCGCTGCTGCTGCTCCTGGATGAAGTCACCTCCCCGGCCTGGAATCCGTCGGGCATGATCCGGGTTTCGTTCCACCGGCAAAGCACGACCGTGCTGCCCGGCGACCGGGTTGCGCTTCAGGTGCGGGTGCGTCCCCCATCCCCGGTCACCAACCCTGGCGGCTTCGATTATCGTCAATACCTGCTGGATTCGGGCATCGTGGCCACCGCGACCGGCAAAGAGCCGCCGCAACGGATCGGCACCACGAACCAATGGTTCTGGAACCGGCTGCGCCAACAAACCGCGGACTGGATCGCCGCCACGCTGCCCCCCTCCCAGCGCGGCCTGACCGAAGCCTTGCTGCTCGGCAAACGGGGCCATCTGGATGGGGAACTGCAAAATGCCCTGTTCGCCTCCGGCACCTTTCATCTGGTGGCCATCTCCGGCATGCATCTCACGCTTGTGGCAGGCGCGGTCTATTTCCTGGTGCGACTCGGACTGACCCTGATCCTGCCCCTCTCCCGACGCTGGGACATGAAACGACCGGCGGCACTGCTCTCCCTGGTGCCGGTCACGGCCTATGCCGCCCTTGCGGGCTGGTCGGTCTCGACCCAGCGGGCCTACATCATGGTGGCGCTCTTCATGCTGGCCGTCGCCCTGCAACGGCAACGCCACTCCTGGCGGCTGCTGACCCTGGCTGCCGTGGTCCTGCTCTCCTGGCATCCCAACGATCTGCTCAATGCCGGATTTCAGTTGTCCTTTCTGTGTGTGGCGGTGATTCTGTATCTGCTCGACCATCTGCCGGGCCACACCTGGCGCGACCGGGTGGTGCTGACCCTCGGTTCCACCGTGGCCATCGGCCTGGTGACCGCACCCATTGCCCAGCATGCCTTTCACCGCGTCTCCCCCTACAGCATGGCGATCAACTTCGTGGCCATTCCCTGGGTGGGGGAACTCTCCACGCCGCTGGGACTGCTGGCCATGGTGGTGCAGCCGCTCTGGCCTGAACTCGGCAACGGACTGCTCCGCGTCACGGGCTGGACCCTGGAAATCTATCGCTGGCTGGTGGAGTGGTCGGTCCTGTGGCCTGGGGCGGAAATGCGCAGCGCGGGACCATCCCTGCCCGGCATGACCTGCTTTCTGGCCATCGGTTTTGTGGCCGCCGGTCTGCGCGCCTCCGGAGGCCGGGGGTGGAAACGGGGCGTGCTGGCGCTGCTGGCCGTGGCAGGTCTGGCCTGGCCCGGAGAACAAACCCCCGCCGAGAGTCTGCGGCTGATCGTGCTCGATGTGGGACAGGCGCTGGCCGTGGTGACGAAAATGCCGGGGGGAGGCTGGTCGGTCTACGATGCGGGCGGCACGGTCAGTCCGCGTTTCAACGTGGGCGAAGCGGTGATCTCCACCGCCTTGTGGCACCATGGGGTCAAACGGCTGGAGCGGGTGGTGTTGAGCCATCCGCAGCACGATCACATGGCGGGCATGACGCAACTGTTGCGCAATTTTCCGGTGGGTGCGTTGTGGCTCTCCCGTCTGCCTGCCCAGGAAGAAAAACGACCAGAACTGGTCGAACTGCTCGCCCTGGCCCGACAGAACGGCGTCACCGTGCGCCGTTTTGACACAGAAGAGAGCTTTCCGGATGGCACAGCCCAGGTGCGGATCCTGCCGCCGCTCCCGGCCCATCACGCCACCAAACCCAACGACCACTCCCTGGTGATGGAACTCAAACACGGCAACCACCGGTTTCTGCTGACCGGCGACATGGAGGCGGCGCAGGAGTCCTGGCTTGTGGAACAGCATGCCTTGCAGCCGGTCACCATGCTGCTCGCCCCCCATCACGGCAGTCTCACCTCCTCGACCGCCCGCTTCGTGGACCAGGTACATCCCGAACATGTGGTGTTCAGCGTGGGCGCGGACAATCCCTGGGGATTTCCCAAACCCGAGGTGCTGCAACGCTGGGCCGCAAGCGGAGCGCACCTGTGGCGCACGGATGTGAACGGCGCCATCGACTTTCTCAGCGATGGCCACCGTCTTCAGGTCACAAGCGCCCGCTAGGCTCCACAGGAATCACAATTTCCGGTGGGTCAGACAGGGGATGCGCTGGCGGCAACGGGCCACCCGCTCCCGCTCCAGCGGTGCCAGCGCATAACCGATGCCATCGGCACACTGGGCCACCACCGTGCCCCACGGCTCCACCACCATCGAACGCCCATAGGTCTGACGCCCGCCGGCATGCTGCCCCCACTGCCCGGAGGCCAGCACATAGGCAAAATTTTCAATGGCGCGCGCCTTGACCAGCGGCTCCCAGTGATCCCGTCCGGTGATCACCGTGAACGCGGCAGGCAAGGTGAAAATTTCCGCATTCTGCGCAGCCAGGGCGCGGAACAGTTCCGGAAAGCGCAGATCATAACAGATCGTCAGCCCGATGCGTCCGAACGGCGTCTCCACCACCACCGGACGTTTGCCGGGTCGGACATGTTCGGATTCCCGATAGCGGGTGCCATCCCCCACATCCACATCGAACAGATGGATCTTGTCATAGCGTCCCTGCACGTTCCCGGTATCATCCACCAGAAAACAGGTATTGAGCGCCTTGCTCGATCCCGGATCCGCCAGAGGAATCGACCCCCCGGAAATCCATACCCGATGGCGTGCCGCGAAATCTTTCAGAAAGGTGAGACTCGGGCCTTGCACCGGATCTTCACGCGCGGCCCGTTTCTCCTCCTCGCTGCCACCGAGAAAGGAGAAATTTTCCGGCAACACCAGCAGGGCCGCCCCCTGTCCGACCGCCGCTTCCATCAGTCGTTCGGCCATCGACAGGTTGATCCCCCGGTCGAGACCGGAGTTCATCTGAATCACCCCGGCCAGCGGTGCCATCAGGGCACCAGCATGGGATCCAGTTTACCCGCCTGATCCAGGGCATGCAGATCGTCGCAACCGCCAACGTGTTGACCATTGATGAAAATCTGCGGGACCGTCCGCCGTCCGCCCGCGCGCTGGACCATTTCGTCCCGGCGCTCCGGATTCTTGTCGAGGTTGATCTCTTCGAAGGCGACATTTTTCTTGTTGAGCAGCATCTTGGCGCGCACGCAGAAGGGACAGACCGTCGTGCTGTAAATCACGATCTCGGGCATAAAAAACTCCTTGGAAAGATAGGTTCACCGATCATTTGCCATCCATCACCCGGGCCAGACAGAGCGCACTCACCCGACTGGCGCCGGCCCGCTTCAAAACCGCCACCGCCGCCCCCAGTGTGGCCCCGGTGGTCATCACATCATCCACCAGCAATACCGCGCGCCCCCGCACCCCCTCCCCCTGCACCCGGAAGGCGCCGCGCACATTCAACTGTCGCTCCCTGGCATGAAGCCGGGTCTGGGGTCGGGTTCTCCTGGGACGAAACAGCAGATCCGTCACCAAAGGTCGATCCAAATAACGTGCCAACTCGCCTGCCAGCAGTGCGGACTGATTGTACCGTCGCCCGATCAGACGCCAGGCGTGCAAAGGCATGGGAATCACCAGGTCCACCGATTCCC
Organism: Magnetococcales bacterium; assembly: GCA_015234115.1. Classification (GTDB taxonomy): domain Bacteria; phylum Pseudomonadota; class Magnetococcia; order Magnetococcales; family Magnetaquicoccaceae; genus Magnetaquiglobus. The sequence continues at coordinate 69,756 of JADFWP010000001.1, forward strand.
ACCGCAACACCTCTCCCAGCCGCTCCCAGCACAACCGGCCCAGCAGACGACTTTGTTCCGAATGGTCTCCGAACTTCAACCCACGGATCAACTGCGCGGCCAACCCTTCGTAGGAAAAGGCAAAATAGGTGGCATCCGCCGCCTCGGGGTCATTGAGGCAGCGGGCGCAACCCGACTCGGGACGAGCGGTCATCCCGCCACAGCGCAAACAGTGATTTTCGGGTGGAGCAGGCAGCGAGGTCAGACATTCCGGACACAATGCATGCGCCTGGGACAGCGCGGTCCGACACGATGCGCAAAAAGGCGGGAACAGTAAGTTCAGCAGGGACTGACACCATCCCATCCCCAGACCGCGCAACCGGTTCGTGACCACGGAAGCGACCTGAAAGCATCACGGGAACGGATGGTGAGGAGGCATCATTGAATCGTGAACAGGGTGTGAAAATTGGCCAGTTGCAACAATTTACGGATTTCGGTGCGGGGATTGATGATCAGGATATCCGAAGAGATGCCCCCCGAAGTTTCACGCAACAACAGCAACATTCCCAAGGCCGAACTGTCCATCCGTTCGACTTCCTGGAAATCGAGCTTGTATTTCGTGCCCAATGGATTGCCGCTGGTCGCCTGCTTGAAATCCGCCCGCACGGCAAACCCAAACAATTTGGGCAGACGCAGCACGACCCGATCACCCTCTTTGGATACATTCAGTGCCATTTCTTGCCTCACATTACCAATTATTTTTGCTTAGAGTGTCGAACCAAACCATCGTCTTGCATCACGCGGATGCGACCTGTCCAAGAAGATAGCGGCACAATAGCCGGTCTACCCTGGCAATATGGTTTTCCAGCCAAGCGTACAAAAAATCTGCAATTTTCCTGGCGATTATCCTGGATTCCTCCGGCTCGGCCGCGCTCTGGAACTGTCCGTACAGCATCAGAACCCCCTCCGTCAAGGCGCGATGCCCCTCGCGGTGGGATTCGATGTCCGGATAATCCGTGGCCTCCATGGCCTCCTCCTCGAATTCCAGGTGGGTGGTCAGATAGAGATTCAGCCCGAGGAAGATGTCTCCAAGGTCGAATCCGTCCTCTTCGCCATCCAGGGAGTGGCACACCTCATGATACAGGGCGAACAGCACCTCGTGCTGAACGTCGATGGTCGGATGACCCAATACAAATTGTTCGGGCATGCATGGTTGCCTGTCCATCTTCCGACGAACTCCTCAGAAAGCAGGTGGTCCTCCACAAGTCGGGGTGTTCACCAACCAATCAATCCTACTCTGCCGACCTGGATATTGTACAGGCAAAAATCACAGGATGACAGGAAAAGGACGTTTCCAACCAGAGGGAAGCAGGGTATGATGGCTCCTTGACCCATTCCAGAAACCCGGCAGATTCGACCCGAAACCCATGGAACCTTCCCTCCCGCTGCTCCAGCACACTCTGGCCCGTCTGGATCCCAAACGGGTGCGCCGCGCTTTGGGACGCGCCGCGCCGGTCATGCCGGAAGATCTGCTCGCCGCCATCCACGTCTCCCTGCTCGAACGCTGCGCCGAAATTCGCTTCACCCCGGAGCAACTGCTGGAAGTGGGGCGCGTGCCCGGTCCTTGCGCCCAGGCACTCCAAAGCCGACATCCCAAGGCGCGCGTCCTCTCGCTCGGCATCGCGCCGCCCGGTGCCTCGTGGACGCCCCGGCTGCGCCTGCCCTGGAAACACCATCCCCTGGCCGTGACCGGCGATCCGCTCCGCTTTCCCTTGCCTGCGAACCATTTCGATCTGGCGCTCTCCAACATGATGCTCCACTGGTCCAGCGATCCGCTAGCCACGCTGCGGGAGCTGCGCCGGGTGCTCAAACCCGAAGCTCCGCTGCTGCTGGCCACCCTGGGAGAAAGCTCGCTCAAGGAGTTGAAACAAACCCTCGCCACCCTCGATCAGACCCGTCATGGTCGCGTCTGGCACCGCGTTCCCGCCTTCCCGGCCCTGCCCGATCTGGGCGATCTGCTGGTCGCGGCCGGATTCTCCCGCCCGGTGGTGGATCGGGATCTCTGGCAACCCCGCCTGCCGGACGGCCATACCCTGTTGCACGAAATGCGACGCATCGGCGCCACCAACCCCCATCGCCAACGCCCCCCCTGCCTGATGGGCAAAGGGTATCTGGCAGAGGTGAACACCCTCTATTCCGTCAACCATGGCACCGAAGATGGCTCCATTCCCGTCACCCTGGAAATTCTCTTTGGCCACGCCTGGAAAAAGTGAGTCGCGCCCATGACCGATCCGCATCCCATGCCAGACCCCGATCACCTGAAAGAGTTGACCGTCCTGTTCGTGGAGGATGATCCGGACATCCATCAACTGCTGGATCGGGTCATCCTGCGGCACGCACGCACCCTGATCACCGCCCACGATGGCCAGGAAGGCTTTCGACAATTCCGCAGTCAACGTCCCGACATCATCGTGACCGACATTCTCATGCCCACCCTCGACGGTCTGGCCATGACCAAAATGATCCGGGAAGCCGATTCCGAAATCCCGATCATCGTCACCACCGCCCACAACGATGAAGAGTATTTCCTGCGCTCCATCGATCTGGGAATCGACCGCTATGTGCTCAAACCCACCAATCCCCAAACCCTGCTCAAGGCCATGAACCACTGCGCCCGCGCCCTCTGGCGCCGCCGGGAGCAGGAGTCGGCCAACCGGTATGTGCGTTTCATTCTCGACATTCAACCCAATCTGTTGCTGGTCACCAATCACCAGCAACTGGAATACATCAACCGCGCCTTCCTGAAGCTGCTCGGTTATCCCTCCCTGGACCATTTTCTGGCCAGTGGCGAATCCCTCGGAGAACGTTTCCTGACCCGTCAGGGTGATCCTTTTCCCCAAAGCGGTCATGCCGGCGATTGGATCGAAACCCTGCTGACCCAATGCCATGAACAGGGAATCGTCCATCTGCGCTGCATCGATCCCCAACAGGTCAAGGCGATTCCTTTTGCCGTCACCTTCAACGCATTGCCGGAATTGAACCGCTATATCTTCTCCTTTTCGGATGTCACCCATCTGGAACAGGAAAAACAACGGCTCGAAATCCAGGCCTATACCGACGCCCTGACCGGCACCTGCAACCGGGCACGACTGCAAGGCGTGCTGAACACCGAGTTGCGGCGCGCCCATCGCCACGACCTGCCGCTATCCGTGGTGTTGTGCGATATCGATCATTTCAAGAAAGTCAATGACCGGTTTGGCCATCAGGTCGGGGATGATGTCTTGCGCACGTTTTCCGCGCTGGTGGCGGCCAACATTCGCGCCGAAGACATTCTGGCCCGCTGGGGCGGGGAGGAGTTCATGATCGTCTCGCCGCAAACCGATCTGGAAAGAATGCGACAAATGGCGGAAAAATTGAAACATCTGGTTGAGCATACCGAATTCCCAACCGTTGGTCGCATCACCGCCAGCTTTGGCGTGGCGCAAAGGAAGTCCCACGACACCATCCGGGAGTTGACCGAACGGGCCGATCAGGCGCTCTATGCCGCCAAAAACGCAGGACGCAACCGGGTCGAGATCGCCCAAGAAGATTGATCAAGAGGATTGAACCGCAACCCACTTCATTGCCCGCAGGGCATTCACGTTTGCAGAATATGGATGGATGAACCGATCATGGAAACAGTTGCTGATGAGATTCCCTTCCCCCAACGTCTGGAGGGCCGTTTCGATGGCATGATCCGCCTGGCAGATGTCGCGACCTTGCGGAACGAGGTGGAGCGGTTGGATGGATGGTATGTGGTGGAACCGCGTCAGCCCCTCCCGGAAGCGCCGGTGGAGGGTTCCATCGTCAGCGCCCAGTTGCAGGACATGGTGGAAGAAATTTTACGCGAAGAGCGTGGGGTCTGGACCACGATGGTCTATGTGCAGAGTGTCGAAAATCCGGAAATCATCAAGGTTTTTCATCCCAGGCGGGCCGGGTGCGGCTGTGGCGGCGGGGGAGGCATTCTGCCGTGGCGGGTTTTCAGTCGTTTCAGACCGGAATCGGTTCCGGCCTGGGATGAGGGATCTTGCGCGACGAACCCCGGTTCCACGGCTGCCGGAAAATCGTGGTTGAGGAAATTTCTTTGAACCTCACTCCTCTTATCATGGCGACACATACCGGCAACAGGTCTCCCGGATGAACAGTGTCGCCACCAACCCCATCACCGCAAAAATCAACAACAAAGCGATACCGGACTGATACTCCGCCAATCCTGGCGTGGTCTGGTGGGCCGCCTGCAACGCGGAATCGACCGCCCATCCCACCGCAGGTTGCAAGATGGCCGTGCCGAGGAACGCGCCGATGTTGACCACGCTGGTGGCCATGCCGGAAAGCGCATGGGCATTGACCTCCTTGGCACATGACCAACTCAGGGTAAAACTGGAGGCGCACAACCCCATCACAAAGAACACGCCATACCCGATCGAACCGGTCAGCGTCACGCCACACAGCATCGACAACCAGCACAGACTGTAGGCCACCCCGCCCGCGATCATCACCGGCTTGCGTCGACCCAGCCGATCGGAAATCGTCCCCACAAAAAACGCACCAATGGAAAATCCCAACAGCAAGAAGGTGGTTCGATCCGTTGCCGCCACCCGATCCATGCCATAGGCATCCCGCAAGAAAGGCACGGCCCACAATCCGCCAAACGCGAACAAAGAACCCGCCACGCCCATGTTCACCCACAGACCCGGCCAGGTGGCCCGATTGTTCAGGACGATTTTCAACCCCTCATACCAATGTCCCGGATGGGACGGGTGAGCCGCCTTGCCGTCAAGTTCCCGCAAACTGGGCAGTCCGACCTTGCCTGGATGGTCCCTTACCAACCCCCAGGCCAACACCGCCAGCAATACGGAAAACGCTCCCACCCCAACAAACACGATGCGCCATGACATGAATGCCAACACCCACGTCAATGGTGCCGCCGCCAGCAACGCCCCGCTATTGCCCAACAAAATGGTGGCACCGGTAATCGTCGCGAAATGTCGGTCATGAAACCAGACCGCGTTGAGCTTGAGCAAGGCAATGAAGGTGACCGATACCCCCAATCCGATCAACAACCGCCCGACCACCGCCGCCGAAAGCGTGTCGGCCATGCCGAACATCCAGGAACCGACACCCGCGATCAATCCGCCCATCACCACCACAGTGCGCGGGCCGACGGTATCCACCAGAATGCCGGTGGGGATTTGCATCACCATGTAGACATAAAAATAGGTGGCAGCCAGTCCACCCAGTTCGACCCCGGTGGCCTGAAACGTGCGTTGCAGCTCACCCGCAATCGTCGCCGGCGCATAGCGATGAAAAAACGACAACATGTAGGCCAAACCGACGATCACAAATGCGGTCCAACGCAATCGGACCAACCGATGATGCTGACTGGAATGCAACACAACAAGCCATCCTGTATCAATTTGCTTCGGGGGTCATATCGGGTGCTTTTGCCATCCGTCCGCCTGCTGTTCCGATCGGTTGGTGACGAAACACACCATTTTCAAAGAAACCGGGGCAAGGCCATGGAAAAAGGACGGACAGCACCACAAAAAAATACCAGGGGGAGATCCCCCTGGCATCGTCATGCTTCCTGTAGAATCGGTCTGGTCTCAACCGAAGACCAATCCCCGTTGTTGTTGGGCCACCAGGGCTTTGTGTTCCATTTCGCCGATCAGCAGTTCGGTCAACTCCTGGGCCACGCCGAGGTCGGTGATCCCCTCGAAGAGACAGTCGCCGATCCGGGCATGATCGCTGCGGCACACACTGAAGCCATTGTCCCCCAACTCGATATGCACATGGTTACGCACGCCGTTGCACAGGCCGTAACTCTCCATTTCGTAGGAATCCAAAGCAGTGTTCATTGTTGTTCTCCTTTCTTAGTAAGCACGTTCAGAACCTAAATGGACATTCACCAACATTCCATTGTCTGAAGAAACTTTCCCGTTCTCCATGATTGCCTGTTATGCTTCTTTGACTCTCGTCCGTGAGAGTTGGTTCCAAAAAAAAACGCGGCCTTTGTGGGCCGCGCAGGAAACCTAAAACAAATCAACGCGCTTGCCCTAACTGCTGCCAAAGCCCAGAATATCGTTCATCCCGAACAAACCGGCACTGCGGCCATGCACCCACACTGCGGCCCGGACTGCGCCCTGTGCGAAGGTCATGCGGCTGGAGGCGCGATGGGTGATCTCCAACCGTTCCCCATCACCGGCGAACAGGGCCGTATGATCTCCCACGATGTCACCGCCCCGCACCGTGGCAAAGCCGATGGTGCGTCGGTCACGGGCGCCGGTCTCGCCTTCACGTCCGTACACAGCAACCTCTTGCAAGTTGCGGTCCACAGCCGCAGCAATCGCCTGACCCAACCCCAAAGCCGTGCCCGAAGGGGCATCGATCTTGTGGCGATGGTGGGCCTCGATGATTTCGATGTCCACGCTCTCCCCCAGGGCACGCGCGGCCTCGGCCGCGAGACGGAACATGAGATTGACACCGACGCTGAAGTTGGGCGCAAAGACAATCGGGATCTTTTCAGCAGCCAGACGAATCTGTTCGCGGCCAGCGGCATCAAAACCGGTGGTGCCGATCACCATGGCCGATCCCTGGGCGACCGCCTGTTCCAGATGGGCAAGAGTTGCCGCAGGACGGGTAAAATCGATCACCACGCGACCGGGTTGAAACGCGGATCCGGCATCTCCGGAGAGGATCACCCCGAGATGACCCACCCCTGCCAACTCTCCGGCCTCCCGCCCCACCAGGGGAGATTCGGGATGCTCGGTGGCTGCGACCAGCCGGGTGGCGGCATGCGCCTGAATCGCCTGGATCAACATCCGTCCCATGCGACCGCCCGCGCCAACCACGGCAATTTCCGTCCGCTCTGTACCCATTGCCCAGCCTGCCTCTATTTGGAAGACATTTTGTCGAGGAAATCTTTCACCCGTCCCAGAAACGAATGGGATTCGGGCTGGGACTCCTGATTGGAAAGTTGTTCAAACTCTTGCAGCAGCTCTCTTTGACGCTTGGTCAGGGTGACCGGCGTTTCCACCCGCACCTCGACCACCAGATCCCCATACACTCCCGGACGGTTGAGATGGGGCAATCCCTTGCCGCGCAGCACCAGTCGCTTGCCGGTCTGCACGCCGGCAGGCAAGGTGACGATGGCCCGACCGATCAGGGTGGGCACCTCCAGCTTGCCGCCCAAAGCCGCCTGCGGGAAGGTGATCGGCGCATGGCAGAGGATGTCCGGCCCGAACCGCTCGAAAATCGGATGCGGGGTGACATCGATGATGATGTAAAGATCCCCGGCCGGTCCACCCAACGGCCCGGCCCCTCCCTCTCCGGAGAGCCGGATGCGGGTGCCGGTTTCGACACCGGGAGGAATTTTCACGGTCAGGGTCTTTTCGGAACGCTGCCGCCCCTGCCCCTGACAGTCGTTGCAGGGATTGCGGATGATCCGTCCCTGGCCACGGCAGGTGGGACAGGGACGGGAGATGGAGAAAAATCCCTGCTGGGTGCGTACCTGACCCGCACCGGCACAGGCCGAACAGGTCTCCGGGCCGCTTCCCGGCTTGGCACCCGAACCGCGACAGGTTTCGCAGCGGATGATCGAAGGGATGCGAATCCGTTCGCTGGCCCCATGCATGACCGTTTCCAAAGAAACGGTCATGTCATAACGGAAATCCTCACCTTTTTGCGGTCCGCCACGGCCACCGCCGCGACCACCGCCAAAGATGTCGCCGAAAAACTCTTCGAAGATGTCTCCGAAACCGCCACCACCGAAACCGGAAGGATCACCGGAGAAGCCACCACCGCCGCCGCCACTGGCCTGATTCAGTCCGGCATGACCGAACTGATCGTAGATGGCGCGCTTCTTGGCGTCTTTCAACACCTCGTAGGCGGCGTTGACCTCCTTGAACTTCGACTCGGCCGTCTTGTCACCCGGATTGCGATCCGGGTGCAACTCCATGGCCAAGCTGCGATAAGCCTTCTTGATGGCGGCATCCGAGGCGTCCTTGGGAACGCCCAGGATCTCGTATAGATCCTTGGACATTATTTTTTATCTTTATCGGTGTGAACTTCTTCGTAGTCCGCTTCGACCACATCCTCCGGATGGCCGGATTGGGCACCCTTTTTCCCGCCTGCGGCGTGAGGATCAAATCCGGCACCACCAGGCGCGGCCTGCTCGTTTTCCTTGTAAACCGCCTCACCCAGCTTGAGCGCAGCCTCCATCAGGGCCTGGGTACGGCTTTCGATCGCCTCCGCGTCATCCCCGTCGATGACCGACTTCAAGGCGGCGACCGCATCCTCAATGGATTTCTTGACCGACGCATCCACCTTGTCGCCATGTTCTTTCAAGGATTTCTCGGTGCTGTAGACCAGGGAGTCGGCATGGTTGCGGGCATCGATGAGTTTGCGTTTCTTGGCATCCTCGCTGGCGTGGGCCTCGGCCTCGCGCACCATCTTGTCGATATCCTCCTTGCTCAAGCCACCCGAGGCCTGGATCTTGATGGACTGCTCGCGACCCGTGCCCTTGTCCTTGGCCGAAACATGGACCATGCCATTGGCATCGATATCGAAGGTGACTTCGATCTGCGGGATGCCGCGTGGCGCCGGCGGAATGCCCACCAGATCGAATTGTCCCAACAGCTTGTTGTCCATGAACATTTCGCGTTCGCCCTGGGCCACGCGGATGGTCACCGCCGACTGACTGTCGGAAGCGGTGGAGAAGACCTGCGACTTGCGGGTCGGCACCGTGGTATTCTTGTCGATCAGCTTGGTGAAGACACCACCCAGGGTTTCGATGCCCAACGACAACGGCGTCACATCGAGCAGCAGCACATCCTTGACATCGCCCTTGAGCACGCCACCCTGAATCGCCGCGCCGATGGCCACCACTTCGTCCGGGTTGACCCCCTTGTGGGGTTCCTTGCCAAAGAACTCGGCCACCAGACTTTGCACCTTGGGCATGCGGGTCATGCCGCCCACCAGAATCACCTCGTGGACATCACGGGTCGAAATTCCCGCATCCTTCAAGGCGATGCGGCACGGCTCCAGAGTCCGTTTCAGCAGATCATCCACCAGCGCTTCCAGTTTTGCCCGGGTCATGCTCACGTTCAGATGCTTCGGACCCGAGGCGTCGGCCGTGATGAAGGGCAGATTGATATCGGTCTGGGTGCTGTTGGAAAGCTCGATCTTGGCTTTTTCTGCGGCCTCTTTCAGGCGTTGCAGGGCCATGTTGTCCTGGCGCAGATTGATGCCGCTCTCTTTCTGGAAGACCTCGGCCAGATACTGGATGATGGCGTGATCGAAATCCTCGCCACCCAGGAAGGTGTCGCCATTGGTGGACTTCACCTCGAAGACGCCATCGCCGATGTCCAGAATCGAGATATCGAACGTACCGCCACCCAGATCATAGACCGCGATGGTCTGGCTGCCCTTTTTGTCCAGGCCATAGGCCAGGGCCGCCGCGGTCGGCTCGTTGATGATGCGCATGACGTTGAGTCCGGCGATTCGTCCCGCATCCTTGGTGGCCTGACGCTGGGCGTCGTTGAAGTAGGCCGGAACCGTGATCACCGCATCCGTCACCTGCTCGCCAAGATAGTCCTCTGCGGTCTGTCGCATCTTTTGCAGGATCATGGCGGAAATTTCGGAGGGACTTATTTTCTTGTCCCCGCCTTGCACCCACGCATCCCCGTTGTCCGCCTTGATGATTTCGTAAGGAACCAGTTTCCGGTCCCGTTGCGTGGTGGGATCGTCGTACCGACGCCCGATCAGCCGCTTGATGGCGAACAGGGTATTCTTGGGGTTGGTGACCGCCTGACGTTTGGCGGACTGGCCAACGAGACGTTCGTTGCTCGAAGTGAAAGCGACCATGGATGGCGTAGTGCGACTGCCCTCGCTGTTTTCGATCACTTTGGGGTCACCCCCTTCCATGATTGCCACACATGAATTGGTGGTGCCCAGATCAATACCGATGACTTTGCCCATATTCAGATACCCTCACCCACATGCCGTTTGGCGCTCGTTGTTTGGAACCCGCTTGGATTGCGGGATGCGCGCTTGATATGGGAATCCTTGCCCAACTTGTCAAGACCATCCGGCTCAAGAATTCCCTTCTTTGCTTCCGCCCGTCGAAATCCCCACCATCGATGGCCGCAACAGCCGCTGATTGAGCAGGTAGCCGGTTTGCAGCTCCCGCACCACCCGATCCGGCGCAATCGTCGGATCTTCCACCTGCATCACCGCTTGATGGAGATTGGGATCGAATGGGGCGTTCATGGCCTGGATGCGCTCCACGCCATGTTTTTTCAAGGTGTTTTCCAATCCGGTCGCCACCATGCGCACCCCGTCGGTCACGGCCACGCTCACCGGATCGTCACTGACCGGAATCGCTCCCAGGGCGCGTTCCAGGTTGTCCGCCACCTGCAACAGATCCTTGGCAAAGGCTTCGATGGCAAACTGTCTGGCCTGCTGGATCTCCCGTTGGGTGCGCTGACGCAGATTCTTCATATCGGCCAGAGCGCGCAGATAATCGTTGCGGTACTCCTCGGCCTTGGCCTGCGCCTGAATCAGCAATTCCATGGGTGAGATGTAACCTTCCTGCTGCTCTCCCTCCTCTGTGCGGTTCTCCGGGGAGGCGTGCCCTTCGCCCTCCTCCTCCATTACATCGAACTCTTCTTCGTTGCGACGCGCTTCGTCTTCTGCTTCGTTGCTCATGGAGTGCTCTTGCCCTTCTGCTGGGGTATTACTGGTCATCGTTATCACTCGTTATCATAAGGTCATGCCCGGTCTGCTGAGGACCACATCGGAAGAGCTGCTTGCGGGGATTCTTGGCAGGTAACTTTTTTCCCCGCCAGCCAATCTCAACCGGGTCTTTACGCGAATCATCAGCACAGCCTCTAACAGAATTCGGCAGCCAAGGCAAGGTTGGGCTTGTCAGCAGCCTGGGAACGGACTAAGAATGAACCGGAATCCATTTTTCAGATCCGATGGCCAGAGGGGAGGCTTGATGAACAGCTCGCAAGAATCGGCACCCGTCAACCAGACGTTGGCGGAACATCGGCCAGCGCCGCCTCATGTCATCCAGGAGTGTGACGCGCTGAAACGACGACTGGCCTTGCGTACCCGGGAACTGGAACTGGCCCGACACGATTTGCAGCAGTTCGCCTATGCCGCTTCCCATGATTTGCAAGAACCTTTGCGTCTGGTCTCCGGCTATGTCCAGCTTTTGCAAAACCGCTATCGTGGTACGCTCGACGATAAAGCCGACGGCTATATCGACTATATCACGGGCGGCGTCCACCAGATGCAGACCATGCTCCATGGCCTGATGGAACTCTCCCGGGTGGAGACCCGCAACGCCCCTTTTGTCCTGACCCGGCTGGATGACGCCCTGGATCATGCCCTGAACCACTTGCAGACCGAATTGCGTCTGTCCGGGGCGCAGATCATCCGGAATGCGCTGCCGGAGGTGGTTGCGGATGTGGCGCAACTGGCACTGCTGTTTCGGCATCTGATCAGCAACGCCATTCGGTTCAAGAGCGCAGAGCCACCAGAAATCCGCTTGTGGGCCAATCGGGAAGAGATCGGGTGGGTCGTTTCGGTGAGCGACAACGGCATTGGCATTCCGGCCAAATTTGCCGAACGGGTCTTTGTCGTCTTTCAAAAACTTCACCCGCGCACCGAGTATCCCGGTATCGGCATGGGCCTGCCTTTGTGCAAGCGCATCGTGGAGCGTCATGGCGGTCGCATCTGGGTGGAACCGCGCCAGGAACCGGGTGCTCTGGTGCGCTTTGCGCTTCCCGACGCTCCTGCCGAGGAGGAACCATCATGACATGGTTCGGAAAGACCCCGGAAACCGCGCGCATGCTGCTGCTGATGGCCATCATGGCCGCTGTGGGAATCATCATGAGCGGCATTGCCATCGCCATCCTTTACAATACCTCCTTTGAACAGTCCGGCCAGCGTCTGAGGCAGACCGTGGAAGGTCAGGCCCGCCTGATCGAGGCGATCACCCGCAATGAAATAACCCACTTGTCCCTGGCTGACGCGGCGTTCACCCCAGCCGTTCTGGAAGAGGCGGTCATGCAGCAGGTCCGGGAAGCCCATCATCAATTCAAGGGATTCGGAGCAACCGGCGAGTTCACCATGGGGCGGTTGGAAGGGGAAAATATCGTTTTCGTCTTGCGCCATCGCCATGCCGATCAAGACGAACACCTGCCGGCGCCCATGAATTCTGCCCGCGCCGAACCGATGCGTCGGGCGTTGCAGGGACAATCCGGGGTGCTGGTCGGCCTGGACTACCGGGGCGTCACGGTGCTGGCCGCCCACGAACCGTTGGCAATCCTGAATCTGGGGGTGGTGGCCAAGATCGATCTGGAGGAGTTGCGCCGTCCGTTCCTCCACGCCGGCTTGCTGGTGCTGGCCATCGGCGTGCTGGTCATCGTCATCGGCACCTTTCTGTTCTATCGGATCGGTCGTCCCGTGGTGCAACAACTCATGGAGACCGCCGCGCTGCGGGAAAATCGCGCCGCCTTGGCAGAAATCAAGACCGCCTTTCAGGAAACGGCGCTGCATCTGGACAACATCCTGCGCTCGACCGGGGATCTGGCCATCGTGGCCATGGATCTGAATTTTCATGTGAAATATTTCAATCCAGAGGCGGAACGACTCTTCGGATACACCATCGGTCAGTTGCTGGACCAACCTGTCAGCATCCTGCATGACGGGTTGCAGGAGGCCTCCCTGGTTCAGGCGCTCCCACACATTCAGCGACACGAAGAATACCTCTTCACACTGCTCCAGACGGTTGCCGAACGGGAATGCCTGCTGGAAGCCCGGCTGTCCGGCATTCTGGACCGTGTTGGCGCATTGAACGGTTTTTTGTTGATGATCAAGGACATTACCGAGGAGAGAATCGCATTGGAGGCGCTGGTGCGTTCCGAGCGACGGTATCGTCTGCTCATCGAGTCGGCCAACGACGCCATTCTCATCGCGGATGTCGATAGCGGCATCATTCGGGATGCCAATCTCATGGCCGGGGAACTGCTGGGTCGCCCGATCAACGAAGTGATCGGGATGCATCAGAGCGCACTGCATCCTGCCGCAGAGAACGAACGCTATCAGCAATTGTTCCGGGAGCATGTCCTGCTGGGCAACGGCCTGCTGACCGGAGTCGATGTGGTACGCAAGGACGGCACGTTGGTGCCGGTGGAGATCCGGGCCGCAGTGACCGATCTTGGGGATCACCAGGTGATTCTGGGCATTTTCCGGGACGTGACCGAACGCAAGCGGATCGAGGACCGGCAGCGCGCCTTGAACCAGGAACTGGAACAACGGGTGGCAGAGCGTACTCAGGAGTTGGACCGTTCCAACAAGGATTTGCAGCAGTTCGCCTATGTGGCCAGCCATGACCTGCAAGAGCCTCTGCGGTTGATCACCGGTTATGTGCAACTGCTGCAAAAACGCTATGGCGGTCAACTGGATGAGCAGGCGGACAAGTACATCGCCAACGTCATCAATGGCGTCAACCACATGCAAAGCCTGATCAACAACCTGTTGAGTTACGCACGGGTGGGCAACAGCGAATCCGAACGGGTGACCACCGACCTGAATGGCGTGCTGGAGCGCACCCTGGCTTGTCTGGCGTCGCTCATTCGTGAGACGGGCGCCGTGGTCACGCACGACCCGCTTCCCACGTTGCATGCCAATCCGGTGTTGATGGGACAATTGATGCAGAATCTGCTTGGCAACGCCATGAAGTTCCGGGGCGACTCCCCGCCCTGCATTCATCTGACCGCCTTTCGTCAACACAAGGAATGGGTGGTCGCCGTCCGTGACAACGGCATCGGCATCGAACCCAAACATCAGGAGAGGATCTTCCTGATCTTCCAAAAGCTCCACTCCAGGGCGCGCTACGAAGGGACCGGCATCGGACTGGCCATGTGCAAACGGATCGTCGAACGTCATGGTGGCCGCATCTGGGTGGCGTCCCAACCGGGTCAGGGCAGCACCTTCAGCTTTTCCATTCCGGAGGACAACCCGTCTTTATGAACGATTGTGTGGACAATACACTGCAATCCAGGATATCATTTTGCACACGCCTGAGAGCAGGCCACATCGGCTTGCAACATTCCGGTCTCAGGGCGGTTGAGAACCATATCAAGAGGGACAGACCGATGGATCCAGGAAATGCAAAAGCCGTGGAAATCCTTCTGGTGGAGGACAGTCCCGGCGATGTGGAACTGACCCGCGAAGCACTGGCCGACAGCAAAATGCTCAATCGGTTGAGTGTCGTGGAGGATGGCGAAGAGGCCATGGCCTATCTGCGCCAGCAGGGCAAATATGCCGATGCCATCCGTCCGGATGTGGTGTTGCTGGATCTCAACCTGCCCCGCAAGGATGGCCGGGAGGTGTTGGAGGAGATCAAGGCCGATCCGGAACTGAAAGCCATTCCGGTGGTGGTGCTGACCACCTCCCGGGCCGAAGAGGACATCCTGCGCACCTATCAACTCCATGCCAACTGCTACATCACCAAGCCGGTGGATCTGCATCAATTCTTCGCGGTGGTCAAATCGGTGGAGAATTTCTGGTTCACCGTGGTGAAACTGCCGCCCAAAAGCGGCGACCTCTTCTGACAGGAATTGCCTGGTTATGGTGGAACAGACGATCCGGGTATTGCTGGTCGAGGATGATCTCGGTTTTGCCTCCCTGCTGGACGAGTGGCTCGCGGACCTGGAAAGACAGCATTCCTCTTTTCCATCCGCCCGCATCCTCCTGAGTCAGGTGACGCTGCTCTCCCAGGCCTTGCAGGTGCTGGAAAACGATTCGTTCGACATCCTGCTCATCGATCTGAATCTTCCCGACTCCGTGGGACTGGAGACCTTCGAGCGGATTCGTCACCACGCCATGACCTGTCCGGTGATCGTCCTGTCTGGTCTGGATGATGAATCCCTGGCCATTCAGGCGGTGCGCAGCGGCGCCCAGGACTACCTGGTCAAGAACACCATCGACGGCAATCTGCTGTTTCGTTCCATTCGCTATGCCATGGAACGCCACGCCATGAATCTGGCCCTGGAACGGGTGCGGGAGGAGGAGCGGCGGCGACGGGAACATGGCTCGCTGGAGCGGCTCTCCGAAAGGAATCTGAGCCGGGTTGCAGCGCAAATGCTGGGCATCCAGGAACTGAAACGGGATTACCAGGACCGTTTCTTGAATCTTGTCCTCCGATTCGGCACGGTTCTCGACCGACAAATCCAGATGCGTACCCACAAGGTGGTCTACAATATTTCCGAAGAAGTCAAACAAATCGCCGCCGAACTTGGTTTTTTGCGTTGCGGACCCAGGGATGTGGTGGATCTCTATCTGGCCACCCTGGAGCAGCGGGAACAACCCGCCAATCCCACCAAGAACGAGGCGATTCATGAAGAGTGCCGTTATCTGGCTTTCGAGTTGATGGGACATCTGGTGTCGTTTTATCGTCCTTACGCCATGGGTGGCGATGGATGAGTTCCCCGTGAGGGTCACGGGTTTTTTTGGCTTGGGGGAGTGTCGGGCATGACCGTAAACGACAAATATTTATTGAAACTGTACATCACCGGCCACACCCCCCGTTCGGAGCGCGCCATCAAGAATCTGCGGCGCCTCTGCGAACAGGAACTGGATGGCCGCTACGAGATGCGGGTCATCGACATCCTGGAACAGCCGCAACTGGCCGAAGACGAAAAGATCCTGGCCACCCCGACGCTGATCAAGATGCTTCCCCCACCATTGCGACGCATCATCGGCGACCTGTCGGACACCGAAAAAGTGCTGGTCGGTCTGGATCTGCTTCCGGTGGAACTGAAACTGCAATAACAGCCCGCTCTTTTATTTATCGCGCATGAGGATTGGCAAAATCATGTCCAATGAAAATTCCAAAATACCCGTCGAAAAACTGGGAACCGGCATCGAGGGTTTTGATCTCATCTCCCAGGGTGGACTGCCCAAGGGGCGTACCACCCTGATCACCGGTACTGCCGGCAGCGCCAAGACGGTCTTCGCGGCCCAGTTTCTCGCCGAAGGGATTCGCAAATCCAATGAACCTGGCGTCTTCGTGACCTTTGAGGAACACCCTTCCGAGATTCGCAAGAATCTGCTCTCCATGAACTGGCACATCCAGGAGTGGGAAGAGCAAAACCTTTGGCGGTTCGTGGACGCCTCCCCTCAACCGGGCCACGAAACCATCGAATCCGGCGAGTTCGATCTGGGGGCATTGCTGGCCCGCATCGAATATGCCGTGCGTTCCATTGGTGCGCAAAGAATCTCCATTGATTCGCTGGGCGCGGTTTTCACCCTGTTCAACAACGCCACGCTGGTTCGTGCGGAGTTGCGACGTTTGAGCGCGGCCCTGAAGGGGATGGGGATCACGGCATTGATGACCGCCGAGCGCACCCAGGAGTTCGGCGAAATCGCCCGCTTCGGAGTCGAAGAGTTCGTGGCCGACAACGTGATCATCCTGCGCAACGTGCTGGAGGCGGAAAAACGACGCCGGACCATCGAGATCCTGAAATTTCGCGGCACCACCCATCAAAAAGGGGAGTATCCATTTACGGTATTGCCGGATCAGGGAATCATCATCATTCCGTTGTCGGCCATCGAACTCAAGCAACGCTCCTCGGACATGCGGGTGCCTTCCGGCAGCCCGGAGATGGATCGGATGTGCGGCGGCGGGTTCTTCCGGGATTCCCTGATTCTGGTCTCCGGCGCCACCGGTTGCGGCAAAACCCTGATGACCGCCGAATTCATCCACGGCGGCGCCAAGAAGGGTGAAAAATGTCTGTTGTTTGCCTACGAAGAGAGTCGGGAACAACTGCTGCGCAACGCCAATGGCTGGGGCATCGATTTCGAAGCGCTGGAACGCAACAATCAGTTGCGCATGGTCTGTGCCTATCCGGAAAGTGCCGGGCTGGAGGATCATCTGATCGCCATCAAGCGGGAGATCGACTCTTTCAAGCCGGACCGGGTGGCGGTGGACAGCGTTTCGGCCATGGAACGGGTGGGAACCAACCGGGGATTCCGGGAGTTCATGATCAGCCTGGCGTCGTTTGTCAAACACCGGGAGATTCCGGGCATGTTCACGGCCACCACAGCCACGCTCATGGGCGGACCTTCCGTAACCGAGTCCCATTTTTCCTCCATCACCGACACCATCATCCTGCTGCGCTATGTGGAGATGCTCGGAGAGATGCGCCGGGGGGTGACGGTGCTGAAGATGCGCGGCTCCATGCACGAAAAGGATATCCGTGAATTCACCATCGACCATCAAGGGATGCACATCGGCAAGCCGTTCCGCAACATTGTGGGCATTCTCACCGGCAAACCCGAGTACCTGAACATGGAGAGCATGGATCGTATTTCAGGCATGTTCCAGGATTGAGGTGGCTGCCGATCATGCGGTACGCTCGAATCTGGACCTGTTGGAAAAGGCCGGACAAGCGGTCATCCGGGTGGTGGCAAGGATCTGTTGCAAGGAGGTCCGGTTGACTTGGCGGGATGAATGGAGCATCCCACTGAATCCGAATAGGGAGTGCGCCCAGGGGCGTAATCGGTCGGCATGAACGATGTGGGTTTGTACCAGTTCAGACTCTATGTAGTGGGTGACACCCCCTCCGGTCAGAGGGCCAGGGATAACTTCAAAAGAATCCAGGAGTATCTGCTCCCGGATGAGGTGCAACTGGAGGTGGTGGATATCCTTAAGGCTCCGGAACGGGCGGAGGTGGATCGCATTATCGCGGTTCCGACCCTGGTCCGGGTCGCGCCCCCCCCTGCCTTCAAAATCATTGGCGATCTTTCCGACAGCGCGCATCTGCGGACTTTTTTCGCCATTGCCGAAGAAGGCAAAGAC
Organism: Magnetococcales bacterium; assembly: GCA_015234115.1. Classification (GTDB taxonomy): domain Bacteria; phylum Pseudomonadota; class Magnetococcia; order Magnetococcales; family Magnetaquicoccaceae; genus Magnetaquiglobus. The sequence continues at coordinate 87,649 of JADFWP010000001.1, forward strand.
AAACTGAGTGTACAGCTGTGAGCGTGGTGGCTTCCTGGGGATCCGGCTTGACGGGCCAATATCGCCCGGGCAGTTTGTCTTTGGCACGAAACATCACATCAGGCATTTCTTAATTCAATGATTCATTTTTGTTTGTAACAATAAACGCATGGATATCCAAGAAGATTTTGTATCACTTCCAATCGGACAACTGGACCGGATCGTGACCACGATGGCCAACTCCATGGCGGACCGGGATGCCTTGCAGGAGATCCTCGATGTCATGGTCAACGCGGTGGTCGTGATTGATGCCGATGGATGGATCAGCAAGGTCAATCAGGCGGCCTGCGAACTGCTGTGCCACTCCCGGCAAGCGCTGTGCGGAATGAACGTGGAGACGATTCTGGCAGAAGGTCGCCTCTGGATGGAAACCAACCTGCTGACGGTCTCGCATCAGGGGGCGATCCGCAATCTGGAAAGCTGGCTGCTCGCCGGCAATGGCAGAAAGATTCCCGTGCTGTTGTCGGTCTCTGCGTTGCGCTCTCGCGAAGGAGAGATCGACGGCTACGTCTGCGCCGCCCAGGACATCTCCGAGTCTCAACGTTTGCAGGAGGCACTGCACGCCAGCATGAGGAGCTTTCAGTCCATCGTCGAAAAAAGTGTCGATGGCATCCTGATTCTGGGACACGAAGGTCGGGTGGAGTTTGTCAACCACTCTGCCACGCTGCTGCTTGGCCGGGACAAAGAGGAGATGATCGGCTTGCCGTTCGGCTTTCCCGTACTCTCCGGCAGCGTTACGGAACTGGACGTGATGCGCAAGAATGGCGAGTTGGGGATTGCCGAAATGCGCACGGTGGTTACCCGCTGGCAGGAGCAGGAGGCCCTGTTGGTCTCCCTGCGGGATGTGACCGAAAATGTCCGGTTGCGGGACCAGCTGCGGCAACTCTCCATGGAGGACGAGTTGACCGGACTCAACAACCGACGCGGATTCTTTCTGCTCTCCTCCCAGGAGTTGACCATCATCCAGCGCAGCAATGCCAGTTTCCTGTTGTTTTTCATCGATCTGGATGGCATGAAGCCGATCAATGACACGCTGGGGCACACATTCGGCGATCAGGCTCTGATCGAGACCGCAACGATCATGCGCCGTGTATTCCGCAAATCGGATATCCTGGCGCGGCTGGGTGGAGATGAGTTTCTGGCGCTTTCTTTGTGCATGGAAAAAAACAATCCCGCCGACAACATCCTCGCCCGTCTGGAAGGAGAGATTGCCCGCAACAATGCCCGACCGGAACGGGTTTTCCGCTTGTCCTTGAGCATCGGCCATGTGGAGGTGAACAAGAATTCGGCGCAGGATCTGGAGCAACTGATCCTTCAGGCCGATGCCCAGATGTATCGCGTCAAAATGGCGAAGAAGCAGGCAGGCTGACCATGTTACCTTCTGACATTACCATACTGTTGATCGAGGACCACCCGGCCGAAGCGCAACTGATTCGGGAGCTGCTTGAAGGCAGCATGTTGGACAGCTTCCGGGTGGCCCATGCCGACACGCTGCATCATGGATTGCAATCACTGACACAAAACCTTTTCCAGTTGATTCTGCTGGATCTGAATCTGCCGGACAGCCAGGGGTTGGCAACTCTGCATGCGGTACGGGCTGCCCATCCCCGTCTGCCCATCATCATTTTAACCAACCTGGACGACAAGGAACTCGCGTTGGAAGGGGTGCGATGCGGCGCCCAGGATTTCCTGGTCAAGACCGTGTTGCAGATGGATCCGGGCGATTTTCTTTCCCGTTCGGTGCAGTACGCCATCGAACGTCACCGCACCCATGTGCAATTGGAAGAGAGCCAGTCGGGTTTCCGTCATCTGGTGGAAAAGGTCGTTGACGGCATGCTGGTGGTGGACAGGGCCGGGATGGTGCGCTTTTGCAATCCCGCCGTGGATGCGATCTTCGGCAGGCGCGCTTTGCAGGTGGGGGACGAATTCGGCTTTCTGGTGGTGACCGGCGAAACCACAGAACTGGATATCGTGCCAGTCGGTGGCATGGAACGTCGCGTGGTCGAAATGCGGGTCGCCCAGATCCACTGGGAAGGAGAGACGGCCTATCTGGCCTCCCTGCGGGACATCACCCAGCGCAAGAAGGTGGAAGAGGAGTTGCGCCGGGCCAAGCTTGCCGCAGAGCAGGCCAACCAGGCCAAGAGTCAATTCCTGGCCATGATGAGCCACGAGATCCGCACGCCGATGAATGCCATCATCGGCATGGCAGACCTGATCAGCCAGGAAGTGCTGTCCGAAAATCATGCCCAGGCGATGACGATCATCAAGGATTCGGGTCAGGCGCTGCTGACCCTGATCAATGACATTCTCGATCTGGCCAAGATCGAGTCCGGCGAGATTCACATGGAGTTGGAGCTGTTTTCTCCGCGTGATCTGTTGGAGAGCGTTTACAACATCATGCGGGTTCCCGCCGAACGGCAGAAGGGTTTGCGGCTCACCTGCCAGGTCATGCCGACGGTTTCCAAAGCGGTGCAGGCCGACTATCGGCGCATCCGTCAGGTATTGATCAATCTGGTGGGCAATGCCATCAAGTTCACCGAACAGGGTGAAATCCGGATTGCCGTGGAACAGGATCCCGCCTTTCCGGAGTCCCGTTTGCTGTTTTCGGTTGCCGACACCGGCATTGGGATTTCGGCAGACAAACTCGGGGCGATTTTCGGGGTTTTCGTGCAGGCGGATGCCTCCATTTACGGCAAATACGGCGGCACCGGACTGGGACTGGCCATCAGCAAACGGCTGGTGGAGATCATGCAGGGAACCATCTGGGCAGAAAGCACCCCTGGCCAGGGCAGTGTTTTTTATCTCTCCATTCCCGCGCCAGTTCTGGAAAACGCTCCGACACAGGATGGAGTGGAGCCGGTTCTGGAGATCGCTCCGCTTTCGATTGCGCTGCCGGCAGCGGTCGCCTTTTCCGGCGTGGAGATGGAAAGGCGGCTGAAGGGAATGACGGTACTGATGGTGGAGGATGACCCGCTCAATCAACTGGTGATCCTGAAAATGCTCAAGAAAATCGGCTGTTGTCCCGATCTTGCCGCCAACGGTCGCGAGGCACTGGAGATGATCGCCGCCAAGGAGTATGCCCTGGTTCTGATGGATGTCCAGATGCCTGAGATGGACGGACTGACTGCCGTGCGGATTCTGCGGGAGCGGGAACGGGAGACCGGACAGAAAATCCCGCGCAAGGTGATCGCAATGACGGCATTCGCCATGGCCGAGGATCGACAACGTTGCCTTGAGGCCGGCATGGACGACTTTCTTTGCAAGCCCATTCGCAACCACGATCTGACGGCGATGCTGTTTCGCTGGCTGGGCGGCGACCGCAACGCTTTCGAACGGTCCGATGCGTCCGATGCAGAGTCACCCAACGGGTGATGGCGGAAGCGGATGATTGAGTCCCGCGCCGCAAACCCGGCCCCCCCCTTCCTTTCCCATGACGAATGCGTTGCAACAGCCTCTCCCCGCCTGCCACGGCAAGGGCCAGAAATTCCTGCGGATTGGAACGACCCCGCCCGACTCATCCGGAATCCTGTCCTCTTCGACAATTTTGCGTGCCATCTTTGGTCCTTGCCTGTTCCGTTTGATGAGCGTGCAGCGGTCCGGCATGGCAACCCATTGAAAAAAAGTCAATTCTCCATTTCCTCGCCGCCTGCTCCCGCACTTCAGGACAAAAACAGATTATAAAATCATTTTTTAATATTATCTGTCAGCACATCACCCGTGCTAAACTGACCAAATTTCGTTCTACACCAAAAACCGGATGCTCCCGGAATGGATCGTTTGTTGTGTTGCGTTCCATGTCGCAATGGATTGCACGACATCCAGGGAATTCCAATTTTGTTTCATGCTTGCATCACGATGCATGCGGTGCGCTCCAGGCCGGATGGTCGGCAACCAATCAGGAGGTATTCAGGATGAGTGCGTTTTTTGTCCACAAGGAGGCCGTGACGCAATGGATCCGGCATCTGGCGCGAAGCAATACCGTCTATTTCCCGCAACGTGCCGGTCAATCCGGTTTCCGCTTCAAACCGGTGAAAGAGACCACGGAAATCCAGTTTGACCGCTACCAACCGACACTCGCGCCTCCCGGAAAAAAACTGGCTCCCGCCGAAGAACCCCTGTTCCGCTATCGCAAACAGGGCGACGCAGCGCCGGAACTGGTGCCCATCCTGGACCAGTCCCCCCGGATTCTGGCCGGAGTCCGCCCCTGCGATCTCAAGGGCATCCACCTGATGGACCGGGCCAACCGGGAAGGCCACGGCGATCCGCACTATCTGACCCGGCGCACCCACACCATCCTGATCGCGCATGACTGCCTGCAACCCTGTGACGACTCCTGCTTCTGTGATGCGGTGGGTTCCCTGGGCTGGCGGGACAATGCCGATCTTTTCCTCACCTCCCTGGAAGATCATATCCTGATCGAGGTCCGGACCGGTCCGGGGGAAACCCTGATCCAGGGGATGAATTTCCCGGTATGCACCGATGTCGCCGCCGTGAAATCCCGCGCCGAGGCGCAACGCGCCCAACCGTTCGGGCGTCAGTTTCACGCCGATCTGGCCCGGATTCCCGCCATTATCGCCAGTCAATGGCAGGCCCCGGTCTGGGAAAAACAGGTGGAGCGTTGTTTCTCCTGCGGCAGTTGCAATCTGGTCTGCCCCACCTGCTATTGTTTCGATGTCCACGACGATTTTGACCTCACCGACCCCAACGCCGGTCAGCGCACCCGCACCTGGGATGGCTGCATGCTGCCCCAGTTCGCCGAAGTGGCCGGAGGACACAATTTCCGTCCCAATCCGGCGGCCCGGCAGCGTCACCGGGTCAAGCGCAAATTCGAATATCTCACCGAACGATTCGCCGAAGGAAGTTTTTGTACCGGCTGCGGTCGATGCGGTCGCCAATGCACGACCGATATCGACATTTTCAACATTGTCAACGATCTGATCGACCACGCGGAGGCGAACTCATGAGTGCGACCCCCCACGCATCCGACCCGGCCATCGATCCGGCGCTCTATCTGCCCCGGATGGCCCGCATTCTGGAAGTGACCCCCCTGACCGCACGGGAAAAATATTTCAAGGTCGAACTCCCCGAACCCCTGGGACACCGCCCCGGACAGTTTGTCATGCTCTCTTTGCTCGGCGTGGGCGAAGCGCCCATCTCCATCTCCTGCGGTCCGCGCGCGGACAACATGCTGGAAATGGTGATCCGCGATGCGGGCAGTCTGACCCATGTGCTCCACGGTCTCAAACCGGGTCAACAGGTGGGGGTGCGGGGTCCGTTCGGTTCCGGCTTCAATCTCGATGATTTTTATGGCAAACAGGTTCTCTGTGTGGTCGGCGGGTTGGGACTGGTGCCGATGCGCTCCCTGATCCAGCCAATTCTGGCGCAACTGGACCGTTTTGCCTCTCTCACCATCATCAGCGGTTGTCGCTCGCCTGCCGAGGAGCTCTACCGCGACGAGGTGCGCGCCTGGGAGCGACTCGGACAGGAGACCGGCAAGGTCCGGGTGATCCGTCTGGTGGACCGCACCCAGAATCTGCCCTGGGATGGCCAGGTGGGACTGGTCACCGCCCCGCTCTCCTCCTTGCCGATCGATCCGGCCCAGACGGTGGTTGCCCTGTGCGGACCGCCGGTGATGTACAAATTCGTCCTCCTGGAACTGACCGCGCGCGGACTTTCCCATGCCCAGATCTTCGTGGACCTGGAGAGGCGCATGAAATGTGGCGTGGGCAAATGTGGTCATTGCCAGATCAACCACGTCTATTGCTGTCAGGAGGGGCCGGTGTTCCGGTTCGACCAGATCGCGCATCTCCCGGAGGCGTTGCAATGAAACCAAAAGTGGCCTTTTTTGACTTTGCCAGTTGCGAAGGGTGTCAACTCGCGGTACTCAACTGCGAAGATATCCTGTTGGATATTCTGGGGCTGGTGGATATCGTCGAATTCCGCGAGGCGATGTCGGAAACCGCGCCGCGCTTCGATGTGGCCTTCATCGAAGGGAGCATCAACCGGGAGCAGGATGCCGAACGGCTGAGAGACATCCGCGCCCGCAGCACCTATCTGGTGGCCATGGGGGCATGCGCCTGCATCGGCAATGTCCAGGCCCGCTCCAACTTCATCGCGCCTGCGGAAAATTTCCAGCGGGTCTATGGGGTCGAAGATCGCAACATGGTGCAGACCGATCCGGAATTCTGGCCGCTCTGGGCGCATACCCGGGTGCGGGCGGTGAAGGAGATCGTGCCGGTCGATTTCGAGTTGCGCGGCTGCCCGTTGGTGCCCGAAGAGTTCGTCCATCTGGTCAAGGCGCTGGTCACCGGCGCCACCCCCCGTTTTTCGACCCAGGCGGTCTGCGTCGAATGCAAGATGAACGAAAACGAATGCGTCTATGATCAAGGCGAGACCTGCATGGGTCAGATCACCCGAGGGGGCTGCAAGGCGATTTGCATCACCAATGGCTATCGGTGCGACGGCTGTCGGGGCATTCTGCCGCATGCCAATCTGGCGGCCCATCACGGACTGCTACAGAGCAAGGGGCTTTCCGAACCCCAAATCACCAATCGTTACCGCCTGTTCTGTAGTGCGGAATCCCTCGGTCGGGTCGGGAGAACCGGACATGACAAATAATGCCAAAACCTACACGATCGATGTGCATCACGTCACCCGCGTCGAGGGACATGGCAACATCCGCATCAACACCCGCGACGGGGTGGTGGAGGATGTGAAACTCTGCATCGTCGAGGCCAACCGCTTCTTTGAAAGTTTCACGCGGGGCATGACCCCGCATGAAATCCCCTGGGTGGTGGGTCGCATCTGCGGCATCTGCTGCGTGGGCCATCAGCTTTCGGCCACCAAGGCGGTGGAGGATGCCCAGGGCATTGCGGTTTCGCCCCAGACCGTCTTGTTGAGAAAAATGCTCAACGAATCCCAGTTTCTGCAAAGCCATGTGCTGCATGTCTATTTTCTCGCGGTGCCGGATTTCGTCGGCGCGCCGAGTGTCATTCCGCTGATCAAGACCCATCCCGAGGTGGTGAAGCGCGCCTTGCGGCTGAAAAAACTCGCCAACGACTACACCGAGGTGATGGGCGGTCGCACCATCCATCCCATGAGCAACACCCTGAAAGGATGGCGCCGGTTGCCCGATCTGGAACGGCTCGAACAGGTCCGCAATCGTCTGGCGGCAGCGGTGCCGGATCTGCTGGAGACGGTCGGGATCGTCAAGACCCTGAAAATCCCCGGCTACGAACGGGAAACCGAATTCGTCTCCCTCAAGCATCCGGATGAATATGCCCTGTACGAAGGGGATGTCTTCAGTTCGGACAGCAAAAGCAGCGTGCCGGTGAGCGCCTATCGTTCGGTGACCAACGAATTCACCGTGGCCCACTCCACCACCAAATGGTCGCGCTGGCATCGGGATGCCTATGCGGTCGGCGCCTTGGCGCGGGTCAACAACAACTTCGACCAGCTCCACCCCGAAGCCAAAAGTGTCGCCGAGACTCTGGGGTTGAAGGTGCCCTGTTACAACCCCTACATGAACAATGTCGCCCAGGTGGTGGAGATCGTCCACTGCGCCTACAACAGTCTGGCGATGATGGAAACCGTGCTCAATGGCGGTTTGCAGGAAGAGGATATCCACCACACCGCGCAAGCGGGGCGCGGATTCGGTGCGGTCGAGGTGCCGCGCGGCATTCTGTTCCACGAGTATGCCTTCGACGAGGCCGGGCGCTGTTGCGATGCCAATGCCATCATCCCCACCAGTCAGAATGTCAACAACATCGAGCAGGACATGAAGGCGTTCGTGCCGTTGATGCTGCCCGAGATGTCCCAGGAGGAGCTGACGCTGCACATGGAGATGCTGTTGCGGGCCTATGATCCCTGCATCTCCTGTTCGGTCCACATGTTGAACATCGATTTCGTTGCGTGAACCGGAAAGGGGCCGGAGTGTGGGTTGGACGGTGATCGGCGTTGGCAGTCGCGGGGCGCGGGATGATGCGATTGGATTGCTCCTGGTGGAGGCCCTGGCGCAATCCACGGCATCACCCGGCCTCACCCCCCTGTTGTGGGAGGATGCCGACGCCTTGACCGTGGCCCACGATCTGCTCGCCCTGACCGAACCGGTGCTGATCGTCGATTGTGCGAACATGGGGTTGGAGGGGGGTGCCTGGCGCCACTTCCGGCCTCGGGATGGAGAGCTGAAAATCACCCGCGATGCGCTCTCCACCCACGGACTGGGCATGGCCGAAGCCCTGGAAATCGCGTGTGGTCTGGGTTTTGACCATCCGGTGCGGGTGTTTGGCGTGCAACCATTCGATCTGTCGCCGCAACCGGGCCTGACCCCGGAGATGGCGCAGCGCATGCCGGAACTGCTGACCGGATTGCAAACGGTCGTGACACGCCTGCTGGCGGATTGGCCGCCTGAAGTGCCAGAGGTGCAGAGCGTGCTGCCGGTGCCGCTCCGCTTTGTCCGTCCGGTGTTGGCCCTGGGGATCGAAAGCAAGAACGCTCTGGCGTTTGGAGAGGGGACATCGATCACCCTGTTTCAACCCTGTGGCGATCTGGCCGATCCAATGGCGCGCAGCGCCATGGAACAGGCGGTGACGGCCCTGTTGGACCATCCGATCCATCCGCCCGAGGTGCTGGCGGTGGATCTGCATCCGGATCTTTATCCCTCGGTGCTGGGGCGTCGGCTGGCTGCCGAGCGTTCCCTGAAGCTGGTGGTGGTGCAGCATCATCAGGCCCACGCAGCGGCCTGCATGGCCGAACACGGTCTGCACGAAGCCCTGGCCGTGACCTGCGACGGCATGGGGTATGGTCTGGATGGGACGATATGGGGCGCAGAACTGCTCCATCTGCACCCCCAGGGCTGGAGTCGCCTGGGATCTTTCGCGCCGATTCCCCTGCCGGGCGGGGATGCCGCCGTGCGCCAGCCGGTCCGCCAACTGCTCGCCCGTCTGCTGACCGCCGGAGTGACCATCGATGCCGCCTGGCAAGAGCGGCTCGGGGTGTCGCCGCTCGAATGCGACCTCTGGAGCCGCCAGTGTGGCCAGGGGATTCATGCGCCCATGAGTCATGCCGCAGGACGGCTGTTCGATGCCTTTGCCGCCTGGCTCGGCTCCGCCCCGCGCTTCATTGCCCACGAAGGGGAGGCGGCCATGGGACTGGAGGCTGTGGCGCATGGCTGGCAGGGCAAACCGGAAGATCTGCCCCCTCTCCCCTTCGCACTTCGGGAAGAGGCGGGCCTGATCCGGGTGGATTGGTCGCCGCTGTTTGCCGCGCTTCCGGTGGAGCCGGTGCCAGAAGCCGAACGTCCGGCCTGGGCGTATGGGTTTCATCGCGCTTGCGCCGAGGCACTGGCAGCCATGGTGCAACAGGGGGTGCAAAAAACCGGTTTGCAAAGCGTGGTCTTGAGCGGTGGCGTCTTCCTGAACCGTCTGCTCAAGGCGTTATTGCTCGCCCGGTTGCAGGAATTGAATGTTCAACTCTTTGACCATCGGCGCCTCACGACCGGGGATGGCAGCCTGGCGGTGGGACAGCTCTGGGTTGCCGGAAGAAAGGATGATTCCTCATGTGTCTAGCGGTTCCCATGCAGCTCGTGGCCATGGGTGCGGATGAAACCGGCACCGTGGAACTGGATGGCATTCAACATACCATCGGCTTGCTGCTGATCGAAGATCCAAAAATTGGCGAGTATCTGCTGATCCATGCCGGCTATGCCATCGAACGGCTCGACTGCGCCGAGGCCGAAGCCCGTCTGGCCCTGTTTCGCACCCTGGCCGAAATTCAGCGTCAGGAGACGGGTCAGGAGGTCTCCCTGGTGGCCCCGGCGCGCAAACCGGGGGAGCGGGCATGAACTACATCGATGGTTTCCGCGACCCGGATGCCGCAGCCCGCTATCGGGTGACCCTGGCGCAACTGGGCCAGGAGCTGGCGGATCAGGGAGGCCGCGCCTGTTTCATGGAGGTCTGCGGCAGCCATACCATGGCCATTGCCCGTTTTGCGATTCGGGATTTTCTGCCGCCTGCGGTGACGCTGGTCAGTGGACCGGGCTGCCCGGTGTGCGTGACCGATCCGGGCTACATCGATGCGGCCATTGAACTGGCCGGGCAGGGAAAAATCATCGTCACCTTCGGCGACATGATGCGCGTGCCCGGCTCCCGCTCCACTCTGGCCAAAAGCCGGGCCGCAGGGGGCTGGATCGAAAGCTGTTACTCTCCGGTCACGGCGCTGGAGTTGGCCCGCGCCCATCCGGAACGGGAAATCGTCTTTCTGGCCATTGGCTTTGAAACCACGGTAGCCCCGGTGCTGGCCATGCTCGATACCGCGCGACGCAGCGCGCTCCCCAACCTGACGCTGCTGGTCGCGTTCAAGCTGGTGCCGCCGGTGCTGGCCGCGCTGATCGCGGATCCGGAACTGAAAATCGATGGCTTTCTCTGTCCGGCCCATGTCAGCGCCGTGATCGGGGCCAACGCCTATCGACCCTTTGCCGAAAACCACGGGGTGGCGTGCGTGGTGGCCGGGTTCGAGCCTTTGGATATTCTTTATGGAGTGGAGGGGCTGCTGCGCCAGAAGATCGCCGGACGCGCCACGGTGGACAATCAATACAACCGGGTGGTGCGACCCGAGGGCAATCCGGTCGCGCAACGGCTCATGGACCACTACCTGATGCCCGCCGCCGTCTCCTGGCGCGGACTGGGCGTGATCCCGGCCAGCGGTTTGGTGTTGCGCCCCGAATTTGCCCAATTCGATGCCGAGCAGCGCCATCAACTGACCCTGCAACCCGGTCGTCCCAATCCCCACTGCCTGTGCGGCGAGGTGCTGAAGGGCAAAATCCGTCCTGCGCAATGCGCCTTGTTCGGGGTGGCCTGCCATCCGGACCATCCGCTCGGTCCCTGCATGGTCAGCTCCGAAGGGAGTTGCGCGGCGGAATATCGTTTCGCTTCCGGAGTCACACCATGAATCACGATCACATCCTGCTCGCCCATGGGGGTGGAGGGCGACTCTCTCACCAGTTGATCACCCAGGAGATCCTGACGCGCTTCGGTTCCGGCCCATTGGCCTCGCTGCCCGATGCCGCCGCACTGGAACTGGACTCCTCCCGGATTCGTTTCACCACCGATGGATTCGTGGTGCAGCCGCTGGAATTCCCTGGCGGCAATATCGGGGATCTGGCGGTGCACGGGACGGTCAATGATCTGGCCGTGAGCGGCGCCCGACCGCGCTGGCTCTCCCTGGGGCTGATTCTGGAAGAGGGATTGCCTTTGACCCTGTTGCGCCGGGTGTTGGATTCGGTCCAGCGGGCCGCAGCGGATTGCGGGGTGATCGTGGCCACCGGTGATACCAAGGTGGTGCGACGCGGCCAATGTGACGGACTCTATATCACCAGCTCCGGCATTGGCGAGGCCCTGCCTGGCTTCGATCTGCGGCTGGATCGGATTCTGCCCGGTGATCGCATTCTGGTAAGCGGTCCGCTTGGGGATCATGGCGCCGCGATCCTGGCTGCGCGGGAAGGGTTTGAAAATTTTCACACGCCGGTCAGTGATTCACGCCCGGTCCATCGACTGGTGGAGGGGGTGGCCTCCCTGGCCTGGGGAATCCGCTTCATGCGCGATCCGACCCGAGGCGGATTGGCCACGGTCTTGAATGAAATGACGACCGGGCAGGATTTTGGTATGCTGATTCGCGCCCGCGAGCTGCCCTTTTCGCCGGGCACGGCAGCCCTGGCGGAGATGATGGGACTGGATCTGCTGCATGTGGCGTCGGAAGGGTGTCTGGTGATGGTCTGCGCGGCGGAGGTGGCCGAGGCGATCCTGGAATTCTGGCGCACTCTGCCCGAGGGAGAAAAGGCCCGCGCAATCGGCGTGGTCACGGCGGATCAGGCGGGTCGGGTGATCCTGGAAAGCGCCATTGGCGGTCTGCGGGTGGTGGATGTGCCCAGTGGTGAACTGTTGCCAAGGATCTGCTGATGCACGAACTCAACATTGCCATGGCCCTGGTGGAACAGATCCGGGAATTCATGGTGAAAGAAAACGCCCACGAACTGATTTCGGCCACAGTGGCGGTCGGCGCCTTGAGTGGCGTGGAAGCGGATGCTTTGGCCTTTTGTTTTCCTCTGGCCATCGAAGGCACGCCGATGCAAGGCGCCCAACTGCATCTTGAACCGGTTCCGGTGCGGCTCCGTTGCCGGTCATGCGAGGCCAAATCGCAACCCGAAGAGAGCCACATGCTCCACTGTGTGGTCTGTGGTTCTGGTCAGGTGGAGATCGTCACAGGCCATGATCTGATTTTGCAATCCCTGGAGGTGAGCTGAAATGTGCCAAGATTGTGGTTGTGACAGTGGACCCCCTTTGCATTCCCACCCCCATGCGCATGGGACTCCCCATGATCACCCTCATGATCATGGCCACGATCACACCCATGATCACACCCATGATCACACCCATGATCACACCCATGAGCGGACCATTCTGCTCGAAACCAGGGTGATGGCCAAAAATGCCGCCCTGGCCGAACAGAACCGCCAATGGCTGGCCGCGCGCAGGATTCGGGCCATCAACCTGATCTCCTCTCCTGGCGCGGGCAAGACGTTGCTTCTGGAGCGCACCCTGGAGTTGCTGCGGGATCGACTGCCTTGTGCGGTCCTCGTGGGCGATGTGCAAACCGATCACGATGCCAGACGTCTGCAAGGCAAGGGGGCGCGGGTCTGTCAGATCGAAACCCGCACCTCGTGTCATCTCGATGCCCGACAGGTGGGTCAGAGGCTGCCGGAACTCTTTCCCGTTGGTGGGCCGGAACGGTTGCTGATCATCGAGAATGTCGGCAATCTGGTCTGTCCGGCGGCCTTCGATCTGGGGGAAGATCTGAAAATCGCCCTGCTTTCGGTGACCGAAGGCGAGGACAAGCCGGTGAAATATCCGACTCTGTTTCATCAGGCGCCGGTGGTGGTGATCACCAAGGTCGATCTGATGCCCCATCTGGACTGGAAAATGGAGCGCTGCCGGGCGGCCATTCTTCAGGTGCGACCCGATGCGCGGATTTTTGAGTTGAGTGCCACCACAGGTGTCGGCATGACGGCGTGGATTGAATTTCTTGAGCAATGGGTGGCCTGAAATGACCCGACCCGCTGCCAACTCCGCCCCTCCTTTTTTCGAGTGGGATACCAGCATCTGCGAAAAGGGACTGCGCACCACCGAGATGTCCGAGCGGGGCTGGTGGTTCATTCGCACCCGTTGGAACGCGACCGCCCTCTGTTTTCTCGGCGCCCTCTGGTCGGTGCTGCCCCCGCTGGAAGCCACACCGCGCTTCGTGATCGATTATCGGTTCTTTCTGGTGGTCGGCGTTCTGCTCGCGGCCAGCAATCTGCTGTATGCCAACATGGCGAAATACCTGATCATCGGCCAACCCTCCAAGAAAAGACTCTGCCGTTTCTTAAGCTTGCAGGTGTTGACCGATTATTTCAACCTGTCGATCCTCACCTACGGATTGGGCGGGATCGAAACGCCGATCATGATCCTGTTTCTGCCGCACATTATTTTGTTGACGCTATTCTTTTCCCGTTCTTACAGCTTTGTGATGACCTGGGTCGGAATTTTCTTCGCGAGCCTGCCGATCTTGCTGGAATACATGGGTTGGGTGCCGATCGTTTCCATTTTCGATATTCTGCACAAGACCAACGGCATCAGTTCCAATCTGGTGATCACGTCGAGCTACATTCTCGGGATCACCGCCGCTTTTCTCATTTGCTGGTATCTGGTCGGAGACATCACGGCGATTCTTCTGACCCGCGAACGGCAGTTGGAGGAGGCTTTCAACCGCCTGCAACTGCTGGATCACGAAAAATCCCAGATCACCTTGCGGGCCACCCACGAACTGAAGGCGCCATTTGCCGCCATCAAAAGCTACGTCTACACACTGCGGGATGGCTATTGCGGCGTGCTGCCGGACAAGGCGCAACAGGTGATCGAGCGGATCGGGGATCGCTGCGACCTGCTGATGGAAAAAATCTCGGATATCATTCATCTGAGCAATCTGCGCACCGCCACGCCCGCCAATGCGGGGCTGACCGAAAACGATCTGGCCGCCGTTGTGCTCAAGGAGGTCGAGGATGCCCGCCTGATCGGCAAGCCGCGCCGCGTGGAAGTTTTATTGCCAGCCGATCCGCTCCCCTGCCCGATCATGGCCTCCAGAGAACATCTCTCCACCATGATTTCCAACCTGTTGCGCAATGCGGTCAACTACTCCAATCCGGACGGCGTGGTGGAAGTGACGCTGGAACCTCTGGAGCAGGAAGTGGTGCTGAAAATCCGGGATCACGGCATCGGGATTCCCGAGGAGCACCTCGACAAGATTTTCGAGGAACATTTTCGTTCCAACAATGCCGTCCGTTTCAATCCAAACAGCAGTGGCATGGGACTGGCGCTGGTGCAGGAGATCGTCCGTCTGCACGATGGCACCATCCAGGTTTCCAGCCAACTTGGTGCGGGGTCCTGTTTTACCGTGACCCTGCCCCGTTTACCCAATCCATCCAAACGAGGAGACGAACATGGCCAGAATTCTGATCATCGATGACGACCAGGACATCACCGACAACCTGACCATGATCCTGGAAGGGATTGGTCATCAGATCACCGTCAAGGCCGATACCGATCACCTGCTGGAAGATGTCCGCGCTGTCCATCCGGACCTGATCATCCTCGACATCATGATGCCCGAAGATTCCCAGGCCGGCTTCAAGGCCGCCCGTCTGCTCAACCAGGATGAAGCGATCGGCAAAATTCCGGTGTTGATTCTTTCGGCGGTCAATCAGCGCAGCAAGCTCTCCTTCGGTTTTTCAGAAAGTGATATCAGCACAGACTTTATGCCTGTTGAAGCCTTCATTGAAAAACCGGTTGAACCAAAAATTCTGATTGAAAAAATCAACAGTCTTCTCTCCTGATCGCTGATTCTTTGTCGTCAGCGGTCATGACGCACTCTTTGCTTTTGTGTATGCTATGCAACAACTTAGAGGATTAAAAATTGAGAAATAATCTTCTTTCCTTCCTCAGCGTCCAACAACGAATCTGGTTGTTGATTCTGCTGGCGATCCTGTTCCTGATCGGGCGCGAGGCCATGGTTTTTTATACCCTGGACCAGGAGATCAAGGCCAGTCGTCAGGCCAAAATCCAACAATTGACCGATGTGGCTTACAGCGTGTTGCACCACTTCCATGAATTGGAGAAAAAGGGGGGATTGACTCGCGAGCAGGCGCAGGAGAGCGCCTTGAAGACGGTCGAGATCCTGCGTTACCAGGAGAAGGATTATTTCTGGATCAATGATCTGCACCCGAACATGATCATGCATCCCTTCAAGCCGGAAATGAATGGCAAAGACATCTCCGGTTTCAAGGATCCGGAAGGCAAGGCGCTGTTCGTGGCCATGGTGGAAGAGGTGAAAGCGCATGGTCAAGGGTTCGTGGCCTACATGTGGCCCAAACCCGGCCTGGACAAACCCGTTCCCAAACTCTCTTTTGTGCGGGGATTCTCTCCCTGGGGCTGGGTTGTCGGCACTGGACTCTATATGGACGATCTGAATGATATTTTCTGGAATGAAGCACGAAAAATGCTTTATATTTTCACTGGCGGGGTGATCATGCTGATCGTGCTGGCCTACCTGCTGGCCCATTCCATCACCCTGCCTTTGTCCCATGTGGTCAGATTTTCTCAACAAATCGCCGAAGGAAACCTGGGTTCCACGCTTGGGATGGTGCAACGGGATGAAATCGGCCTGCTGGGTCAATCCCTCGATCACATGGTGACCCAATTCCGTCAGGTGGTGCGGGAGGTTCACCTCGCTGCGGCAGCGGTCAGCGCAAGCAGCACGCTGATGACCGAAAAAGTGGGCTTCATGGCCGAGGCCGCCGCCTCCCAGGCCGCATCGGTGGAAGAGACCACCGCATCCGTGGAAGAGATGACCACAGGGATTCAACAAACCTCGGAACACGCCCAGGAGACAGAACGAATCTCCGGGCAGGCCGCGCAAGAGGCCATCCGGGGAGGGAGCGCCGTGGAACAGGCGGTGATGGCCATGCAGGAAATTGCGGGCAAAATTTCGGTCATCGAGGAGATCGCCCGACAAACCAATCTGCTGGCCCTCAACGCAGCCATCGAAGCGGCACGCGCCGGAGAACAGGGCAAAGGATTTGCCGTCGTGGCCGCCGAAGTGCGCAAATTGGCAGAACGCAGTCAGAGCGCAGCCGCGCAAATCATCGAAATCTCCGCTTCCAGTGTCGCGGTGGCCGAACAGGCCGGAGCGATCATCCAGCAACTGGGTCCAGAGATTCAGCGCACCTCGGATCTGGTGCGTGAGATTGCCGCATCCAGTGCCGAACAGAGCCATGGCATTCAGAACATCAATCAGGCGGTGCAGAATCTGGATCAGGGGATCCGGCAACATTCCAGCACAACCGAACAATTGTTGCATTCTGCCGAAGATCTCTCCAGTCAGGCCCAGCGTCTGTCCGAATCGATCCGATTTTTCCGCACCGGACCGGAGGGCGCCGGATGATGCGGAAACAACGCTCCCCTGGTTCCGCAGTCAACACTGCACCCAGGGCAGTCCACGAAAACGCCAACCGTTGATGCTGGAGCGGTGATGGTGTTCGTCTTTGTCCCCTTCGAACCCTTCCAGAACGTGAAACACCTGTTCGAAACCCTCCCGAATCAACAGATTGCCAGCATCAATGGAACGGTGTCCGGAGCGACAGATCAGCAGGATCCGCCGATTTTTACGTTGCGCCGCCAGCAGCACCTCCTGCACGAAACGGGGATTGATCTCAAAATCCGGGGCGTCCTGCCACGGAATATTGAAAATATGTGGAGGACTGCCGACAAAAAAATGTTCCGCTTCGGAGCGGATGTCGATGAAAACGGTTTCCGGATCGGTGATCCATGCAAACGCGGCTTCAGGGGTGAGTTGACCCAGTTTCGGGTGTGCCGCACTGTGCGGAGAAGATGGCAACTTGATGGCGGTCGGACTCATCTGCAAACACTCTTTCTTCAGGTGAATGGAACAATCGCTTGATTGTTTGGTGCGAATAGCACCATTAGAATTATATTCTCAGAAAAAGGTCGGCTCAACCGAACCGATCACCGGTTAACGATCAGAACCGGACAGGCAGACTCGCCGATGATCCGTTCGATCACGCCCCCCAGGATTCTTTCCCGCAAGGTGGTGTGTCCGAAGCCGCCGCCGACGATCAAATCCGCGTGCAACCGGCGGGCGGTCGCAATCACCGTGGCCGACGGCTCCCCCTCTTCCACCAATCCATCCACCGTGATTCCTTCCCGTTTGGCGAAGTTCACCACCCGCGCAACCGCTTCTTTGGCCAAAGCACGACGCTCCGGGGCATGTTCCGGACGATTGACGGTCAGGACGGTCAGCGGCAACGCACCGACACGGGCCAGTCGCAACGCGGTCGCTGCCGCCGCATCCCCGTGCCGGGATCCATCCAGGGCCAACAGAATACGATAGCGCCAGAAAGAGGCGTTCTGCGGCACCACCAGCACTTTGCAACTCCCCTGACCCACCACCCGACTGGTCGCCTGACCCACCAGCAGCCGGGACCATAAACCACGGCGTCCCCGCCTGCCCATCACCACAGCATCGGCGCACAATTCATCCGCAGCCTCCAGAATGGCATCTGCCGGATCCACACCGTAACGCAGTTGCACAGCACAGGTCACACCCCGCAAGGCGCATTGCTCGCGGATCGCATGCAGATGCAACAAGGCGTCGTCTTCGTCCTTTCTGAGTCGGGCGGGAGCAGTGGCGGCATATTCGTCGTTATTCACCACCATGCGCATGATGTGGACTTCGGCATGACACAAACTGGCCAACGACATCGCCACCCGGTCGGCACCTTGGCTGTAATTCGACCCTTCCGAAGCCAGCAGGATGCGCTCAAAATGATTGGTGGGGGACAGTTGATCTTCCATGCTGCATCTCCTGTTGGCCTTCAATTGGGTACAACGCTTCCTTTGGGAGCATCGGTGAAAATCCGTACCTGCGTAGGCAGGGCAAACACCGTCTCGCCCGGTTGGAAGCGATGTTTGTCATATTGTTCCCGGGTCAATTCCACATCAATACTGCCCGCCCCCTGCAAAGACTCCAAACCCAGCCGAACGACCGCACCAGACGGGCGCAGATGACGCACCACGGTATGCCAGGTGCGTTGCCCGTTGGGTTGACGCCCCAACTGCCAATCGTGAGAACGAATGCAGATCACCGGAGAACAGGAGGCTGCGTCGGCAACCGATGCCTGAAAAGGAGCGCTTTCCAACAAAATCTCACCGATCCGGGTGGTTCCGTTTTCCATGCGACCGTGAAACAGATTGGCTCCGCCCATGAAATCGGCCACAAAGGGAGAGGCGGGATTGGCATGGAGTTCGTCCATGGTGCCGATCTGTTCGATGCGCCCCTGTTTCATCACCACCACACGTTCCGCCACCTCCACGGCCTCTGTCTGATCGTGGGTGACAAACAAAGTTGTGACCGGCACCAGAGCATGCATCTGCCGCAACCATTGCCGCAGATCATGACGCACGCGGGCATCCAAGGCTCCGAAAGGTTCATCCAGCAGCAACAGACGCGGCTCGGCAGCCAGGGCACGGGCAAAAGCGATCCGCTGCCGTTGTCCCCCGGAAAGTTGCGCCGGATAACGGCTGGCCACAGGCTCCAGTTGCACCATGGCCAGCAGATCCAGCACCCGTTTCCGGATGACTGACTCTGCGGGACGCTGTTTTCTGGGTTTGAGCCGCAGACCGAAAGCGACATTTTCAAAAATGGTCATGTGGCCAAACAGCGCGTAATGCTGAAACACGAATCCCACCCGCCGTTCCTGAACCGGAGTATGGGTGGCCTCCACACCATCAAAACACAACATGCCGTGATCCAGTGACTCCAAACCGGCGATGATCCGCAGCAAGGTGGTCTTGCCGCAGCCGGATGGTCCCAGGATGGCCACCATTTCCCCTGCCGGAATGTGCAGATCCAGCTGATCCAATGCCCTGTATTGCCCAAACTGTTTGATGGCGCCCTGCACTTCGATTCTCATCGGTTGATCACTCCTTTCCCTGTTTTTCCACCTTGACCTCTCCCTGCTGTCGCTCCATCCAGACCTTGCACACCAGCGTCACCAGGGCCAACGCCACCAGCAACGAAGCCACCGCAAATGCCGCAGCTCCTTGATATTCATTGTAAAGGGTCTCCACATGCAGCGGCATGGTATTGGTCAATCCACGAATGTGACCGGAAACCACCGAAACCGCTCCGAACTCCCCCATGGCGCGGGCGTTGCACAAGATCACCCCATAAAGCAGTCCCCATCGGATGCCGGGCAGAGTGACATGCCAAAAGGTTTGCCATCCACTGGCCCCCAGCACCCGTGCCGCCTCCTCCTCCTGGCGGCCGCGCGCCTGCATGATCGGGATCAACTCCTTGGCCACAAAGGGCAAGGTCACGAACAGCGTGGCCAGGACAATCCCCGGCACCGCAAAAATGATCTTGATCTGCCAGTCGTTCAACCAGGTGGCCAGCCATCCCTGGGCACCGAACAACAAGACGAAAATCAACCCCGAAATCACCGGTGAAACGGCAAAAGGGAGATCGATCAAGGTGATCAAAAGGTTTTTGCCCCGAAATTCCTTTCTGGCAATCGCCCAGGCCGCGCACACACCAAAAACCAGATTGACGGGAACCACCAGCAGCGCCGTGAGCAGCGTCAAACGGATCGCGGCCAGGGAATCCGGATTGGACAAGGCGCTCCAATAGACATGGATCCCCTTGCCGAATGCCTGTACGCCGATAAAGATCAAAGGCAGCACCAGAAACAACATCAGAAACAGCACCACCATCCCGCTCAACAACCGGCGGACCCACAAAGGATCCTGCGTGACCGGACTGCTGTATCGCGACCAATCGAGAACAGCGCTCATGACAGGTTTCCCGACCCACTCACACAGGATAACGACGACTCATCCATGCCTGCATCAGGTTGATGAGCAACAACAACAGAAAAGAGACCGCCAGCATGATCATGGCCAGGGCCGTGGCCCCGATCACATCGTACTGTTCCAGATGGGTGATGATCAGCAACGGGACAATCTCCGAAACGAACGGACGATTGCCGGCAATGAAAATCACCGATCCGTATTCTCCCAATCCACGGGCGAACGCCATGGTGAATCCGGTCAACACCGCTGGAATCAAGGTGGGCAGAGTCACCCGCCAGAAGGTCTGCCAGCGACCGGCACCCAGGCTGGCCGCCGCCTCTTCCAAGCCGCCGTCCACGGCCTGCAAGACCGGTTGCACGGTACGCACGACAAAAGGCAGTCCGATGAAAGTCAACGCCAGCACAATTCCCGAAGGCGTATACGCCACCGGAATTCCAATGCGTGCCAGCAGGGAGCCGATCCAGCCGGTTGGCGAATAGAGGGCCGCCAGGGTGATCCCGGCCACGGCGGTCGGCAGGGCAAAGGGCAGATCCACCAAGGCATCGAGAATTTTCTTGCCCGGCAATGGGTAGCGCACCAATACCCAGGCGGTCAGAAAACCCAACACGCCATTGATCATTGCTGCCGTCAGCGCGCTGAAAAAACTGACCTGAAAAGCGGCCAGCACCCGAGGCGAGGTGAAGATCTGCCAAAACAACTCAGGCCCCGGTTGCAGACTCTTAAGAATCGTCAGCGACAACGGCAGCAACACGACCAGACCGAGATAAAACAAGGTGATCCCCAGGGTCAACGACACCCCGTCAGGATGAACGGTCCGTTTCATGGCTTGGCCGGAGGCGCCATCATCCGGTCGAACTCCCCCCCATCGGCGAAGTGGATCTGTTGCGCCTGGTCCCAACCCCCGAACACTTCATCGATGGTGAACAGCGTGATCGGCTCAAAGATTTCAGCCGCCTTTCCGGCCTTTTTCGGATCAGCGGGACGGTAAAAATGTTTGGCCACGATCTGCTGGCCCGCTTCGGAATAGAGATACTCCAAATACCCCTGGGCCACGGCGCGGGTTCCCCGTTTGTCCACCACCTGATCCAACAACGCCACAGGCGGTTCGGCCAGGATGCTCAACGATGGATTCACCCGCTCGAACGAATCCGGACCCAGTTCCTGGATGGCCAGGTGGGCCTCATTCTCCCAGGTCAACAACACATCCCCGATGCGTCGTTCGACAAAGGTAGTCGTGGCCCCTCTGGCTCCGGAGTCGAGCACCGGAGCGTTCCGGAACAGTCGGGTCACAAAGGCTCTGGCCTGTGCCGGATCCTGATGATTGTGTTTCAGGGCATAGCCCCAGGCGGCCAGATAGTTCCAACGCGCCCCGCCCGAAGTCTTGGGATTGGGGGTGATCACCTGGATCCCCTCCTTGACCAGATCATCCCAATCGCGGATCCCTTTGGGATTGCCTTTGCGCACCAGAAAAACGATGGTCGAATAATACGGCGCGCTCTGATTGGGCAACCGCTGACGCCAGTTCTCCGGCAACAGTCGCGCTTTTCTGGCGATGGCATCGATGTCATACGCCAACGCCAATGTCACCACATCCGCCTCCAGACCATCGATCACGGCCCGAGCCTGTTTGCCCGATCCCCCATGGGATTGTTTCACCGTCACCTGGTCGCCGGTCCGCGCCAGCCAGAACCTGGAAAAAGCACCGTTGAATTCCTGATACAACTCCCGTGTCGGGTCATAAGAGACATTCAGCAGACTGACCTCGGCGGCGTGGAGCGTTGGGATTGCCAGTGCCAGGCCCGTGACCGCCATTGCGAAAAGGATGATTTTTTGCCATGCGAACCGCATTGAAGATGACATGGACCCACACTCCTTTCACTTCATGTTTATTGTAGATTATATTAGTTAAGAAAAACCCAAAATGCGGCCCAATATCCGCCCATGGCCCACCCGCATGACCAAGCAATGTCAGGCGGGTGGAGTCCATGAATCAGAGCTGGATCAATCGCAAGAACAGGGCATGGGAAGACCGGCGATCTTCAGAGCCTGCATGACGGGTCCGCAGGGGTATAAATCGTACAAATAGCGAAGATTGGCCTTTTCCTGGCCCATTCTCTTGCCCACCGCCTTGAGCAGGGTCCGGATCATGGGCACGATTTTGTACTCTTCGTAATAGGCGCGCAAAATCTCGACCACAGCCCAATGGGCCTCGGTCATTTCCACATTTTCGCGCTGTGCAATCATGGCCGCCACCTCGGGATTCCAGTCTGCGGGATTCACCAGATAGCCGCTGAGGTTGAGGGTGTAGGGATGGGTGTTGATCGTCATACTGCTCATGGTCTCTTCTCCTTGTCGATCATGGTGGGGTGCAGAACTGCGGATCCGCTCCAGGGGGAGAATAACGAATCCGTTCGCTCTGTTTTGTGCAGTGCATGATAGCAAAGGACAAGAAAAAATGATAATGATATAAAAATATTATAGAATCTCTGGCAATGCTAAATCGATCCATTTTAACATTAATAAAATGTAAAATTCAGGGGTGTTTCGACACCTCCGCACGACGCACCAATACATTCAAACCGGGGATGCACTGGAATCCGGATTGCCGCTCTGCTCCCACGCCATATCTTCCAATCGTGCATAGCGAAAACCGTTGCGCCCGTTCTGCTTGACCCCATACATGGCCCGGTCGGCCCGTACCAGGAGCATTTCCACGGTTTCGCCGTGTTCCGGGAACAAGGCGATGCCGATGCTGACCCCAATGGCGCAGGAGGTCTCCTGAATCATGAACGGTTGCATCAGGCTGTGGACAATTTTTTCAGCCACGATGGCGACATTCAAGGGATTGGGCAACTCTTCGATCACCAGGCCAAATTCATCCCCCCCCAGACGGGCCAGCAGATCCGAAGCACGCAAGGTCTGTTTGATCCTCTGCGTGACCAGGAGCAACAATTGATCCCCTGCGGCATGGCCCAGGGTGTCATTGACCTGCTTGAAACGGTCCAGATCCAGCAGCATGACCGCCAGCATGGAACGGGAACGAATCGCTTTGGAGAGCAACTGCTCGGCATGTTCCCGGAACAGGGTCCGATTGGGCAATCCGGTCAGGGGATCGTGGTGGGCCAGATGCTGCAAATGCTCTTCCATCCGCTTGCGTTCGATCACACCAGCCAGGGTATGGGCAATCGTGGTCAACAGGGCAATCTCATCGGGATTTTGATGATGATGTTCGTCCAGATGCAAGGTGAGTACCCCCAAGGGACGACCCGAAGAGAGAATCGGAATGCAATAATGGCCATGCCGTTCGGCCTCGTCATGGTCGATCACATGCCGTTCATCCCCATTGTCGGCAAAGACGATCTGGCCCGTGGCCAGAGAGGTGCCGCACAGACAGTGACCAGAAGCCACCTGCGCGCACAACTGTTGTTCGGCATTGGAAAAGCCGATGTGAGCGACCAGACGCAACGCTTCCGACTCTCTTTTATCCACCAGGAAGATGGCGATGTCGTTGTTCCAGACCCTGAGCCAGGGGACGCTGCGGATGATCCGCAATGCGGTCATGAGATAGTTTTGCAAGGTCAAAGGCAGCAGGGATGTCTCCAGCAGGGCGTTGATGGCGATGCGTGACATGATGCTGCGCACATCCGCGCTTTCCAACCGGTCCAGAGTCTGGGCCAGGGTGTTGACCGTGGCACCGATCTCGTCCAGTTGATCCCCATTGCCCGCCAAGGGCACCCGCCGGGAGTAGTCCCCTTCGGCACACCCTTGCAAGGCATAGATGATTTGCACCGTCCGACCCATCAACCAACGCAAAAAGAAAAAAATCGCTCCGGCCAACAGCACCGGCGCCAGCAGACTGACCAGAATCAAGGTCCAGCGATTGGCCTGCACCACCTGACGCGCATCGGTGGCGATCTCGCCACGCAGCAGTCCGGCTGGTGAAGAGAGCCGTTCCACATCCCGGAGCACCCGCGCAGATGCCTGGGTCAGTTTGAGATTGCCGATCCGCAACTGCTCGTTGTCCTGGAACATGGTGTGCAGCAGAGCGTACAGAGAGTCCTGGTCTGCGACCAACAGGCGCGGCATGTTGTGATAATGCGCCTCCAACTCCAAGGTCAGAGAATGCAACTCCGAATGCTCCGGAACCTGTTCCTGCAAATAGGACAACGCCGCCCGGATCCCCTCCAGGGCCGGATCGATGCCGTTGGAACGAATGCTGATCAGCAGATCCTGATGACGCTCCATGATCAATTGCCGACTGAGCAATGCCAGTGTCAGACTGCCATGACGAATCCTGGCCGTGGCCTCCTGAAGATCGGGTCGGGCCTCCTGCCATTGTTGGCGCAACACCTCCAGAGCCTCGGGACTTCCCGGCCCCTTTTCCAGCAGAGGACGCAGCCGTCTTTGGGTGCGCTGTCCTTCCAGACGGGCCTTGCCTGCCAGGGCTTCGGCCTGCTGGATCATGGCTTCGGCCTCCTGTTCCACCTGTCGGGTGCGTTCCTCCAGCAGGGCAATCCGTTGCAGCCATTGTTCCCGCTGCTCGGTCAGGCGCGTATCGGCATCAAGCAAGGCATCGAAATGGCGATCCAGATCGCCAAGCAACTCTCTGGAAGCCGGAAATCTCTCCAACAGTTTGTCCAGGTTGTGACGTTCCTGCTGGAAATTTTTCTCCAATGGGATACGGGAAGGAATCCGGATGAACTCTGCATGCGTGGTGCTGGTCATCATCTCGTGTTGCCGGTCGGTCAGGCGCATGACGGTTTCCAACACCCCGCGCACCGCCTCGCTGACCGGGAAAGCCTCCTGGAGCAACTCCTCCTGGTATTGGGCCATCCGGTGATTCGAGACCAGGGCCACTCCGGCCAGCAACAGAATCGCGCTCCCGCTGACCAGACCCAATCCCATCAACATGCGACGAATGCTCAAGGTCAGGCCATGGGCCTTGAAAAATCCCGTCCAGGGCCATGACACCGGCTGCTCCGATTCCTTCATCATTCACAAAGCCTTCCAATCCAGAGGGATGAATCGTCCATGGCGATAGATCGTGGGCCAGACATGATGGCTGGCCTGATGCTCTTCCCGGCTCAGATGCAGCTCAGGCCCCATGCCGATATCCACGCGGCCCAGATTTTCCAGCGCATTGAGCACCCCGGTGCGGGTTGGATTCGGACCCGCCTTTTCCAGACCCAGGGTGAACAGGCGTGCCGTCAAATAACCCTCCAACGACAAATAGCCCGGTGCGATGCCTGCCTCTGCCATGAGTTGACGATATTCCTGCACCGCCGTACCGGGATCATCGAGCGCGGGCACCACCTGGGTCACGATCACCCCTTCGGCATCACTGTCCAACTCCCGGACCAGGGGTTCGCTGCCGACAAAGGAGACATTGAGAAACAAAGTTTTTGGCAGCTCGCGTTTGGCCAATCGCACAAAAGCCGCGCACGGCTTGTAGGAACCCACCAGAATGATCGCGCGCGGCTCCACCGGAGCGGCGAGAATCACGCTCAACCCCTCTTCGACATTGACGGTGTTGCGGGTGTAACGTCCATGAGGCAATTTGTCGGCTTTCTGGAAACCCAGTTCATGCAACGTTTCGACCGCGCCGCGATGACCATCGTCACCAAAGCTGTCGTTCTGGGTGAAAAAGGCGATCTCTTCGGGTCGGATGCCGGAGGCCAACAGGCCCCGGACCATCGCCGCAGTCTCTTCACGATAGCTGGCGCGGAAATTGAGGATGTAACGATCCGGGGGGCGTTTGCGCAGCAGGGCAGCGCCGCTGTAGGCGCCGAACAGCACGGTGTGGGCTTGTTGGGCAATCGGCACGGTCACGACCGCCGTCGGCGTGCCGACATTGCCGATCAGGGCCAGAACCTGTTCCTTTTCGATCAATTGTCGCACATTGGGGGCGGCGCGGTGGGGTTCGTAACCATCGTCCAGGGCAATCAGACGCACGGGATTTCCATGAATGCCCCCACTGGCATTGACCTGTTGCAGTCGGGCTTCGACCCCCTGGCGGATCCCGGTTCCCAGGGCTGCGGCCAACCCGCTGAAGGCGGAAGACATGCCGATTTTCAGTTCATCCGCTCCAACCGGTTGGAGCGGTGCCAGCACGATCATCATCCATGCCCATGGCCATAAACGCGATCTGTGGGTCATGCATTCTCCTTCAAGGAAAGCGGCCTCCAGGCTCCCGGACCCGGGGGGGGCGGTGGATCGGGCGATCCGGACAGGCAATTGGGGCTTGGTCCCGACGTGGAAGAGTATAGCATGGGAACGGCCGGGGCCGTTAATAACCAATTGAGATAACAAAATCGTTTTTTGACGGCCTCCGCCCTCACGGAGGCCGTCAGGGGGGATCAGGCGGATTTGGCGTGAAGTCCACACTCTTTGGTCACCGTTGAAGAAAAAGGCAGGAAACAGGCACGATTTCTTGACAAGGAATTGGAAATGCATCTAAATAGGTTCAATAGGCAGAGGCTAACTTAACCTGTATCCTGTGTTTCAACCGTTATACAGCACAGTCACACCTGCCGTCATCTGAAACAATTAAAACAAGCCAACCAAAAAAGGTTTCTCCCTATGCCGATGTTCGTTCCTGTCATCAATCAAATCGACGCCCGTGGCGAACCTGCTATCAGCGATTTTAATAATGATTCCATCCCTGATATTGCGGTTGGTTCTTCTGGGCAACTCAGCATAATGTTTGGGAATGGAGATGGGACGTTCAGGTTATCCCAGAGTTTCCAAAATAGTCTCTATAATTATCCTTTATCGGCCGTTGCTGATGTCAATGATGACGGTAACAGGGATATTGTTTTTGTAACACAACCCCTCAATAATATAATAAAATTGTTTGTTGCATCTGGGAATAGGGATGGAACTTTTAACGAACCAACACTTAGTAAAGAGATACAGCAAATAACTAACGGAGTATTTAAGCTATATGTTGTTGATATAAATAATGACGAAGATTTCGATGTTATAGTTTGTGGTCGTGATGATGGGTTGTTGACTTTCATTGGAGATGGCGACGGGACATTTACAGAATATGATCGTTATGAAAACCCTATTGGAGATGGAGGGCAAATCGGTGACGTAAATAACGATCAATATATGGATATTGTGACAGCTCATCTTTATGCGAATAATTTTTATATTTACTTTGGAAATGAAACGGGAAATTTTACAGGCCCAAGCCAAGCGTCGGGTGGCGCAAGCCCTAATTTCTCTGCTTTAGCGGATTTGAATAAGGATGGAAACCTAGATATCATTGCTCCAAATGCTTATTTTCATAACACAGTAACAATCTCTTTCGGGGATGGAAATGGTGTCTTTGGGAATAATATTGTTCTGTCTGTGCCTGAAGATTCACAAATGGTTTCTGTTGGGGATTATGATAACGATGGCAACCTCGACGTTGCTTCCTTATCAAACGAGTACGGGACAACAAATTGTCATCTCATGATTTTTCTCGGTCATGGTGATGGAACATTTTCAAATGGAGTTGACAATACGTTTTCTGGAATCAATATCGGACAATTAAAGACTACAGACTTCAACAAAGACGGATTGCTTGATCTCTCCATCTCAACCGATGTTTTTGCGGTTCTGTTGAATCAATCAGAGACTGCCCAATCTAGCGTCACCCTCTCCGGCCCCGCCACCCTCACCGAGGGCCGCACAGGAACTTATACCGTCACCCTCTCCGCAGCCCAAACCTCTGCGGTGACGGTCTCTTATGCCACCGCCAGTGGCACCGCAACCATCGGGCGGGATGTCGGCAGCATCAATACGCTTCTTACGATTGCCGCAGGCCAAACCAGTGCCACTTTCACCGTACCAACTGTGGACGACTCAACGCACGAATCGAACGAAACCTTCACGGTTTCGCTCTCCAATCCCTCCGGTGCCACGCTGGGCACGACCCGTTCGGTGACAACCACCATCACCGACAACGATGCGGCTCCATTGCCCACGCTCACCCTCTCCGGACCGGCCTCGATTGCCGAGGGCAACAGTGGTTCCAGCAATGCCACCTATACCGTCACTCTCTCCGCAGCCCAAACCTCAGCGGTGACGGTTTCCTATGCCACGGCCAATGGTTCTGCGACGGCAGGGAGCGATTTTGGCAGCATCAACACGCTCCTGACCATTGCCGCAGGCCGCACCAGCGCCACTTTTACGGTGCCCATCGTGGGCGATACGACGCGCGAAGCCGACGAGACCTTCACGGTTGCGCTTTCAACCCCCTCCGGCGCCACCCTGGGCACGACCCGCTCGGTGACGACCACCATCACCAACGATGACAGCGCCATTCCGACACTGACCCTCTCCGGCCCCTCCTCGGTTCAGGAAGGCAACACCGATTCCAACAATACGGCCACCTATACCGTCACCCTCTCTTCCTCTGCAACCACGGCGGTGACGGTGGTTTGTCTGACCTCAGGGAATACGGCCACGGCAGGCATCGACTTCAGCAATGTCGGCAATGTCATTACCATCGCGGCAGGCCGCACCAGCGGCACCTTTACTGTGCCTATCCTGGGCGACACCGCTGCCGAGGCACACGAAACATTCAGCGTGGCGATTTCCAATCCCACCGGCGCCACCCTGGGTGGCACCACTTCGGTCACCACCACCATCCGCGACGACGATGGAACCACCACCACGCCCGATGACACCACCAGTGGAACCACGGATGCCGTACAGAGCGCAACCACCCGCACCCTGGGCAACGACGAACAAAACCTGACCCTCACCGGCACCAGCGCCATCGACGGTATCGGCAACTCCCTCGACAATATCATCACCGGCAACAGCGCGGCGAATACCCTGCAAGGAGAATCGGGTAATGACCAACTGTTTGGCAAGGGAGGCGATGACATCCTGTACGGCGGATCGGGTAACGACGACCTGGATGGCGGTAGTGGCAGTGATCGAATGATTGGTGGCACTGGCAACGATACCTATCATGTTGCCCAATCCGGGGACCGCGTTTCCGAAGAGGTGGATTCTGGAACCGATCTGGTAGCGAGTTCCGTCACCTGGAGTCTGGGCAACAACCTGGAAAATCTCACTTTGACTGGCACCAGCGCCATCAACGGCACGGGCAACAGCCAGGAAAACATTCTCACCGGCAACGACAGCGACAACACCCTGACCTCTGGCGACGGGAACGATACCCTCTCCGGCAATGCCGGAGACGATACCCTGTTTGGTGAGGCTGGGGACGATCTTCTGGATGGTGGCACCGGCGCTGACAGGATGATCGGCGGCAGCGGCAACGATACCTATAGGGTTGGAAACGCCTCTGACATCACCACCGAATCGACCAACGCCGGCACCGATTGGGTGCAGGCCTCCCTCTCTTGGACTCTGGCCGAGAACATCGAGAATCTGACCCTGACTGGCACCAACTCCACCAATGGTACAGGCAACAGTGCTGCCAACACCCTGCGCGGCAACCGCAGCGCCAACACCCTGCGCGGCCAGGGAGGAGCGGATCAGCTTTTTGGAATGGCGGGCGAAGATGCTCTTTATGGCGGCGATGGCACCGATCGCTTGATTGGCGGAAGTGGGCAGGATACCCTTTCTGGAGGCGCAGGTGCCGATCAGTTCAAGTGGAGCCAACCCTCTGACGGCGGGGATGACATCACGGACTTCAGCGCCTCCCAGGGAGACCAGTTGCTGTTCGTCAGTTCCAATTTCGGCAATCTTTCCGTAGGCAAACTCGGATCCTCCCGTCTTGCCCTGAGCAGCACCGGCAGAGCCTCCAACACCAGTCAGCGATTCATCTTCAACACCAGCACCGGCGTTCTCAAATACGATGTCGATGGCAGTGGCTCCGTTGCCGCGACGACGATTGCCACGCTGGGAGGCGTTTCGACGTTGTCCGTAAACCAGATTCAAATCGTGACGAGTTGAGTGATGACTGTGACTCCAGGAGGCCATGACATGAGCAAACGTCGTCTCATCACCTTCGACTGGGCCTTGAAAAGACTCCTGCGCAGCAAGGCCAATTTCGAGGTGCTGGAGGGCTTCTTGAGTGAATTGCTCTCCACGGAAATCAGCATCGTCGATATTCTGGAAAGCGAAAGCAACAAAGAGGATGCCAAGGAGAAATTCAACCGTGTTGACATGAAGGTCAAGAACAGCGAGGGCGAACTGATCCTGATCGAACTGCGATATGAACGAGAGTTCGATTATCTTCAACGATTGCTTTTCGGCATCGCCAAGACCATCACCGAGCATGTGGATGAAGGAGAACCTTACGCCAAAGTCCCGAAAGTGATCTCCATCAATATCCTTTACTTCGATCTCGGAGAGGGCAAGGATTACGTTTACCTGGGCGAGACATCATTCAGAGGCGTGCATACCGCCGATGAACTGATCCTCAGCGATGCGCAAAAGGAGATGTTCAAACGCAAAATGGTCCAGGAGATATTTCCGGCGATCTACCTGATCATGGTGAAACGGTTCAATGAAGTCGCCAAGAATACTCTGGACGAGTGGATTTATTTCTTGAAAAAAGGAGAAATCCGAGAAGAGTTCACTGCCCGTGGCCTGGAAAAGGCCAAGAAGGTCTTGGACATCCTGCAACTCTCCGATGCCGAACGCCAGGCCTACGAGCGCTACCAGGAGGATCTCCGCTTCCAGGCCAGCATGGTCAACAACACCTGGTATGCTGGAAAAATAGAAGGCAAAAAGGAGGGCAAGGCCGACACGCTCTTGAAACAGATGCGCCGCAAATTCGGCCAAACACCTGACTGGGTGGTCAAGAAGGTGGAGGATGCGAGCCTGGAACGGATTGAAGTCTGGAGCGAAAACATCCTGTTCGCCAACTCCGTGGACGAGGTATTCATCGACCGGCATTGATTGAAACGATACCTTGAATCATCCTGATCTTGACCAATATAACAATTGAGATAATAAAATCGTTTTTTGACGGCCTCCGCCCTCACGGAGGCCGTCAGGGGGGATCAGGCGGATTTGGCGTGGAGTCCACACTCTTTGGTCACCGGCGATTCCCACCACCAGCGACCGGCACGCAACTCCTCATTGGCAGAGATGGCGCGGGTGCAGGGGGCGCAACCGATGCTGGGAAAATTCTGGTCATGCAGCACATTGTAAGGCACGGCATTGGTATGGAGGTAATTCCAGATCTCCTCCTGACTCCACTCCAGCAGAGGATTGAATTTCTCCAACCCGTAAGTCGGATCCGGGGCGCGACTCGCCAACCCTTCCCGCGTGACCGCCTGTTCGCGACGCAAGCCGGTCACCCAACTGCCCGCCCCGTGCAATGCCCGTTGCAGAGGCTCGACCTTGCGCACCTGGCAGCAACTTTTACGCAATTCGACACTTTCATAAAAAGCGTTGGGGCCATGGGTGTTCAGATGCGCTTCCAGCAGATCGTGGCGCGGAAAATAGACCTGGATCGGAATCCGATAACGGGCCAGGGTCCGATTCATCACATCGTAGGTCTCCTGATGCAACCGCCCGGTATCCAACGTGAATACACGCACTTCCGGGGCGTGTTTGGCAATCAGATCGATCAATACCTGATCTTCCGCCCCAAAACTGGTGGAAAAACGCGCCTGGGCAAACGCCTGGCCCGCCTGACGCAGCAGTTGAATACTCTCTTGAATTTTAATGGCAAGACTCATGATACTTCACTCCTGTCCGGTTACGATTTGCAGTTCTTGAAAATGTCCATCAAGCCACTTCACGGTTGTTCACAGCTTCGCCCAACGCCTCTTCATCAGACCCGTCATCGGGGAGCGCCGCTGGCAGGTAGGGAGAGAGATGCAAGGTGACATCCTCCCCCATCCACAATTGCGCCAGCTCCAGGGTCCAACGGTCCACATCGCCCAGCAACGCCCCAAAACCACTGTGCGCATCGGGATGACACTCCAGGAAACCTTGCTGTTCACTCAATTCCAACAGTCTCTGCCCCAACGGACTCCCCAAATAAGGCCGCCGACAGGCCTGAAAGGCAACCTGCTCCAGGTCCAGTTCGGACAGGGCAACCGGCAGCTTGCTGCTTGCCAGCAACGTTGCGCCCAGTCCCTGCAAAATCTCTCTGGTCCGGACCAGACTGGCCGTCACCTGGCCCAGATTCCACAACTCCTGACAACAACTCCGCTCGTGGGCCGCGCGCGCGAAAACGGCCTCGATGTTGAGCTTGCGACTGCCGGCACATTCGTTAAGCCCGGTCTGGGTGGCAAAACCGGCCTGATCCCGCTGACCCTGGGCCAGTTCTGCCGCCTCCTCTGCGGAGAGTTGATCCAGATCTTTCAGCAGCAGCGCCAGATCCTGCTCCGATTGACCCGTCACCCAGGCGGAAAACCCCTGTGCGCTCTGACCGCTGCGGGCAAAGGCATCCTGAATGATCTCGACCGCCCGTGGCGCGCGCGCCGCAGGAAAGGAGCCGATACACCGTCCCAGAACTCCATCCCCGATACCCCGGCCACCGGTCAACAACCGGTAAAAAGGCATGGCAATCCCGTGCGGACGCCGGATCTCACCGGTCAGACCGATGTCGCACAGATCCGACTGAACACAGCCGTTCTGACAGCCGGAAACCCGCACTTTCAAGTCAAACGGTCCGCCCGTCAGTTGCCGCGCCAAAAGCGGAGCCGCCGTCAGCCCCAGGTTGCACACCGCCGACCCCACACACGCCGATACATCGTCCCCGGCCCTGGGCAAACGCAAATTCAACGCTTGCAACAACTCCGGAAGTTGCTGCAACGCCGAAGCCGTGACATGCAGCAGCAACAGATTCATCTCGGTGGTGATCCGGATCTCCGGAATCGCCAGCCGTGCGGCCAGCGCGCTCAATCCCTGCAACTGCTCCAGGGTCAGATCCCCCAACGGCACCTGAACCGGCACGCTGAACAATCCGGATTGCTTCTGCGCCACGACCGCGCGGGTCACTCTCTGCGGAAAATCCGCAAGCGCGACCGGCACCCACTCACGCTCCGGAATGATCGCGCGCGCCGCACTCCTCATGGTCTGGCGGGTCTGTTTCAGCTCTTCCCGGTAAAGGCTGCGCAACTGCCCGTCGGCAAAACGCTCCCAGAGAAACTTGAGACGGGCCTTGGATTTCCTTTCCCGATCCGAATGGCGGTGATGCAGTCGCAACACGGCTTCGACCACAGGCAGCAATTCCGACTCGTTCACCCAGGATTCGAGCCGCTTGCCTTTCCGGGGTTTGTGACCCAGCCCACCGCCCATGCTCACCCGATAGCCCAAGTGCCCCTGGGCATCCCGTTCGGCGGTGATCCCCAGATCGTTGAAAGGATCCTGGGCGCACTCCTGCGCACAGCCTGAAACGGCGATCTTGAATTTGCGCGGCAGAAAACGGGTCAGGGGGTTGCCCAGATAACGCGCCATCAGACGGTGCACCACCGGCAACACATCGCGCTCTTCCCTGGGACAGACCCCGGCCAAAGGACAGGCCACGATATTGCGCACCGTCGGTCCCCCGGCTTCGCGGGTGATCAAACCGATCTGGTGGATCCGACGCAACAGCGCCACCAGTGCGGAACCGGGAATCGATTTGAGCTGGATATCCTGACGGGTGGTCAGATGCACCGAACCCGCATTGGGTAGCGCGTCGAGAATTTCGGTCAGTGCCGCAAGGCGCGCTGTGGTGATGCATCCTCCGGGCAATTTCAGGCGCACCATGTATTCCCCTGGCTGACGCTGGGTGTAGACCCCCAACGACATCCGCAAGGCCAGAAATCGGTCCTCATCCAATCTGCCCTGATTGAACAGGGCCAGAGCCTCTTCAAAACGATCCAACTCCTCGTTTATGGCAATCCCGGCGTGGTCATTCATGCCCATACACTCCTATTCAACATTAATATTTTGTGATTCACAGCAGACAAATGGTGCCATCCAAAGTGGCCGATCCTGCCACTGCCCCATTTATTTTGCTTGCAGCATAGCTGGAACCAAAATATAATAATAACAATATAAAATTATTATATAATCGTTTTTGGTGCTAGATCACGAACGGCAATCAACAGGGAGATTAGTGTGAAATTTCATCAGCTCAAATATTTGTGCGAGGTGGCGCGACGCGGATTGAACGTGACTGCTGCATCGGAGCGGCTGCACACCTCCCAGTCCGGTGTATCACGACAGATTCAACTGCTGGAGGAAGAACTCGGCGTGGAGGTTTTTGTGCGCAACGGCAGGCGACTGGTGGGCGTGACCGAATCCGGTCAAATGATCCTGGATATCGCAAAACGCATTCTTCATGATACAGAGAATCTGCGCATGGTGGGACGGGAATTCAGTTCCGAAAGCCGGGGCAGCCTGACCATTGCCACCACCCACTCCCAGGCCCGTTACGTCCTGCCACGGGTGATTCCCACCTTCATGCAGAAATATCCCAATGTCCGCCTGCGGCTGCATCAGGGCAATCCCCCCCATGTGGTGGAGATGGTGGCTTCGGGACAGGCCAATCTGGGAATCGCCACCGAGGCGATTGCCGAGTGCAAGGAGTTGGTCAGCTTTCCATGCATGGAGTGGCAACATGTCGTGGTGGCGCCGACGGGTCATCCTCTTTCCAAAGAATCCCCGCTCCGGATTGACTCTTTGGCCTGCTATCCGCTCATCACCTACGATATCGGGTTTGCCGGACGCAGCAAGATCGATCAGACCTTTCAGGACCACGGACTGACCACCAACATCGTCCTGGAGGCCATTGACGCGGACGTGATCAAAACTTATGTAGAATTGGGGTTGGGGGTTGGCATCGTGGCGGAAATGGCCTTTGATCCGGTACGCGACAAGAATCTGGAGGCGACCAATGTGGGCGATCTGTTCGGCATGAACACCACCCGCATCGGCATCAAAAAAGGGGCGCATGTCGCGCGCTATGTGATCGATTTCATGGAACTGGTCGCACCAAGAAAAAAACGCTCGGAAATCGAGGCCGTGCTCCAGGGCCATGCGGAGCCGCCCTTGCACACCCCTCTGCCCACGGCAACGCGCCCCTTGCGGAAAGAGTTGGTGTGAGCTGTGCTGGTTGAAATCACCACCGAGGAGATCAAATCATGAGTTTCTGCGACGCACGTCTGCAAGTGTTTCATACGGTTGCCAAACACTTATCATTCACGCGTGCTGCCGAAGAACTGGAACTGACCCAACCGGCGGTCACTTTTCAGATTCGTCAGTTGGAGGAGCATTTCAACACCAGGCTGTTTGAACGCCAACACAATCGTGTCTCTTTGACCGAAGCCGGATCCCGTGCCTTTCACTATGCGGGTCGGATCATTGAACTGTATCGTGAGACGGAAAAGAAGATCAATGTCATGACCGGCCACGCACGCGGCGAATTCCGTCTGGGTGCCACCACCACGCCGGGCGGCTATCTGGTGCCCGAAATTCTGTGTCGTTATCATGATCTTTTCCCGGGCGTCAAGGTCAGGCTGAGTCTTCACAACACCGGGATGGTCCTGCGCAAACTGGAAGACGTGACCATCGATATCGGCATGGTGGAAGGACCGGTGGATGAAGAAAAGGTCGAGGTCGTTCCATGCATGATCGATGAACTGGTTCTGATCCTGCCTCCGCGTCATCCACTGGCCTCTTTGTCGGAAATCTCCGTGACGCATTTGCCGCACTACCCATTCATCTCCCGTGAGGAGGGATCCGGAACGCGCGCCGTGATTGCGGCGTTTTTGCAACGATTTGACATTCAATATCATGACATGAAAATTATTCTTGAGGTTGGAACCACGGAATCGATCAAAAGCGCCGTAGAGGCTGGCATTGGATTCAGCATTGTTTCCAGGATGGCCCTGCAAAAAGAGAGATCATTGAGATCCTTGGAGGTGCGACATCTTGGCGAAGGAACTCTGGCGCGACAAATCAATCTGGTCATGGACAAACACCGCATCATCTCGAAAATTACGGATGATTTCATCCGCTTCGTTCAAATCGAGTGCAAAAGGATTTCGGCGACCGCTGGCTGATGCCAGCATGATCTGGCAGGCGTTTTCCCGCGAAATTTCGCGACTCCGGGTTGCCATATTGCCGGAGGCATGTTAGATTCATGGGATTTTTCCAGGAAGTCGCCGTCTTCTTTACTTGAAGGATGCCCGTTCCATGTTTGGTGCCATCGCCCGCAAGCTGTTCGGATCCAGCAATGACCGCTATCTGAAAACGCTGAATCCCTTGATCCAAAAAATCAACGCCCTGGAGCCTGAGTTCGAACGACTGAGCGCCGATGAACTCCGGGGAAAAACCGATCAGTTCAAACAGCGTCTGGCCGATGGGACCCCCCTGGACGACCTGTTGCCCGAAGCCTTTGCCGCCGTCCGCGAGGCAAGCAAACGGGTCACCGGCATGCGCCATTTCGATGTGCAACTGCTGGGCGGCATCGTGCTCCATCAGGGCAAAATCTCGGAGATGAAAACCGGGGAAGGCAAAACCCTGGTCGCCACCCTCCCCCTCTATCTCAATGCCCTGTCGGGTCTGGGCGCCCACCTGGTCACGGTCAACGACTATCTGGCCCAGCGCGACGCCGCCTGGATGGGACGCATCTATGCCGCCCTCGGCATGGAAACCGGCGTCATCATCCACGGCCTCGACGACCAGGAACGCCGCAAAGCCTATCGCGCCGACATCACCTATGGCACCAATAACGAATTCGGCTTCGACTTCCTGCGCGACAACATGAAATTCGCGCTCGATGAAATGTGCCAACGTCCGCTCAACTTCGCCATCGTGGACGAAGTGGACTCGATCCTCATCGACGAGGCCCGCACCCCGCTGATCATCTCCGGTCCCACGGACGACAATACCGACAAATACTACAAGGTGGATCGGATCATCCCGCTTTTGACCCGGGATACCGACTTCACCCTGGACGAAAAAGCGCGTACCGTGATCTTCACCGAAGAGGGCAACGAACGGGTCGAACAGATTCTCAAGGAACGGGGCGTGATCCGCGATGGCGGACTCTACGATGTCAACAACGTCGAAATCGTCCATCACGTCAATCAGGCCCTGCGCGCCCATGTGATGTTCGAAAAAGACAAGGATTACATCGTCAAGGATGGCGAGGTAGTGATCATCGACGAGTTCACCGGTCGCATGATGCCGGGACGACGCTATTCCGATGGCCTCCATCAGGCCCTGGAAGCCAAGGAAGGGGTGATCATCCAGAACGAATCCCAAACCCTGGCCTCGATCACCTTCCAGAACCTCTTCCGCATGTACAACAAACTGGCGGGCATGACCGGCACCGCCGATACCGAAGCCTCGGAATTCCAATCGATTTACAATCTCCAGGTGGTGATCGTGCCCACCAACCGCGACATGATCCGCAAGGATGCCGATGACGTGGTTTTCCGCACCCAGGCCGAAAAAATCAATGCCATCATCGAAGAGATCCAGGATTGCCGCGCGCGCAACCAACCGGTTCTGGTCGGCACCATCTCCATCGAAAAATCCGAAGAGCTGTCCAAACGGCTGAAACAGCTCAAGATTCCCCACAACGTCCTGAACGCCAAACAGCACGAACGCGAGGCCATGATCGTCTCCCAGGCCGGACGCAAAGGGGCGATCACCATTGCCACCAACATGGCAGGCCGGGGCACGGACATCCAGTTGGGCGGCAACGTGGAGATGCGCATCCAATCGGAAATCCCGGCCACCGCCACGCCCGAGGAACAACAACGGCTGGAGGCCAAAATCCGCGCCGAATGCGCTGCCGAAAAACAGGAAGTGCTGGCCGCAGGCGGTTTGCACATCCTCGGCACCGAACGCCACGAAGCACGCCGCATCGACAACCAGTTGCGCGGACGGGCCGGACGGCAGGGGGATCCGGGTTCCAGCCGCTTCTATCTGTCGCTCCAGGATGACCTGATGCGCATCTTCGGCTCGGAGCGCATGGATGGCATGCTGCAAAAACTCGGACTCCAGGAGGGCGAAGCCATTGTCCATCCCTGGATCAACAAGGCCATCGAGTCGGCCCAGAAAAAGGTCGAAGGCCGCAACTTCGACATCCGCAAGAACCTGCTCAAATTCGATGACGTGATGAACGAACAGCGCAAGGTGATCTATGACCAGCGCAAGGAGTTGATGGAAGCCGACGAAATCGTCGATTTCACCCAGGGAATGCGCGAAGATCTGCTGGATATGCTGCTGGAAGAGTCGATCCCGGGAGAATCCTATCCCGATGACTGGAAAATCAAGGAGTTCACCGACGCGATCCAGCGGCAGTTCGGCGTGGCGCTTCCCATGGCCGAATGGCAGGCCGAAAACGGCGTCACCCCCGCCGTGGTGCGGGAACGGGCCTGGGAACAGATCAGCGCCTTCAACCAGACCCGCGAAGAGAACATGGGCGCGCCGCTCATGCGCTACCTGGAAAAAGCGATTCTGCTTCAGGTGCTCGATACCTTGTGGAAAGAGCATCTGTTGAACATGGACCATCTCAAAGAGGGGATCCACCTGCGCGGCTATGCCCAGAAAGATCCGCTCAACGAATACAAACGCGAAGCCTTCGCCCTCTTCGACAACCTGTTGACCCGGATCAAGTCCGAAGCCATCGAAGTGCTGTCGCGGGTCGAGGTGCGGCAACCCGACGAGGTGGAACGCATGGAGTCGGAACGGGCCGCAGCGCGCGACCGTCAACTCTCCATGAATCATCCCAGCGCCGGATCCTGGCAGGGCGATAACGAGGGAGACGAAGAGTCCCAGGATCCCCACACTCCCTTCCGACGCGACAGCGACAAGGTGGGCCGCAACGCTCCCTGCCCGTGCGGCAGCGACAAGAAATATAAATATTGTTGCGGCAAGCTCAGTTGACCGGCTGGTGACTTTTCGGGTCAATGAAGATCGTTGAAAGCAGAGAGGGGGTCTGGGGGACGCATCCCCCAGACCCCCTCTTTTTTTCAGTGGCGGTTGCGCGCATATTTTTTAACGTTTATGACACAAGCAATCGATACCCCACGCCCGACTCTGTGAGAATCCGAGATCCAGAACAACCAGATCAGGCCGCCGGGTGCCGACCTCGATCAACCCCCGTTTCCCCGCCTCGGCCTCGATCACCTGATACGGCTCCAACTCCAAAGCGGAACGGACA
This sequence comes from Magnetococcales bacterium, assembly GCA_015234115.1. GTDB lineage: Bacteria > Pseudomonadota > Magnetococcia > Magnetococcales > Magnetaquicoccaceae > Magnetaquiglobus. The sequence goes on from JADFWP010000001.1 coordinate 126,766, forward strand.
AACCGACGGATTTGCGGTTCGTCCTCGATCAGCACGATCAGCACGGAACTCCCCTGGCCCTCAACCATCGGACTCATCGTTTATCCACACCTCCTCGGGAATCACCGGGGGATGACCTCCGAGTGACGACGCGTATCAACCCGAAGAAAGGATTCGTGCCGTTTCTCCTGACCGCCCTCCATTTCATTCACGAACCAGGCCATGGGCCATAAGAAGAGCATGCACGATGCCAAGGCAATGCCTGTCGGGGTGCAGTGTTTGCATGAGAACACCTCCAGAAAAAATGCCACACCTGAAACAGCTCACGCTTCGTTGTTTGCCAGCTTGCCGGTCTTCGTCCGTTTCTGTTGACTCATGAAAAGCTCCTTGTTTGACGAATCTTCTTGAAAATTCCAGGACGACAGATCAGGCTCCGTTTCCTGATCCGGAACTCCGTCCGATCACGAACCGGCGCCGCAGAGATTACGAAGAAAGAAGGTCAAAAAGGGCCATAGCATCAAAACCATCGAATTACCGATTTCCCTGGAAGAGAGTATAATAATTCAAGACAACGCGAATTCCTGCTGTTTCGCAATGCGAAAGCCCTGAATCAGGCCTTCAGGACCAGAGGGTCTGAAACATCACGGTATTTCAGTTTATTCCTGACCTTGACAATCATAATGGCGATGATTAAACTGTATCCGGTTCAGAAACCCTGCATGGCCCCCTGAACCCGATTGACAAACAACACCTCCCGAAGCGAAGGCGGTTCGCACAACGCTGGAAAGCCACTCACCTCATCTCATGATCGTCGCCATGAACACTGTGACCTTTGTGACCTATTTGACCCGAGAGATGGAACTGATGCCCGTTGGGGTGTTGACTCTGGCCACGTTGGCCCGTGAACGGGGCTGGGAGGTGGCTGTGCAGGATCTTCCCGCACCCCAGGACGAAGAGGCGTTCATCCACCACCTGGCCGCAAGCCGGATTGTGGGATTCAGCACCCTCTGCTCCACCTTTCACCGCTCGTTGCAACTGGCCGCCAGAGTCAAAGCCCTTCATCCACAGGTCACGGTGATCATGGGCGGACCGCAGGCCACCGCCGTGGCCGTCCCCCTGCTGGAGCGCCATGCCTATGTGGATCTGATTTTCCGGGGCGAGGCCGAGGCCGGATGGAGCGCCTTTCTCGATGGCCTGCCCTGGTCCGAAATTCCCGGACTGGTCTACCGCCAGCATGACGCCATCCAGGAAAATCCCACCGCACCCCTGCTCATGGAACTGGACCGCCTTCCCTGGCCCGCCTTTGACCTCTACCCGCCGTCGGGCTTGAGCGTTCCGCTGGAAACCGGACGCGGCTGTCCCTTTGCCTGCACCTATTGCTCCACCAATCAGTACTTCTCGCGCCGCTTCCGGGCCAAAAGTCCGGAACGGATCCTGGCCGAGATGGATCAACTGCACACCCTCTACGGGACGCGCACCTTTGATCTCATCGAAGACTCCTTCACCACCAATCGACGCAAGATCCTGGAGTTTTGCGACGCCATCCGCATCCACCCCCGCGCCTATGCCTGGAACATCAGCGCCCGACCCGATCAGGTGGATGCCGAACTGCTGGAAAATTTACGACGTTCCGGGTGTCGGGGCATCTTCTTCGGCATCGAAACCGGTTCCCAGCGCATGCAAAAAGCCGTCAAGAAGAATCTGCGTGTGGGCCGCGCCGTGGACAATCTGGCATTGACCCGCCAATCCGGCCTTCAGGTCACCGCCTCGTTCATCATCGGTTTCCCCGATGAAACCAAAGAGGATCTGCGTGAAACCTTGCAGGTCTTCGCCCGACTGGTGAGCCAACAGGAGATGGTGTTGCAGCTCCATCTGCTCTCCCCTCTGGCCGGATCGACCCTGGTGCAGGCCGCAACCCCGCTGGCCTTCGACGGCATGCCCACCGATTTCAACGACCTGGACCAACGCTGCTCGCCAACCGAACTGGCCCAACTCCAGCAAGATCCCGTGCTGTTCCCCCACATGCACTATTTTTCCAACACCGAACTGCCCCGCGCCCGCTATCTGTTCGTGGCCTATCTGATCCGGCTGTGTGAATGGTTCTTCCCAAATTTTCTGCACTGGGTCTGCCAATGGCGCGCCGCATCCTGGACCGACTGCCTGTTGGAAACGCCGGTGCCGGATGAGATGGTCACCGATGCTTCCTTTCCGGAACCGACGGAGTTGTGGATCGAGCGGGGCCATGCCGTATGCGCCCGCTTTGCCCGGAACAGCGATCTGGTCGGATTGCAGGAAATCCTGGCCTATGACCGGGCCTTCAGCCGCATGAACCAGCTCCCGAACGAGCCGCCTGCCATGGTGATGCTGCCACGCTCCCTGGCCGAACGCCATCCGGGACGGCTGCTGCCAACGCTCACGCCGCCGCTGAACGATCTGGCGCCCTTTCTGATCAATCGGGAGGCGTCGGGTTGGGTGGATGTGGCGCTCCAGGTAACCCCCGAGGCGATGGAAACACGCCTGCAAGAGATTTGTGGCAACTGCGGAGAGTGCTGTCTGGATGAAAACGGATTGATGTGCGGGGTCGAAGAGTGGGCCATGATCGCCCGTTTCCTGGAAAATCATCAGCAACCCGTACCGGCGACCACCCCGACCGCCTGGCAGGGATTGGTGCTGGAGGCTGGATTCCGCTATCTGGCCCATCCCATCGATGGACCACGCACCCTGCACGACACCCCGGAAATCGCACGCGCCGCTGCGGGAGAACAAGGCTGGGTACGTCATGCCTGCGCCCATCTGGAGGTGGAAAACGATCTCTGCCGTTGCGGGATTCAGTCGGTCAAACCCTCCGAGTGTATCGCCTATCCCTACCGACCCATGGGGGATGGTGGCCAGATTTGGCACTTTGAACCCACGGAAGGCAGATTGGGCGGACGTTGTGACTTGATGGCCCTGTTGAAAAAAAGAGCGGCGTTTCGCCAGCAATATCTGGATTGGGCCAGGAGTCGCATGGGACCGCATTCCGGAGCCGTGGCCCTGGGTCAACTGCATGCCGACCACGACCTTGATCAGGAGCAGCGCGCCTGATCCATCAAACTTGCATGATGGGGAGATAATTCCCTCACCCCCCAACCGTGGACCTCCCAGGCGGGAGTTCCACGGTAAAATATCCGGTGAACGTGCCTGCTCACTCCGAGACCATCAGCAGATAATGATGAGAAAGAGTTGCACCGGGATGCAGCGTGACCAAAAGGGAAGCTGTCATGGGGCCAATACCATCCGGATCATAGTGCAGCGTGCGGGTGCGGGTGTTGAAAAGAAAACGCTGAAGCGGTGTCGTAGGCAGAGCTGTAACACTGGCCAGAAACCGATCGGAGGCGACTTGCCCCACTGACAGATCGCCAAAATTGGGGCTGAAGAAACCCAATCGATCCCCCTGACGCGGGTTGAAGTCGGTCAGGGTATCCCCGCCTTCCGAGGGGTCATGCCATTGAAACCGGTCCGCTCCCGGACCGCCAGTGAGCCAATCCGCTCCGACACCGCCCTGCAAGCGATCATTCCCCAGGCCACCCGTCAGCAGATCCGCCCCTCCGCCGCCATCCAAAAGATTATCCCCGCTGTTGCCGGTGAGGGTGTTGGCCAGATCATTGCCAAAACCGTTGATGGCTGCACTGCCGGTCAGAATGAGCTGTTCCAGATTGGCTCCGAGCTGCCAGGTCGCGCGGCTTGAGACGGTATCGCTCCCCTGGTTGCGCCCCTCGATCACGGTATCCCCGGCATCCACTTCATAAAGATCATCCCCGGCCCCGCCACTCAGAATGTTGGCCGCACCATTGCCGATCAGATGATTGGCCAACCGGTTGCCCGTACCGGAGATCGGGTTGGTGCCGGTCAGGGTCAGCTTCTCCACCTGGGCGGGCAGAGTGCAAGAGATCGAACTCATCACCAGATCGTTCCCCTGGTCAGCGCGCTCGATCACCCGATCACGGGGATCCTCCACCCGGTAGAGATCATCCCCTGCGCCACCTATCAGGATATCGGCCCCAGCCTCCCCATCCAGAAGGTTGTCGCTGCGGTTGCCGATCAGGCGATTGTCGCCCCGGTTGCCGATGGCGTGGGTCGGGTTGGTGCCGATCAAAGTCAGATTCTCCAGATGGTCGCCCAGGGTCCAACTTCCAGCGGTTCTGACCTGATCGATCCCCTCGCCTGGATTTTCAAAGATCGCATCCCCGGCACCCACATAATAAAGATCATCCCCCGCACCGCCACTCAGACGGTTGGCACCGGCATTGCCGATCAGGAGATTGGCCAGTTCATTGCCGGTTCCCTGCAGCGGGGCTGTGCCCGTGAGCATCAACTGCTCCACCTGGGCCGGAAGCATAAACGATACCGAACTGACGATCCGATCCACCCCCTCGCTGCTGCGCTCGATCACCCGATCCCGCAGATCATCGACCCGATAGTGATCATCCCCGCTGCCGCCAATCAGGGTATCGGCCCCAAAAGCGCCATCCAGCCTATTGTCCGCCTCGTTACCGGTGATCCGGTTGGCCAGACTGTTGCCGGTTCCTTCACGCGCGTCCGGCCCGATCAGCACGAGGTTTTCCAACTGCGCACCAAGTCTCCAGGAGCGGAAACTCTGAACCGTATCAACCCCCTCGCCGACCCGCTCCTTGAGATCAAGATCAACCCGATCCACGATGTAGGTGTCATCCCCCTGATACCCCACCAGAACATCGATTCCCGTCCGGGCCGTCAGGGTGTCGTTGCCGGTGGTTCCGGCCAGAAAACGGCCCAGGGGCAAATCAGGCCAGGGTTGAATCACCGGCTCTGGTGCCGGTTGGACCGCAGGAATCACGGGTGGCGTAACCGGATCTGGCACAGGCGGTGGCGGGTTGTCCGGCGTGGAAGGGGTACTCTCAGGCGTCAGCCCGATCCACTGGCGCACCACCGTGCCCGGACCATCCGGAGTCACGGTCAGGGTGCGCTCGCGAAATCCCGGTTGGGTCACGGTGATCCGGGTGGTCTCGTGGCCGGGCAACAAAAGCGTGAGGGTGCCATCCTTTTCCGGGGAGAGGGTGCGCTGGTTGAGGGTGATCATGGCAGACTGGAGAGCGGCATAATCCTGATTGCTGTAGAGAATTCCATAAAGAATAGCTGGCAGATCATTCGGAAAAACCAGAGTAAAGTTCTGCGGATCGCTGATCGCCACGCCGCCATAAGGATCGCTGGCCTCGATTCGCCACCAGTACTCCCCCTGGGCGAGCAGATCCTGGAAATTCACCAAAGCCAGGGAGGTTTCCAGGCTCTCCTGACGGTAGAGTTCCTGGGTGAAAGCCGAATCACGGGCGATCACCAGGGTATAGCGCACCCGGTCTCCATCCGGATCCGTGACATCCGACCAGTTGAACAACCCGATGGCCTCCACCCGGCTGGTGGTTTCCGGAAGCGGTGAAGCCGGATTGTGGTTGCCGGCCTGATTGACATACAGATGGGCCACGCGCGGGGTGGAGAGTTGGTCGGATTCGCCATCCTGCAGGGTGAACTGAAACTGGTAGTGGCCGGGTGCAGTGAAGCCGCGAAAACCGGTAATGGCAGTGCTGGCAATCTCCCAACGTCCATTCGTCCCCCGGGTCAGTGCGCTGCGGGGCAGATCGAGGCTCACCTGATAGGGGGTTTCCCCATCGGCAGGATCGACTCCGGGTACGACCACGGTGACATGGCCCTGGGAGGCCTCGAATCGGCCATCCGGTGTACTCTCCGTGGCCCACAAGGTGAGCGTGGCACCGGAGAGAATCTGTTGAGACGGGGTGACGGCTGCGATCTGGACCGGATCGAGCAGGGAGTTGGTCAGGCTGGAGCGGGTGAAGCCCAAATGGAGCGCCGCAGCCGCAGCGCCATCCTGATCGTGGGTGGTGGAGAGTGCATTGCTGCCTGCGCCATCCCCGTTGTCATCGAGCAGCGGGTGTTGGCCGGAACGGTCGGTCAGCCACTCCTGCACCCGCTGTTCCGGGGTGTTGAAACGGCTGTTGTCGGCATTGGCCAGCACCACCGGATCGTTTTCGGTCAGTTCGGTGGCCTGGGTGAAAGCGGTGTGGAAGCTTGCTCCGGCTCCCAGGAATTGAAAAAAATGTTGCAAGAACAACTCTCCCACCTGAATGCCATCGCTCTCAGGCGCGCCCCGGTGGGATTTTTCGTTGGCGCTGGCTGTGGTGATCAGGGTGCGTCCAGGTCGGGAGAGTGCATCGATGAAGCTGCCGGAATAACAGGCCCCGAGAATCATCATCTGTTGCTGGGCCAGGGCGAGTTGACCCGCTGCACCGGCACTCTCGGAGCCGAGACGGCTGTCGAGCCGGTTCATCCAGGCAGCCAGGCTGGCTGCGGTCAGTTGCTCGTCCGGCCCCAGGTAAAAGGTCTCCCGACTGCCGTGGTCCACCAGGATCACATACAGAGGGGCGGGTTGAGCGATCAGACGGTCGTAGGCCCAGTTTTCGATAGCCTCTTGCAGACTCGCCAGGGTCGGAGGATTGGGCGCAACGCCAGGCAGGTTGCGGTAATCTGCCGGATTGTCCGAGGTTGGGGCCGGTCCGAGGGTGTGGGTGTCGTAATTGAAATATTGAATGTTTTCCGTGGAAAAGCCGCGCCGGAGCAGGGTTTCGTAGATGCGGTTGGTGGTGCGTTTATGGGCCTCGATCCCTTCCGGAGTGCCGGAATTGGTATCCAACTCCCCCTGGACCAGAATGGCATAGCCCGCAGGCTCTCCCAGATGGAGATCGGCCTGGGCCGGGGTGGGCGGGGCGAGCATCAGAGAACCGGAGGCCGTCACCTCCAGCAGGGCATCACTGACCAAGCCGTCCAGATCGACAAAGGAGAAATGACCGGTGCTGTCCGTGGTGGTGGTCGTGACCGTGCGAATCGGCGTGTCGGGAACGGTGATGGTGAGCATCACCTCCAGGCCGACGCGGTTCAGGGCCACCCCTTCGTTCTGCAGCAGTTGGCCGTTCAGGGTCAGGCTCTGGCCCGGATTGCGGGTATAGAGACTCTGCTCCAGCACGATGCGGGTGGCGTAGGGATCACCGCTTTCCGTGACGCCAAAGTCGGTGGGGGTGAGGGTGACATTGCCTGCCTGATCGATGACTCGGGTGGTGGCAGTGTAAAGTCGGCCCGAAGGAAACAGGCTTCCCAGCTCCAGGGACCAGTCGTTCCAGCCATTCTCACTGCTGGCCGTAAAAAAGAACGGAGCGGTTTGCCATTTCAGGACATAACCCTGAAGTCCCAGGTATTGGCCGGCCTGGTTTTGAATCGTCGTTGCAACCTGCCGCACCCCCATTCCCACATCACCAGCCGTGCCGACAAAGCTGGACAGATCGCTATCGAAAATCCCGTCGTCGGGAAGGGTGAGAGAACCCGTGGGGGCAATGGTATCGACGGTGAAGTCGAAGTCGTCCGTCACCGTGCCCCCGTAGCCGTCATCGGCGATGACATGTACGGATAAGGATTCGCAGGTATTTTCGGGGGCCGTGCCCAAAAAGATGTTCCCGTTCAGGGTGAGCCACCAGGGCAGAGAATTGCCAGTGGCGAGCAAGGCACTGTAGGTGAGAGCATCCCGCTCTTCGTCCGAGAAGGTGTTGGCGGGGATGATATAGCTGAAATTTCTCCCCGTATTGTTGATCACCTGGTCAGGAATGGGGTTGGCCACCAGGGGGGCGATGTCGGGGATGATGGTGAGGGTAAGGGGAACGGAAACCGGGCTGCTGGTATTGTCGATGCCCTGGAAGGCCTTGATGGCGTAGGTGCCCAGGGCCAGGGAAACATCCAGGCTCCATCGGTTGTCGGAGACTGCGGCATGGCCCAGGAGTTCACCCGCATCCAGGGTATCGTTGCCATTGGCGTCATCGAACAGCGTTACTGTCGCCAGGGCCTGCCCTATGCCCGAGAGGGTGAGTCCGGAGGTGTTGCGGGTGATGTCGTCACTGTCGGAAGCGCCGGTGTCATCCCCAGCAGAGAAATCCGGGGCGGAGAGGGTGGCCAGGTAGATGGAGGCTGTATCCGCATCCAGCAGGAGCGTGCTGCCATACTGGACAAACTGGTTGTAAAGCTCGCCGCCGATGGTTTGCTGCCCCTGGAGGGTCCATCCAGAGCCCAGGTCCACCAGATCCTCTGCATCGCCCATGACCCGCAAGGTGGTGCCCTGGGCCAGCAGCTGGCTGACCTGCTGAAAATCGAGGATCAGGGTATGGCTGCCACTGCCTGCTTGCAGGTCGATGATTTCGATCCCTTGCACCCGGTTGCGGAGGGAACTGTCGGTCAGGTCCAGGGTCATACCCTCCCCGACCAAACGCAGGGTATCCTGGCCACCCCCGGCATCCAGCCTGAGGAAATTGCCGTCTGGGATCGTCAGCGTATCATCGCCATGACCGCCGATGAGGAGATCCGCACCGCCATTGCCCACCAGGATGTCGTCTCCCAGGCCACCCCGCAGGGTGTCGGTGCCGGTGGTGCCGACACAGCTTTGGGCAGCGGTGGAGAGATTGGTATAATTGCCGCCGAACACCACATAGCTCGCCCCGGATTCGTCGCCGCCCACATCGGCCCAGGGAGCCCCGACGATGAGATCGTCGAAGCCATCGCCATTGACATCCCCGGCACTGCTCACGGATTCGCCGCTCAGGTCCACCCCGTTGGCGCCGTTCAGGCGGAAGCCGTTGGTGCCATTCAGGGTGGAGAGGTTCAGGGAGGAGGCGAAAGCGGAGGCTTGGCCGAACAGCACATAGCTCACCCCGGCATCATAGAAGGTAGAGCCATTGGCCGACACGTTGGTCCCAGGAGAACCGATGATCAGGTCGTCGAAGCCATCGCCATTGACATCCCCGGCGCCGCGCACCGACCGTCCGCTCTGGTCATTTCCAGCAAAGCCAGCCAGGCGGAAACCGTTGCTGCCATTCAGGGTGGAGAGGTCCAGGATGGATGCAAAACCGGACGCCTTGCCAAAGACCACATAGCTCGCCCCTGGTCTGCTGACACCCACGGTGGCAGCCCAAGCCCCAATAATGAAATCATCGAAACCATCCCCATTGACATCTCCGGCGCTGCTCAACGCACTGCCGCTCCGATCATAACCGCCCACGCCATCCAGGCGGAAGCCGTTGCTGCCATCCAGGGTGGAGAGGTCGAGGGAGGCTGCGAAGCCCGAGGTTTGGCCGAACACCACATAGCTCGCCCCGGAATAGGTGCCGCCCACGCCGGCACCCTGCGCCCCGACCAGGAGGTCATGGAGGCCATCGCCATTGACATCCCCGGCGCTGCTCACCGCTCCGCCGTTACCACTTCCAGCGGAGACGCCATCGAGGCGGAAGCCATTGCTGCCATTCAGGGTGGAAAGATCCAGGGTGGACGCGAAACCGGAAGCCTGGCCGAACACCACATAGCTTGCCCCGGTATCGTCCGTATTGGCTCCGGCGGCACCGACGATGAGGTCGTCGAAGCCATCGCCATTGACATCTCCGGCACTGCTCACCGAGCGACCGCTGCCATCATAAGCCGCCACGCCATCGAGGCGGAAGCCGTTGCTGCCATTCAGGGTGGAGAGGTTGAGGGAGGAGGCAAAGCCGCCAGACTTGCCGAACACCACATAGCTCGCCCCGGAAGTCCAGCCGCCCACATCGGCCAAGTAAGCCCCGATGATGAGGTCATCGAAGCCGTCGCCATTGACATCCCCGGCGTCGCGTACCGCATTGCCGCTCTGGTCCCCATTGCCGACGCCATCCAGGCGGAAGCCGTTGCTGCCATCCAGGGTGGAAAGATCCAGGGTGGCTGCGAAATCGGAGCTTTTGCCGAACACCACATAGCTCGCCCCGGGATTGGTATCGCCGCCCGCCTGGCGCGCCCCGATGATGAGGTCATCGAAGCCATCGCCATTGATATCCCCGGCGCTGCTGACCCTCGCACCGCAGGAATCCTGGCTTGAGGCTCCATCGAGTCGGAAGCCGTTATGGCCGGTGAGTGCAGAGAGGTCAAGGGTGCTGACGCCTGGGGGCAGAGGGGCAAAATCACTCACAACCGGATCTCCCATGCGATGTTTTTATAGTTTTGAATAGGGGGGTAGAATTGACATTTTATCTCTGTAAAATTGATTTATAGGGTATCACGCCAAGGAATAGAAAAGCAATCCATTTTTAAGATTATATTTTTCAAGTGAGGGCAGTATCCAGGTGCCGGATTGCCGGGGGAGCGATGAAACTTGTAGAATGACGACATCTCAACCGCAGACCAACCCCTCGCTGTTGGCCATCAAAACTTTATGTTTCATTTCGTCGATCAGCAGTGCGGTCAATGCCTGAACCACGCAGAAATCAGGAAGCCGTGATCCCAAAGCATTGCCTGCGGCGCGCGCGCCGGTTGGGGAGCGGCGCTCACGGTCTGGAAGACGCATTGCCTCTGACCTGAAAACGGGTCACGGCCACGACGGTCTCCTGTTCATCCAGCAACTCCAGACGATGCGGACCGGGACGCAAGGACCAGCCGTTCGCCTCATCCGGAAGCGGCGCGCCATCCATGCGCCAGTGGTGGCGGGGCAACAGCGGTTCCATGCGGGGAAAAAGCCGTTGATGACCGGCAGGGATATCCGGATCCAGGGCCAGAATGGTGCCGTCACCGGGTTCGAGGATCCGGGGTGGACGGGCGGCGGGATCGTTCAGGAAGATTGCGCTTCGTTCGGTTCCGGTCAGATACCACTCCTGGCGGGGTGGCTCCAGGGGGGGATGAAAGGTGGTGGCCACCTGCACCACCCCGGCGGGCGGCGTGGGTGGATGCAGGGGGGTCTGAAGACCCGGCGGATGCAAATAAAGCATCAACTCCTGCCAGATCTGCGCAGCTCCGGAAACGCCCGAAACCTCCCGCATCGGTTGACCGTCGAAATTGCCCACCCACACCCCGACCGTGTAGCGATTGCTGAAGCCGATACACCAGTTGTCGCGCATCTGTTTGCTGGTGCCGGTCTTGACCGCGCTCCAGAACGGTGTGCCCAGGGGATTGTTGAGGCCAAAGGTCAGGCTGCGGGCCACCGGATCGGCGAGCATGTCGGCAACCAGAAAAGCCGATGCCGCAGATGTCACCCGCTGATCTGCGGCGCCGGGTTCATCCGGTCGCAGCCGCAACGGCGCGTAAACCCCTCCCCTGGCCAGGGTGCGATAGGCCGCCACCTGTTGCCAGAGGGTCACCTCCACCGATCCCAACGCCAGGGCATAACCATAATAATCGCCCTCCTGCTGAACCTGCCCATAGCCCAGTTGCCGCAACCGCTGGACAAAGGGAGGCAATCCGGTCAACAGCAGAGTGCGCACCGCCGGAACATTGAGGGAGGAGGCCAAAGCGGTCCGGGCCGTGACCCATCCCTTGAAGGCATGATCATAATTCCTGGGAACATAGATTCCCGTGGGGGTGGCCAGCTCCACCGGAGAGTCGTCCAGCAACGAAGCCGCAGTGAGCAGCCTCTGTTCCAGCGCCAACTGGTACAAAAAAGGCTTGAGGGTCGATCCCGCCTGCCTCAGGGCCTGCACCCCATCCACATAGCGGGTGGCGGGATGGTTGCTGCCTCCGCCCACATAGGCCAGCACCTCGCCGCTGGCATTGTCCGCCACCAGCACGGCCCCGTTGCGCACCTGGTTTTCCTGCAACTGCTGCAAATGCTGATTCAGGACCGTATTGGCAAAGCGTTGCAGGGGAGCATCGAGCGTGGAACGGAGTGGCACCTGCGTGCGACCGGATTGCAGGGGTTCCAACAGCCTGTGGGCCAGATGGGGCGCCCAGGATTCGGCCTGTCGGATCGGCGGCGGACGACCGCGCAGCAGCCGCTGGGCCAGTGCTTCCAGGGTGGCGCAGGGGATTTCCGGCGCGTGACGGCGGGCCAGGGCGCAGGCCCGCTGGGCGGTCCGGTCGGCAGCGCCATTGGGCGCCGGAATCAGCGCCGTCAGCAGCAGCGCCTCGGAGGTGGTCAACCCGGAGGGGAGTTTGGCGAACAGGCTGCGGCTGGCTGCCCCGATCCCCTGCAACTCCCCCCGGAACGACACCAGATTCAGATAGGCTTCGAAAATCTGCCTTTTGCTCCAGGCGGCCTCCAAGGCCCAGGCCGCCTCCATCTGCGCCCATTTCTGCGGCCAGTCGCGCCGGCCACGCGCCGGACGCAGACCGGGATCGAGCAATCCGGCCAGTTGCATGGTCACGGTGCTGGCCCCCCGGCGCACCCCGGTGAACAGCCGATCCCGCAACGTGCCGAGCACGGCAGACCAGGCCACCCCGCCATGATCGAAAAAGGTCTGATCCTCGGCCAGCAGCACCATGCGGGTCAAAGCTGGCGAAACCTCCTCCAAGGCGCTCCACTCCAGCCGTCGCCCCTGGGCATTGACCCGCAGCGCCTGCAACGGGTCGCCGTGACGATCCAGCAGCCAGCCATCGCTGCTGGCAAAACCCTCCCGCACTTCGGCAAAAGAGCGCGTTCCGGTCGTTGCGGGTCGCAGCACGTTCCAACCAACCAACACCAACCCAACAACCAGCACGCCGCCAAACAGCCAGCGCCAGCGCATCCGGTTCATGGTTGCACGGTGATCGGTTCCACTGGCACGGCTCCGAACAAATCCGGCAGATACATCGCCTCCACCCGGCTGGCTGGCAGGATGAACTGGCCCGGATTGTTCAAACGCACCGTGTATTCCACGCTCCACTGCCCTCTGGGCAGCCATTCGTAATAGGCCACAAAGGCATCGAAACGGCGCTCTTCAAACGAGGGACGGCGCGTTTTCGCCTCCGATCCTTTTCCAGTCTGGTCGAGGATGGCCGAATCCCGACCCAACCCCGAGCCGAGAATCGCACTGCCGGTCGGGATCGGATCGATGACCACCACCCAGCCCATGTCGCTGTCGGCCTCGAACTCCAGCCGCACCCGGATCACATCCCCCTGGCTCCAGACCCCTTCGGTTTTGCGAGCCACCGGCGTCACGGTGCGGGAGAGGCGATAGCCGTTGGTCATGGGTTGCTTGAGCGGAATGGCGGCCCGGCTTTGCACCGTCACCCATGGTTTGCCGGTGCCTTGATGGTCGAACAGCAGTTTCTGCGGCTCCGGGGTGGCGGGCCAGGGGAAGTCCAGAATGTCGCCATGCGGTGCGGATGACCACTCCAGGGTCTGCGCACTGCCTGCCAGTTCGGCTTTGCTGACACCGGTGACGGCCACGGCATCGAGTTTCCGGGCAGCCTGCTTCAGGGCCACCACGCCCCAGGCATTGGCCGGCGTCGAGGCCCAATGCCCTTTGACCTGCCGGGCGAGCATGCCGCGCACCAGCCTGGGCAGATCCTCTTTCCAGGAGGATTCGTTGAGCACCCCCAGAAGCAAACGGTGCAGATTGGTTTCGCCCGAGACCAGCAGCCACCACATGGCGTCGTGCTGTTCATTGGCAAGCGCAACCGTGGTGCCCTGCCATTGCACCCGATTGCGCAGATTTTGCAGCGCATCCTGGATCCGCTTGCCCCGATCCGGCAGTTTGGGGGTGCGGTTGAGGAGATTCAACCAGTCGATCACCCCCGAGGTAGGCCAGTGACGCGGCTCGATGGTAAGCGGACTGATGGCTTCGTTGGCAACGGTCTGATACCGGGAGATCGCCTCCAGCGCCGCCAGCTTGCGCAGATTGAGATCCGCCGCCGGCAACGGGGAGCGACGAGCAATTTTGCCCTGCACGAATTTCTGCAACCCCTCGATCATCTTCTTGCGGGGTTCGTCCGGGATCGACCAGCCGTTCTCATGGCTGATGGCCAACAGATAGCTGGTCAGGCTGTCGCTGCCCTGATCGAGACGGGGAAAGAATTTGGCCAGTCCATCGCCATCCAGATAGGTGGGCAGGGCGGCACTCAGACGTTCCCAACTCTCGGCATCCTGCGTGGCAATCGCCTTGGAGAGCCGCTGCTCCAGACAGGAATAGGGATAGGCGGCCATGTACTCCCGCACGCCGGCGAGATCCCAGGTCAATCGGTCCTGCACCACCAGCCGGATTCCGCCCCGATTGGGCAGGGCATCGACGGGCGGACGCACCGGGAATTCCAGTTTCTCCCCGGTCTGTTGCAAGGTGGCCTGCACCACGCCGACCGGATGGACCGGGGTCACCTCCTGGGAGACGGCGAGGCGATCCTCTGCTCCATCCGCCGTGGCCGCCACCTCCCAGGAGAGTTGACGAAGCCCCACAGGCACGGTGATCTCCCAACGGGCCACATGGCTGGCACCCGGCTCCAGGGTCATGGAGAGCGGAGCCAGAGTGGGCAGATCCGCAGAGGAGGAGAGACCCGGTGACGCCTGCGCCAAGAGGGTGGCCTGCACCTGGACGGTCAGGGGACGATTGCTGCTGTTGCGCACCGTGAATCCGGCCAGAAAGCGATCCTGCTCCCGCACCACGGGGGGCAGGGCGGAGTGGAGAATCAGATCCTGGGCGGTGCGGAACGCGGTCTCTCCGGTTCCGAACAGATCCGCACCCGCATGGGCCACCGCCACCACCCGGAACGAGGTGAGCTGATCATTGACCGGTATCGTCACCTGGGCGCGCCCCTGGGCATCCAGTTTGACCCGCCCCTGCCAGAGCAGCAGGGTATCGAGCAGTTGCCGTTCCATCTTCAGGCGTCCGCCGCTGCCGCCAGGGCTGAACGATTTGCGTCCAAAGTGACGCCGCCCGATCACCTGTTCCAGGGCGGTGCTGGTTTCGACCTGGATCGAACGTTTTTGCATCATGGCGGCCAGCAGGTTCCAGGAGTCGTTGGGTTTGAGTTCCAGCAACCCCTCATCCACCACGGCCACCGCCACTTCGGCATCTCCGGGCAGCGCACGACCGGTCGGCGGAGCCACCTGAATCGTGGCCGTGACCGTATCCCGCACCTTGCAGACTGCCTGATCGGTGGTCACCTTGACCGCCAGTTCATGGGCCTTCCAGCCCACCTTGAGGCGGGCATAGCCGAGTCGAAAGGCAGGCTTGCCCAGATCGATCAACGCGGTCGGCTCCACGCCGGACACCCGACCCCGGATCGCCATGGCCGAAATGAAGACATTCGGGGCAAAGTGACCGCGAATCGGCACCCGCACCGTCGGATTGTCGCCCGTGACCGGACGGATGAAATGGTCCAGAATCCCTTCCCGCTCCACCGTGATCAGCACCGTGGCCTCCCGGAACGGCATGCGCAATTGCAACACCGCCTCTTCTCCGGGTTCGTAGGTGTTCTTTTCGGGAATCAGATCCATGCGGTTGTGGTGTTCCACCTCGAACCAGGTCTGTTCATTCTTGTAGATCCAGACCGAGGCATGGGCAAAGCTGGCCTGATTTTTCCCATCGGTCGCCCTGGCTTGCAAGAGCACCTCCCCTTCCACCGGAGAGGAGCCTTCGCAGTCAATCAACCCCTGGGCATCGGTGATGCCGGAGCAGAATTCGGCGAGCCGTTTGATCTCGTTGTGGTGGACATACTCGTAATAGCCCCCGATCAGCCGTTTGCGGTGGGAAAAGGTCTGGTGCTCCAACAACTCCACCGTCACCGGAACCTTGGCCAAAGGTTTGCCATCGGGATTCAGGGCCACCACCTGGAATTTCAACTGCGCGTCCTGCCGCCAGCGGTCGGGTTTGATGCCCAACAGAATGTCGGAGGGAAGCCGGGTCACCTGGGTGGCGGCGGTCACCCGTTCGCCATTGGCATCCTGGAACTCCATTTCGGCCAGCAGGGTTTGCGGCGTGAGCGGGGGTTCCAGTCCGGAGAACACCACCCGGCCACCGCCTCCATGGTCCAGGGTCAGGGATTGCACCGGCAGGAGCCGTTTTTTCCCATGCTCCGACTCGCCATCGGAGGAATCGCGATCCCCTGGTGCCACGACCCCTTCCCGGACCGCGCCGTTGGCAAAATGAAACCCTTCGTAGTCCTCGAACGTGATTCGCTTGGGTTGCAGCATGCCGCGCACCTGCACCGGCAACTGCCCGGCTGCGCCACCGGAGAGATACTGGACCTGAAGATCGAACCCGACCCGACCCGGTTCTGCTGGATCGTCGGGTTGCTGCGCCAGGGTGGCCTTCATGGTGGGCACCCGGAAGGCATCCACCCGGAACTGACCCGAGGATGGGGAGAAGCGGTCCGGAGCATCAGGATAAAACATTTCGACCGCGTAGTTGCCGGACTTGGCCTCCCTGGGAATTGGCCAGCGTTGCACGGCCACGCCACCCTCGTCCCACTCCAGGGGAAGCGTGGCATACACCTGATCGCTGCCAAGATGACGGATGCGGAGCTGTCCGGGTCGATCGAGCGGACCCGGCGGTTCGAATCCCTGAGCCGAGGGCGTGCGGGCCAGATGTTTCATCGAGACGGTCTCGCCCGCCCGCAGCAGGGTGCGGTCGAAAACGGTGGCAAAGAGCGCATCGGCGCGGGTCATCTCGGCAAGGGGCAGATTGAACTGATACGGTTGAATCCCGGCATCCCACGAAGAGAGGGTGAAGGTGGCATCTGCACCGGATTGAACGCTGACAATCCAGGTGGAACCGGTTTCGGTATCGCACGCCGGGCTGTTTTTGCCGATCGGCATGGCGTCCGGCAACCGCACGATCCCTTCGGCATCGGTCTTTGCTGCGTGGATGAGCGCGCCTGCGCAATCGGTGATCGTCACCTGGGCGTCCGCCACCGGTTTGCCCTCATCCAGGGTGGTCACCCAGACCAGGGAGGAGGATTGTCCCCGTTTGAGGTGGGCTGCCAGATTGGTGACCAGCACCGTGGTCGGGACATAATAGGGCCTGGCCTCGCCATGCAGGGCTGCCCCCAGCCGGTCGCTGGCCACCTCCACCACATAATAGCCGGGACCGGGCAGCGGAATGCCAACCACCTCGAACGCCTTGCCGCCACCCGGCTTGGGAACCGAGAACGGCTCCGGTTGCGCTTCCTGGTCAGAGGAGAGATTCTCGAAAACCGAGTGTTCGCCCGGTCGATGGGGCGACGGGAGGGTTTGGTTGGCGGTCTCCTTTTCCTCTTCCGTCACCGTGCGGCGCGCATCCTGGACCCGTTTCATCCAGGTGACGAACTCCAGAGGAGTCTTGACCCGCAGCATCCGTCCCCGCACCTCGGCAGGCTGGGGCCAGTAGCGATCCCGGATCGTCTGCCACAAGGCACTCAACCGGTTGGCCGAGCGTGCGGCCTCGATCTCCTGAGCCTCAGAGCCGGGGTGTTCTTCGTCGAGGGGCAGCAGCGATTCCAGATTGCGCAGGGTGACCGGCAGCAGCGCCCCGCCCCCGGCTTCGATGATCCCGAAGGGAGCCGCAAACTTGGCCAAAGGCGGGGTCGGATCGGTCTGGATCGCCATCGGAAACCGATCCTGGTTGATCAACGTCCGTCCGGCGTCATCTTTGAGTAACGGCGGAATCTCCAGAGTGAAAGCTTCTTCCACCGGAAACGGGCCAGGGATGATGATCTGATCCACCCACTCCCGCTCTTCCGCATCGTTGGTTTTACCCTGTTGCAAGGTTGAAGGATAGAGCGTGCCGTTTTTCCCCTTGAGCTGAATTTTCAAGGCGTCCGCGCGGGCGATGGGCGCGGAAAAGGAGAGCTGCATGGGGAGAATCGGCATGCAGTGGGCCTGTTTGTGGCTGCGCGGGCAGTCGAACCCGGCACTGAAAGAGTCGCGCACCTTGAAAGAGAGACGCTGTGCCCTGGTGCTCTCGATGCCGCCCGCCGAGCGGATCCCCTGCTCCCAGACCAGTTCGACCGGCGTGGCATTGGGGAAGCGTTGTTGACACTGGACCACCACGAGTGGCGAATCATCCCAGGTGGCCAGGTCGAGCAGCGTCTCCATGGGGGTGGCCTGCGCTTGCAGACGGTCGGCATACAGCGCCTTGAGTCCGCCGGTCAGGTATCTGGCAAGATAGTTGTTGGGGAAATAGCCCTGAAGCTTGAGGATGGTCTGGCGTTCCTCCCCCTCCAGCAGGTGGACCCCGACCCGCTCGCCGACGCCGGGAATGACGCAATGAAGATGGGCCTGCAATGAGGCCCGATCCAGCGGCGTGTTGGCTCCAAGGACGAAAACCTGGTCTTCGGTGATCATCTGGTAGGGCTGATGCGCAAGAATGGCGGGTTCACCGGTCACCAGACGGTAAAATTTCTCCCCTTTCACGGGCAGGTTGTCGAGACTGCGCAACTCGGGGCGGGGGGTGAAAGTGCAGCCCAGCCCTGGAGGCAGGAGATGCTCGAACTCATAGACCCAGTTGCGACCATCGAGCCATCGGCCCTGACCGATCACGGGACATTCGACGGTAAAGGGGAAAACGGTTTGCCTGGAATCGCCAAAAGCCACCATCGGTTTGCCAAAACGGACCGCCACCTGTCGGGTTTGGGTGGTGAGCACCCCTTGAGGTGAAAAATGTTCGATCTGGACCGACGGTGGATTTTCCGGTTGGCCTGCCGCCTGAAGCCCCTGCGTGGCCAGCAGCCAGAGCAACGCAGCCATGGCCAGGAGGGACAGGGGAAGCTGACGGAGGATGCGGAGAAGGGCATGATCGATCTTGGGCATGGATCCGGCTCCAAGGATGGCGGCATGTGGCTTGCGGCAGGGATTTGGATTTATATCATCCGACGAATGGCAACGCAACCAGCCGGTTTGCCCTGGCCATGGAGCATGCAAAAGGAGCGACACACAAAGATCTCAGGCAACTGCGGATCGACACCGGGCGGTATCGATCCGCAGCCATTGCGCGGTGGAATGGGCCTGCCTGGTTCAGAATCGATAGCTCCAGTTCAATTCCATTTCAAACTGTTTCATCTGCAACGAACCTGTCTGAAAAGGTGTATTGGGATTGGAACCTTCGACCCGCTCGTTCAGGGCATGCGCTGCCGAAAAATCGATGCTGCTGTGATCCGAAACTTTCTTGCTGACCCCAAATGTCACATGTTGCGTAATGGTGGCGGGAGCCAGAATGTTGAACAGGGCCTGTTTGCTGGGAACCACCTGGTTGGCGATGCTGTAGCCGGCGCGCAACACCCACTCCTCATCCGCCTGCCATTGCACACCCGCTTTATAGATCGTCATGTCCTGCCAGCCAAAACCCAATCCATCATTCGTACCCAGGGAGATGGTGCCGGGGGTCAGCACGATGTCATTGCTGTTGCCAATGGAATGAATGTCACTGAAAAACAGTTTCTGCACATCGAGCAGAGTGGTCCAGGCAGGGGCCGGTTTGTAGGCGACCCCGAACTGCAAGGTGGGAGGAATGTCAAAATCACCCTGTTCGGCCAACAGCCCCGCATATTTGTCAAACGAGGTCATATACAGGCGGGTTTGATAGGAGGATCCCACGGAAAACGCCTGGGTTGGTTGCCAATACCATCCCAGTTTCAGACCGCCTCCATAAGAATAATCGTATCCGTTGTTGGTGACCGCAGTGGGATTGGCCGACAATCCGCTGAAGGGTTGCAGACCTTCCACTTTGATGCGCTGGACCGCCAGCACCGGGGCGATGCCAAGAGTATGTTCCGGGTTGAGCTGTTTGGCATAGTTGAGGCCCATGAACAGTTGTGCCATGTCAATACTGGTTGGGACGGTCGTCATGCCGGGAGGCGCGAAGTTGCCGAAAACCGCCAGGTCATATTCGGTATTCATGCCACCGTTGCCACCGATACTCACCCCAAAAGAACTGGTGGAGTCTAACGGTTTGTTCCACCCCAGATGCGGAATCAGAAAAAAATCATCCGATTTTTCAAATGTGCCCGTGGGGATGAAAGGAACCCCGGGAGGCGTGGCAGAGGGAGGATCTGCGGTGAATCCCCGATCCGGCTTGAACCAGGTGAGTCCCACATCCAGACGATGACCGACATGCGCCATCAATGCGGGATTGACCGCCGTTCCCATGGCATCCGTCGGCATGGCCACCCCTGCTCCGGCCATTCCTTTGCTAATCGTTCCAAATCCATAAGTGTAATAACCATTGCTGGCTTCTGTCGGTGCAACCCAACAGATCGCCGCCATCAGCGCCCCTGCACCCTGCCACCACCATTTCATGCATGATTCTCCTGTGTGTTGGATGTGACAATCCTGACCCCTGGGAGCAGACCCATTGGGTAATCTGAACCGCATTTGTTTCGGGAAAAATACACTTCCCTTGCAGGTAATTACGGTTTAGATTGGCATTTCAAGAAATAGTTGCAGATTTCACGTTTCAGGAAACAAAAAATCACGGCCATTCGGTATTCAAACGCTTTAATTTTCAGATGCAAGCGGACAAAAAATCATTAGAATTTCATGCAAGCTGCACCCCTTGCAATGGACATTATTAAAATTTTAGTTATTTTATCTTGTCTGCCGATGGAAGGAGGTGCAGGAAGGAATCACCTGGCATGCGGTTGCAAATCAAGCAGGAACCGTTGCCATCCTGCTTCAGGAATGAACTCCCAGGATTTCGCGGATTTTCTTCTTGAATTTCTGCTCGCCGCCCTGCCAGTACATCTCGCGCGCATTCACGAACACCACCTCTCCCTTGCGATCCACGATGGCGGCGCCGAGAAGACTCTTTTTCGGTTGGTTGTCGTTGTTGACAATGCGGATGCCGGGCGTATCCATTTCGATCGCCTCGTCCTTTTGCACCAGAATGTTGGGACGGTGACCGTGAACCACGGTATGGATATCCAGTTCTTTCAACAGTTTGCTGATCTTGGCATTGCGTTTTTCGCCGTCGTGGGAACAGCCGTGATAGTACAGACGCGCCCGCTTGATATTGCCCATCAACACCTTGCCCTCCTCATGCCGGAACAGGGCGTGATCCCCCTCGTAAAAAGCCTTGCGCACCCGGTCGTTGAAGCGGTTCAGGGGTTTTTTCTCTTCCAGGATCTGCAACAGGAAACGCAACAGATGCAGGGTTGGATAGCCATGCAAAAACAGGGTATTGCCAAAGACATGGACCAGATCGCGGCTCCGGATGAAAGCCACGCGCTTCTCCCCCAGATGTTGATACTGCCCCCGCTCCACCCGATGGAGAATTTCCAGTTCGTGGTTGCCGTTCAGGATCCGCAGGTCGCATCCTTTGGGGGCGCTGCGCTCCAGGACCATGAAATAATCGATCATTTCCAGTGAGGGCGCCCACTTGTTGAGCCAATCTCCGGTATGAATCACCCGGATGCCGTGAATCCCCTTGCGCCACTCACCCTGTTTGTCGCACACCCCGACGATCTTCAGGGCATACTGCACCGCACGCAAATCGTTGTCGGTGTCAGACAATACCACCGCGAAACGAGGCTCTTTCGAGTTGTCGTGCTTTTTGTCCTGTTTTTTGTCCTGCTTATTGCCCATGCTCCATCCTCAATCCCCATGCGGCACGGTTCAGGGCGATTTCCTCTGCGGCGGTCAAGGCCGCCCAATAGGAACCCGTGTCGGCAATCCCTTGCCCGGCAATGTTATGTGCGGTGCCATGATCAACGCTGGTACGCACGATGGGAAGATTCAAAGTGACGTTAATCGCATTGCCAAAAGCCAACATTTTCAACGGAATCAACACCTGATCGTGATACATGCCGATCACGGCGTCGTATCCGGCCCGCGCCTTGGGATGAAACAGCGTATCGGCAGGCAACGGCCCCCTCAGAAACGGGAATTCTTCTGCCAACGCCCGACAGACCGGACCGATCAGGGTCAACTCTTCCTCCCCGAACGCCCCATCCTCTCCCGCATGCGGGTTCAGACCCGCCACCACCACCCGTGGTTCGGGTATGGCGAAATCGACCCGCAACGCTTCCAGCGTCAGCCGGATGATCTGGTGCAATCCCTCCCGGCTCAGGGTGGCCGGCACCGAGGCCAGGGATTGATGAATGGTCGCCGGAACCACCCGCAATCCGCTGCCTGCCAGCATCATCACCGGGCAATCCACACCCGTCAGACGGGCCAGCAGCTCGGTATGACCCGGAAAATCGAACCCGGCGGCATGAATCGAACCTTTGTGAATGGGCGGCGTGACCATGGCCGCCACCTGCCCGGTCTGCGCCAGACGACAGGCGGTTTCGATGCTCTCCACCACGGCTGCGGCATGACCGGGATGGGGCTTGCCAAATTGAAACACCCCCGGCTCCGCTCTGGCCTGGGTGGCCAGGATGTCGAAACAGGCCGGGTTCGTGCCCAGATCCTCCGACCACCGCTCGAAAACGCGAAAGGCCACTTCCAGCCCCAAATGACGGGCGGTGCGCGCATAGACCTCCGGATCCCCGACATGCAACAGCCGGCAGGAGGCATCGGCGCGCTGCCGGGAGTCAACGAACGCCTTCAACACGATCTCGGGACCCACACCCACCGGATCCCCCATGGTCACAGCCAGCGGCAACCCCTTCATCGATACTCCACATACGCCCGCAGACGGATATCCCGCAACCATTGGTTGTAACGGGCTTGCAATTTCGATTCCATCACCCGCTCTTCCAACTCCTTGCCTTGTGCTTCCAGCGAACCCGGAGCCAGACTTTTCTTCTCCTCCACCCGAATCAAGTGCCAGCCGAACGGCGTGCGTACCGGCTGGGAAATCTCCCTGGGAGGCAACCGGAAGGCAACCTCCTCAAACGGGGCCACCATGGTGCCCGTTCCGAACCAATGCAGATCGCCCCCTTCCGAGGCCGTCGCGTCCTGGGAGTATCGACGGGCCAACTCGGCGAAGTCTTCGCCGCGCATGGCCTCCTGACGGATCTTGAGAATGGACTCCAGGGCCTGACGCTCCTCGGCCGGGCTGGCCTCTTTCGACAGCTTGATCAGGATGTGACGTGCCCGCACCTGGGTCAATTCCGCTGCCGAAGCCCCTTTTGACCGACCCTGGCGTTTCTCCAGCACCATCACCACATGGAATCCCTGCGCCGTGCGAAACGGTGCCGCCACTTCGCCGGGCTTCAGCGAAAAGACCACGGATTCCATCTCCGGCATCAGTTCGCCCTGTTTGAACCAGCCAATCTCCCCACCCTCGATGCCGCTCGGATCATCGGAATACTGCCCGGCCAGCGTGGCCAGAGAGGCACCCTGTTTCAATTGATTCGCCAGTTTCTCGGCCAGTTCCGCTTTTTCCTCGATCCGGGTATTCGAGGCCGTGTTGTCCACAGCCAACAGAATCTGCCCCAACCGGACCTCCCTGGGGCCTTCCGTTCCTTCGGAAGCGCGGTGCAGGGATTGAATCTCTTCGGGCGAGACCGAAACCAATGGCCGGATCACCTTGTTGATCAGACGGCCTTTCATCAACTGATCGCGCAACCCCTGACGGTATGCGTCCAGATCGATTCCCTGACTGGCCAAGGCGCCGGGCAGCGCCCCCAGGGGCAGATTGTTGTTGTGTTCCACCTGGCTCATCACCGCATCGATATCCTTTTCATCGACCGTGATGCCCAACTGCTCGGCCTGCTGCTCGCGCAAGACCCGCTGGATCAACTCTTCCAGCACCCGCTTGCGGATCACGACCGGATCCACATCCCCCCCCTCCTTGCCGATGCGCGCCAGCATCGGACGGGCCACCTCATCCACATCCGAAGCCGTGATGATCCGTGGCTTGACCGGCTTTTCCGAGATGATGCCCGCCTCCACCACCGCCACGATCCGATCCGACAGTCCGGCCTCAACCGGTGCGCCGGACCAGAAGGCCAGCACGCAGCCCAACGCCAGACCCGCCAGACCCGGCCAATCCCCCCAAGTGCGTCTGACTTGGGCCGCTCCATACCGCTCAGGAAGAGAATCCATAGCCACCCAACCCCCGCAAAGTAAAGAAAAATCCAATGAAACCACCGCCATGCTCGCTGGTCTGCGACGACAGATCCCGACCACCCGAGAATTCCAAACTCCAACAGGCATGGTCATACGCGATTCCGGTACGCCAACTCTTCAGTCCGCCACTCTCCAGCGAGTAATCCGCATTCTGCTTCAGCCGCCAATTGTCATCCAAACGCAAACTGGCCTGCAAGGAGAGATCCTCCAAAGGATCCAGGCTCCCTTCGCTGATCAGACCGTTGCCCAACGGCTCCGGAATGTTGCGATGATACCCGACCGTGACCGCAGTACGGGCATCGGAATAGCCCACCAGCGAGTCGGAAGCTTCGAGCCGGTTCAGATAGGGATCATACCGTCCCCCCACGCCGACCGTCCAATGCAGGCCAGGATACCACTCCACACCCGCGACCAGATCGGAAAATTCATGCCCGCCCTGGTATTCCCGGTCGCCGGCGGGTGCCCAACGCTGACCAATGGTGCCGGTGACCAACTGGCGGATCGCACCATCCTCCTGTCGGCCAAAAAGCCGTGAGGTCAGTCCATAAGCCACCCACTCCGCCGAACTGACCCGATCCTCGCCCGAGAACAGATTGCCCGCAAACAGATTGCTGACGCTGAAATGGCGCACCATGGAGTCGAAATTGGGCAGATGGCTCTGATCCCCTGCGGCCACCGCCGCATATTGCACCGCCGGTTCCAGGGTATGTTTCCAGTTGCCGTCGCCGTAGGTGCGGGCCAGCTCCAGATCGAGCCGGGCGCGCATCGAGGCCGATTCCCGACTGATCGAGCCGGCGAAATCGGTGCCGGTCTGATTGGGATCCCCCTGAATCAGGTAGGAGGTTTCGCGCAAACCGACCGCCGCGCTGAAATGGCCCACCGGCAGGGCGCGCCAGTATTGCAGCTCCGGGGCCAGATCCAGCCGTTGGGCCGCGTCTCCGGATTCCTGATAAAAGCTGTCCAGTTTGCCGTCGCTGTGCAACAGAAAATGTCCGACCGCGGCCCCCTGCCCCTCCACCGCCCGATCCAGGGCATGCAGCGGGCGATCATCAAGGAGACTGAGATATGGCAGGCGCTGGACCGTGAAACGGTCGTTGACCGTATCCAGATTCTGATACCACACGGTTCCACCCTGAAAACTGGTGAAACCACTCCGACGCATCCACAGACGATCCGCGATCAGGTGGGATTCCAGCCGTCGCTCCCGCGAATCCACCAGCTTCTTGTCCTGGAAATCGTTGAGAAAATCCCGTGTCTGACTGGCCGCGAGCCGGGTATCGATCTCCCAACTGCCCAGATCCTGACGATGGGTGAACAGCGTCAATCCCCGATGACGCTCCTCCACCGTGTCGTAGATGTTCTGGGTGTCGAGGGATCCCCGGAAATTCTCGCCCATGTAACGGTATTGAATTTTGGTCAACATGCCGCGCCGCGAGGTGGGATGAAGCGTCACGGTGGCATCCCGTTCCGGGGCGATGTTCCAGTAATAGGGCAGATCCATCTCGAAGCCGTTGCCGCCCCCGACCCGCATCACCGGATACAGCAGGCCGCTCTGCCGTTTGGGCAGAAACGGATGCTGCCACCAGGGCACCCACAACACCGGCACATCCCCGAGACGCAGCTTGACATCGTGGGCGGTCAGGGTGTTGGAAAGACGATCCATTTCAATGGTATCGGCGGTCAACTCCCAGGCCGGTTTCTCCCCTTCCGGGCAGTCGCAATTGGTGTAACCGGCCTGCTCCAGGGTATAGGAATCCTGGGAGTGGAACTGCACCTTTCCGGCGTGAATCCGTCCCCCCGGCCCCTTGATGTCGGCCACGGCCTGTTCCATGGCACCCTGACGTTTTTCCAGGTCGAGTTGGATCTTTTCGCTGCGGAACTGATCGCCATTGTGTTCCAGACGGATGTTGCCCCTGGCCTCGATGACGCGCGAATCCAGGGCATAGGAGGCTTCATCGGCCTGAAGATCCACAATACCCGGCTGAAAGAGTTGCACCTTGCCCCGAGCCGAAACCATATGGCTTTTGTGATCGATTTCCAGATGATCAGCGGAAATGTCGATGGTTTTTTCGTCTGCCCGGCCTGTCGGCGACCCGCCAAAAAACAGGGAGAGCACCAAAGACGAGACTGTCAACGTCCCAGGTCGCCGGAGCGAACGGTGGAACGGGATCTCTCCCCGGAGGGGACGATGACCTCGATTGCTCATCATGCGGTGCCTCTTGTCGAAAGGGGGTGGAGCGTCGGTGCGCCCCAAATCCCGTTAACATAACAGAGAACGGACCTCTCCCACCAGATATAATGAACCGGCCACCACCACACGCCCCTGAGAGGTTGCCGCAAGTCGCGCGGCATCGAGGGCTGCTTGTGCAGTCTGACAGGGTACGACCTGAGGTCCGGAACGGGGCCAGATGGCGCGCAACTCCGGGAGGGTCCGTGCCCGTTCGCCTCCGCAACAGACCGTGAAGACCACCTGAACCCATGGCGCCAGCAGCGCGGCCATGGAGGCGCCATCCTTGTTGTTCAGCACGGAAAAGATCAGGGCCGTGAACGGCTGCGTCCCTCCCGAAGCCGGAGAGCGCAGAAAATCGACCAGCGCCCGGACTCCCTGGGGATTGTGCGCCCCATCCAGCCACACAGGCGGTGGACCGGGGAAACATTCCAGCCGACCGGGCCAGCGTGCCATGGCGATGCCGGTCCGGAGTGCCCGATCCGACACCGGATAGCCTCTTTTCCCCAGTATTCTGGCAGCGGCCACCGCCAGGGCCGCGTTGGCATACTGATGACGCCCCGGCAGCGCGGGGCCAGGCAACCAGAAACGGCGCTCCTGATCCCAGAATCGCCAGGGACGCTGCGGCATTTCCAAGGAAAAGGGGGCGGCAAATCCAAAATCCCGACCTGCCAGCGCCAAAGGAACGCCAAGACGCGCTGCCACGCCCGCCACCACCTGGGCAGCCTCACGATTGGCGGGTCCGGCGACTGCGGCCACCCCTTTTTTCAGAATTCCCGCCTTTTCGCGCGCGATTCCGGCCAGCGCGTGCCCCAGATAATCCATGTGGTCCATGCCCACAGCGGTGATCACGCTCACCCAGGGCCGCACCACGTTGGTGGCATCGAGCCGTCCCCCGAGACCGGTCTCCAGCAGCACCACCCCCTGTTGACGACGAAACGGCTCCAGCGTCGCGAAATAATACAGGGCCGCCGCCGTGGTCAGTTCGAAAAAGGTGGTCTCCTCTTCCGGATCCTGGGCCAGGACCGTATGCAGCAGCGCATTCAACCGGAGATCGTCGATCTCCACCCGATTGACGCGCAACCGTTCGTTGAAACGGATCAGATGGGGCGAGGTGAAAACCGCCACCGGAATCCCGGCAGCCAGACAGATCGCTTCCAGAAAGGCGATGACCGAACCTTTGCCATTGGTCCCGGCCACATGCACCACCGGCAACCCCTGATGGGGATTGCCCAGGCGGGCCAGCAGACGCCGGATTGGGGTCAATCCGAGGCGGATGGTCTCGGCCGGACGCCTGCCCAACTTGCATGATGGGGGGAGCCCCCCCTCACCCCCCGACCGTGGAGTTCCCTGGCGGGAGTTCCACGGTAACAAGGCCCGCAGCGCCGGAACCGATTCACTCATACCGGAAAAGCGACCGGTTTGGTTTCTTCGTTCTGGTTGCTTCTGCCTTCTCTGCCGCCCCGGCTGCGGGTCAGACGGGTCAGCAGATCGGCCAACTGTTCCCGCATTTCATCCCGCGGGCAGATGCGATCGACGAAACCATGCTCCAGAAGATATTCGCTGCGCTGGAATCCTTCGGGCAGGGTTTCGCGCATGGTCTGTTCGATGACCCGTGGGCCGGCAAAACAGATCAGGGCATGGGGTTCGGCCAGAATCACATCCCCGAGCATGGCGAACGAGGCGGTGACGCCGCCGGTGGTCGGATCGGTCAGCACCGAAACAAAGGGCAAACCCGCATCGTCGAGCCGGGTCAGGGCCGTGGAGGTGCGGGCCATTTGCATGAGAGACAAAATGCCTTCCTGCATGCGAGCGCCTCCGGACGCGGAAAAGACCACATAGCCGCATCCGGCATCGACTGCGGCCATGGCGCCCATGGCCACCTTGGCCCCGGCCACCGACCCCATCGAACCGCCCAGAAAGGAGAAATCAAAGGCGGTCACCACCGCCGGGACCTCCTGGATCGTTCCCTTGAAGACCCGCACCGCATCCTGAACGCCGGTCTCCTTCTGGGCATCGCGGATGCGATCCCGGTAGCGTTTGAGATCCTTGAATTTCAGCGGATCCGCAGGTTGCAGATTGGCGAACAGCTCCTTGCGGCCCTCGGGATCGAGGGTAATGTCGATGCGGGCAAAACCCGACAGACGAAAATGGTGACGACAATGGGGACAGACGTGGAGATTGCGTTCCAGTTCCTTGTGGAACAGGGTCTGGCCGCACGGTTCGCATTTGATCCACAGCCCCTCCGGAGGCGGGGTGGCGCGATTGCTGCCCACCTTGATCTTGGGTTTGAGGATGCGGTTGAACCAGTTCATGGGGGTGTTTGCAGTCAAGTTGTCCATGCTGCCCATTGTCTTCGTTCCTTCAGAACCTTCTCATCGGGTGGAATTACGCATCGATCACGCAGCGGCCTGACGGACACGGCGGACGAATTGCGCCATTTTTTCAGGATCCTTGACTCCGGGCATCACTTCCACGCCGCTGGAGACATCCACGGCATAGGGACGAACCTGACGAACCGCCGACACCACATTGTCCGGATTCAGTCCCCCGGCCAGAATCATCGGGAGTGCGCAGCGATATCCGGAAATCAAGGACCAATCGAACATCTGGCCCGATCCGCCATAATGGTCCGCGACCTTGGCATCGAGCAGCAACCCTTGCACCGGAAACCGTTCCAGCCCCATCAGATCTTCCGGACCACCGACGCGCACCGCCTTGATCACCCGGCCAGGGAGTCCGCGACAGGCGCCGGGAGCCTCGTCCCCATGGAGTTGGATCACATCCAGCCGACAGACCGAAGCCGTGGCCCGAATGGCGTCCCGACCGGCGTTGACGAACAATCCGGTGATGGTGATGAATGGCGGAATGGCATCCAGAATCCGCGCCACCTCCCTCGGATCGATATAGCGTTTGGATCGTTCATAAAACACGAAACCCAACGCATCGGCCCCGGCTTCCACCGCTGCCAATGCATCCTCCAGACGGGTGATGCCGCAAATTTTGATACGAGGGATCATGCCGACGATTTTCCTTAGCTGTCGTCCCCGTCCTCTTCCTCTTCTTCCTCGTCTTCTTCCTCGATATCCTCGCTTTCGATGCTGCCCACGACCCGACCGAGAAAATCGTGAATCCGGCGTTGTTCACCGAAGCGTTTTTGATCGGCCTCCAGATCGTCGAGGGTCGCCGTGGCATCGAAGCTGTAACGCACGGGTTCGTCTTCGGCGAGCACGTCGTCGAGCAGATAGATCTCGCATTCCTCCGGATACCAATCTTCCAGCTTGAAATGGCGGGGGGCATCCAGACGGGTGAGAATCGGCGACTTGTTGCCGAATTCCAGGGTGACGCTCTGACCTGGCTGGATTTTTTCGATCTCGATGCTTTCCACGATGGGGTTCTCCTTGGAAGCGTGGGATGGACCTGTTTGACCAATCCTTGAAAAATAGCGAAATCGGCGTCACGAAGCAACGCATCACGATCATGCCGCCGCAGAGTTGGAGCGGCAAGGACGCGGTGCTGAAGCGCAGGCCGCCCACCCAATGGCCTGAAAAAAGCGACCGGAAGGTGGTGGATGAGCAGCCGTTTCTCTGGTATCATGAGGAATATCGATCACAAGCGACATCGGTGATGCTGGCCACACGGAGAATGACATGGCGCAAAAAAAGATTCACGACTCCGCCTCTTCGCGGGTCATGGCCTATCGCAAACGTCGAATGGAAGGGATGAAACGGGTAGAAATCTGGCTGACCGACGACGAACTGGCCCTGCTTGACCAGGTGGCCGACATCACCGGAACCAGTCGCGCCCGGGTGGTGGCTCATCTGCTTGAGGAACGTTCCGCTCCGCTGCCGCACGCAGTGACGCTGCTTCCGGCGTTCACTCCGTCGCCTCCGCCCGTGTTTGCACTGGAACCCGTGTCCGAGCCTGTGCCCGAACCTGTGCCCGAACCTGTGCCCGAGCCTGTGCCCGAACCTGTGCCCGAACCTGTGCCCGAACCCGTGCCCGAGCCTGTGCCCATGCCTGTGCCCGAACCCGTGTCCGAACCCGTGTCCGCACCCATTCCCGTGTCCGAACCCATGCCCGTACCTGTGTCCGAGCCTGTGCCCGAACCCGTGCCCGTTCCCGAACCACCACCTGTACCAAAAACGGTCGCTCCGACCCCTCCCCCGGCGTCACGCCTGCCAGTGGCCCCGGAGCGTCAACGGGCCGAACGCAGCAAGGAGGCCTTTCTCGCCTCCCTGCGCAGCCTCGATTCAGGACGCTGAACCGATCCGTCACCCGGGATGGTTGCCCAACAGGCGAATCCAGGCTATTCTGATCGTCCAACCCGACCAACCGAAAAACAGGCGAATGACTCCACCGGGAGCAGTTCCATCATGAAACATGCAACCAACGGCGCGAATGGCACTCCGGAACCGGAACGACACCCCACTGGCGTGGGGATCATCCGGGAGAGCGGCGCGATCCACTCCACCGATGCCACCCTGCACGCCCTGACGCGCCCCTGGGGCTCCCCGGAGGCGTGGTGGGGACGCATTTCCGCCGGGTTTTCCTATCCCACCATCACCCGCTGTTCCCATTGCGGCCTCGGACAACGGCTCGGCTGGCGCGAACATGCCATCGAAACGCCTTTGCGCGCCGGCGAAATCATCTTTTCCATCGAATTTCTCGGTCATGCCCACCACCTCTCCCCGGCTTTGCTCGGGGATCTCATTTTGGTGCGCGATGTCACCGAAGAACGCCACAAGGCGACGACCACCCACCAGAAAATCAAGCAGTTCCAGTCGATCTGCGACCACATGGAAGATGTCTACTACCGCATGGATCTCCATGGCGTCCTCCAGTTCATCAGCCCTTCGGTCCAGAAACTGTTGAAACACCGCCCGAACGAGATCCAGGGGCGACCGCTGTCCGACATCTGTGCCAATCCGGAACACCTTCAGGAGATGTTGCAGATCCTCCAGACCCGCAACCGGGTCGAAGAGTTCGATCTGGTCCTGCTCTGCCGTCGGGGCAAACAGGCGCCGGTTTCGATGAATGCCCATCTGATCGTCGATGACAAAGGAGAACCGGTTGCCGTTCAGGGCATCTTCCGGGACGTGATCGAACGAACCCGGCTCGATACCGTGCTCGCCGACCGCACCCGCCGCTTCCAGGAGGAGATGAGCCGGTTGGAATATCTCCAGGCCGCGCTCGATGAACAGATCCTCATGAGCGTCACCGATCCGGAAGGGACCATCATCCACGCCAACCAGAAACTGATCCATGTCAGCCGCTTCTCCAGCGAAGAGATTCTCGGCAAGAACCATAAAATCTTCGACTCCGGCCATCATCCCAAATCCTTTTTCAAGGAGATGTGGCGCACCATTCAAAGCGGTCGCATCTGGCGCGGCGAAATCCGCAACCGCAAGAAAAACGGCGACTTCTTCTGGATCGATTGCGCCATTGTCCCGTTCCTGACCCCGGCCGGTCGCCCCTTTCAATACATCACGATCGCTTCGGACATCACCGAACGGGTGCTGACCGAAACCCGCCTGGAACAGAATGTCGAATTCCTGCGCCGCACCATGGATGCCATGGGAGATGGCGCCTATGTCCTGGACAACCGGGGCCAGGTGCTGCTGCTCAACCGCGAAGGGGAACGACTGCTGGGATGGCTGGAATCGGACATCCTCCACAAGAATCTCCACGAGATCATCCACCATCAGCGCCCGGACAACACCCCGTTCCCGGTGCGGGAGTGTCCGGCCCATCAAAGCCTGCTCGGTCGCTCCTACCGGGTCGAGGAGGATCATTTCATCCGCAAGGATGGCACCTTCTTTCCGGTCTCCTACGTCACCACCCCCTTGATGCACGAGACCGAAATCATCGGCTCCATGGCGATCTTCCGCAACATCTCCGGGGCCATCGAAGAGATCAACATCCTGAAGAAATGCCGGGACAGCGCCCTGGAATCCTCCCGGCTGAAATCGGCCTTCCTGGCCAACATGAGCCATGAAATCCGCACCCCGATGAACGCCATCGTGGGCATGAACGAACTGCTCATGGATACCCCGCTCAACGAAGAACAACTGGAATTCACCGAAATCATCCGCGATTCCTCCCGCTCCCTGCTGGCCCTGATCAACGACATCCTCGACTTTTCCAAAATCGAGGCCGGCAAGATCGATATCGAACGGATCGATTTCCCGCTGCTCACCGTCGTGGAAGGGGCTGCCGAACTGCTTGCGCCCCAGGCCCATGACAAGGGCATCTCCCTGATGACCCATGTTTCGTCCAAAATCCCCCGCGCCCTGATCGGCGATCCGGGACGTTTGCGACAAATGTTGTTGAATTTATTGGGAAATGCCATCAAGTTCACCGAAGATGGCGAGGTGACGCTCCAGGTGCGAATGGAAAACGAATTCCGGGATCAGGTGACGGTCCATTTCTCGGTCGCCGATACCGGCATCGGCCTGGAGTTGAGCAACGACGAAGCCAAACGGCTCTTCGAACCCTTTACCCAGGCCGAACGGGGCACGGCACGAAAATTCGGCGGCACGGGACTGGGACTGGCCATCTCCAAACGTCTGGCCGAACTGATGGGCGGCGAGATCGGCGCGCAAAGCCGACCGGAAGGAGGAACGATCTTCTGGTTCCGCATTCCGTTCCAAATCTCCACCCAATCCCTGACCGACGAAAGCGATGCCTCCCTGGCCGCGATGCTGCCAGGAGTGCGCATCCTGACCGTCATGGAACGCCCCACGGATCACGAAATTCTCGGCGAATGCTTCAGCGGATGCGGCATGATCCACCAGGGCACCACCAACGGCGAACAGGGATTGATCGCCTTCCGCGACTCCGTGGCCCAGGGGACTCCGTTCCAGATGGCGGTCATCTCCGCCGCGCTCTCCGACATGGATTGCCAGATCATGGCCGATCTGTTGCGTCGCGAAGCGGGTCGCCACCCCCTCTCCCTGATCACCCTCATGGATTGGGACGACAAGGAGGAACGCAACCGCTTTCTCAAATCGGGATTTTCCGGAATCCTGGTGAAACCGGTGCGCCGCGCCGAATGGGTCCGCTGTCTGGTGGAACAGATCCATCCCGATGCCACCATTCCGGCTCCGGACTCGATTGTCACCACCCCTCCCAGGGAATCCCGTCTGCCCGAACCCGATGCCTACGACGCCCTGGAGTCCGGCAATCTGCTGCTTTTGGTGGAAGACAATCTGGTCAACCAGAAGGTGGCGCTTTTGCAACTCAAAAAACTCGGATACGCGGCCCATGCGGTCTCCAACGGCCAGGAGGCGGTGGAGGCGGTCAACCATCTCCCCTATGCCCTGATCCTGATGGATTGCCAGATGCCGGTCATGGATGGCTTCGAGGCCACCCACGCGATCCGCAAATCCGAACAATCCGCCTCGCGCCACATCCCGATCATCGCCATGACCGCCCACGCCATGAAAGGAGACCGGGAACGCTGCCTGAGCGCCGGCATGGATGATTATCTGAGCAAACCGGTCTCCCCGGAGATTCTGCTGCAAAAGTTGCAATATTGGATCCCAAAAAGCATAGGTTCTCCACCACCCGTCGAAATCTCGCAGTTGAGACAACTCTTCGGGGATGACGACACGATGATTCGTGAACTTCTGGAACATTTCCGTCCCTCTGCCAGGGAACTCCTGGACAAGCTCGCCGAGATGATCCAAAAAGAAGATGGTGAACGGGTGCTGGAGGCTGCCCTGGAACTCAAAGAGGCCTGCTCCAACATGGGGGTGTCCGCCATGGCCCAACTGGCCCGCGTCATGGAACAGGCCGCGACCCGATTGGAATGGAATGAAGCGAAACGTACCCTGGAACGGCTGGAGGCCGCCTTCCGGAATGTGGAAAAATTCATCGAAACCTTCTGAACCATCACGGAGGAACCACGATTTTGGCACCCTTGGAACTGACCGGTGAAGCGCGGCGTCTGGCCGGGGAGATCCTGACCCATGCGGAGCGGCTCGTCGCGCCCCTGGTGACCAACACGCACCGGGATCATCTGCTGCAAATCCGTCAGGCAGTCGATACCTTGCTGGCTCTGCTGGAGACCACCGAAACCCTCTCCGCGCCACCAGCACCCCAGGTCGGCATGGCTCCTCCGGAGGCGAACAGAACCGGAAATCATCATGTTCTCCTGGTCGAGGACAACCCCTTCACCCAAAAGCTCATGACCCGGCTGCTGACCCAGCAGGGCTATCGGGTGACCCTCGCCCAGAATGGTCAGGAGGCCCTGGATCAACTCGCCCGGCTTCCCGCGCTGGATCTGATTCTCATGGACCTGCGCATGCCGGTCATGGACGGTTTTCAGACCACAGTCGAAATTCGCCAGCGGGAATCCCAACTCCAGACCGCCCGTCTGCCGATCATCGCGGTCACGGCCCTGGTGGCCGAAGAGGAACAGAAACGGGCCATGGATGCGGGCATGGATGGCTACCACATCAAACCCGTGCGGGCCGCGATCCTGTTCGCCGAAATGGAACGGCTGCTTCAGGGACGCCCCGACAGCGCATCGGCAGCGGTGGAAACGTCGGATGTGAAAATGATCGTGGATCTGGATCGACTGCTCAAAACCGTGGATGGCGATCTGGAACTGCTCAAGGAGATCACCGAACTCTATTTCACCGACGCTCCCCGGCAACTCGCCCGCATCACCCGTGCCCTGGAGGCTGGCGACAGCCAGGAATTGCGCGAGGCGGCCCACAGTCTGAAAGGAGCGACCGGTGCGTTTGGCCGCGTTCAGGTCTATGATCTGGCTCTGGCCCTCGAACAGGCCGGCGCCCATGCCGAATTGGGCCAGGCCGAAGATTTGTACCGCCAATTGACCGCCGCCTTGCAGGTTATGGAAGAGGCCATCAAGAAAGAGATCACTTTGCTGTCTGGAGAATCGTCGTGACCCTGTTGCACCCCTTTTGCGCCTGGCGTCCCCGCACTGGTCTGGAACAGCGGGTGGCCGCCCCCCCCTATGATGTGCTCAACAGCGCCGAGGCCCGCGAGCTGGCCATGGGTCTGCCGGAATCGTTCCTGCGGGTCTCCAAGGCGGAAATCGATCTCGATCCGGCCATTCCGGTGCATGACGAACGGGTCTATGCCCTGGCCAGGGAGCGATTTCAAAGCTTCTGTACCGAAGGCATCCTGAAACGCGATCCCCAGCCCTGGTATTATCTCTACCGCTTGACCATGAACGGTCGGGAACAGACCGGCGTGGCCGGGGTCGCCTCGGTGAACGCCTATCTGGAAGAGCGGATCAAAAAGCACGAATTCACCCGTCCCGACAAGGAGAACGACCGTACCCGTCTGGCCGAAGTGCTGGAGGCCCACTCCGGTCCGGTCTTCATGACCCACCGCCACGATCCGACCATCAAGCGTCTCACCGAATCCTGGATCGCGGCCCATGCGCCGGTCTATGACTTCGTGGCCTCGGATCAGGTGCGCCATACCCTGTGGACCGTGGACGATCCCCAGATCATCGCCGCCTTGCGCGCGGCTTTTGAACGGATGCCTGCCATGTACATCGCCGACGGGCACCATCGGGCCGCAGCGGCTTCCCGGGTTCATCTGGCCCGTCGGCAGAACGATCCCGATCCCGACGCCCCTCATGGCCGTTTTCTCGCCGTGACCTTCCCCGATACCCAGGTGCGCATTCTCGACTACAACCGGGTGGTGCGTGACCTCCATGGCCTGGACGAGCAGCAGTTTCTCGACCGGATCCGCGCCATTCCCCGTGTCACGCTGGCCCCGACCGACTCCCCGGCACACCCGACAGCCCGACACGAGTTCGGCATCTATCTGAAAAATCGTTGGTTCCGTCTCAAGGTGGCCCTGGAACCCGATCTGGAACGCGATCCGGTGCAGCGGCTGGATGTGACCATTCTCCAGGAGCGGCTGCTGAAACCGATTCTGGGCATCGTTGACCCGCGCCAGGATCAACGCATCGATTTCGTCGGGGGCATCCGTGGTCTGGACACCCTGATGCAACGGGTCGATTCCGGCGAAATGGCCGTGGCCTTCGCCCTCTTTCCCACCTCGCTGGAAGAGTTGATGACCGTGGCCGACTCCGGCCAGGTCATGCCCCCCAAATCGACCTGGTTCGAACCCAAACTCCGGGATGGATTGCTGATCCAGACCCTGTGAAGCCAACTTGCATTTGCATGATGGGGGGAGCACCCCCTCACCCCCCCCCCGCCTCCCTTGCGGGAGTTCCACGGTAAAAAAATCCGGTGGTCAGCAATGACCACCGGATATCGGTTTCCACGACACCCCTCTGGGAATCACTCTGCAAGAACCAACTCATAATGGGTGGCACGCCCGGTTGCAGCCGCTTTTTGCAGCGCACCACAGGCGATCAGCGCAAGAATATCCCGATGCGCGGTATCTTGTGAACATTTGGCAAGTCTGGCCCACTTGCTGGTGGTCAATTTGCCCTCGAACCCGTCAAGCAATCGGTTGAGCACCTTCTTTTGCCGCTCGTTCATGGCAACCTGGATGAAACGATCCCAGAAACGGGCTTTTGCCAGCACGGCCGACAGGATTTCTTCGGCCCGGATAATGGCGCGCTTCAGGCAGGCCAGAAACCACAGCAGCCATGCGGTCACGTCCAGATCGCCTCGTTGGGTGCGCTCCAGGATTGCATAATAATCATTGCGCTCGATCTGGATTTGCGTCGAAAGGCTGTAGAACCGTTGGGATGACCCCTCGACACGCGCCAATGCCAGATCGCCGACGGCCCGTGCCAGACGGCCATTGCCATCGTCAAAGGGGTGCAAGGTGACCATCCAGAGATGGGCCAAACCAGCCTTGAGTACACCGTCCAGCCCCTCATCCACCCGCTCGAACCAATCCAAAAACCGGATGATCTCCCCAGCGAGCCGGTCTGCCGGGGGGGCGACGAAATGGACCTTTTCACGACCGATCGGACCAGAAACGACCTGCATCGGACCTGAAGCATCGTCGCGCCATGCGGCCACGCGAATCTTTGACAAACCGCTGCGTCCTGTTGGAAACAAGGCACCGTGCCAGGCAAAAAGACGCTCCACCGTCAACGGCTTGGAAAAATGCCGGGTGGCATCGAGCATCACCTCGACGATCCCTTCCACATGGCGATCCACAGGTGCCAGCGCACCGATCTCCAGACCGAGACGACGGGCAAGGGAAGAACGAACCTGAACAAAATCGAGTTGTTGCCCTTCGATGGCACTGGTATTGAGGACATCCTGAGTCAGCGTCTGCAACCAGGCATCCGCACGCGATTTGAAACCAAGCGACTCCATCCGTCCCAGCAACCTGCCCTGGGCATGACGGACCGACGCCAAAGGAGTGGTCACTTGCGCAACATCAAAGGTCCATTCTGGCCAGTCTTTCCGTTCCCAAATGTAGCAAACGTCGTCTGCCATGGTTTCTCCGCATGAATTGCGGAGATTATGAGGCATTTGCTCCGCACCCGCAAACCATTGCCACGCACTCCCAAAGCCGGTCCCAGGAGTTCCGTTTCACTCCCACTCAATCGTGCCCGGCGGCTTGGAGGTGATGTCGTAGACCACCCGGTTGATCCCCTTGACCTCGTTGATGATGCGGTTGGCGATCCGGGAGAGGAGGTCATGGGGCATGGGATACCAGGTGGCGGTCATGAAATCCCGGGTCTCCACGGCGCGAAGCGCCACGACATAATCATAACTGCGGCCATCCCCCATCACGCCCACGCTCTTGACCGGCAGAAAGACCGCAAAGGCCTGGGAAATCTTGTCGTAGTGTCCGGTGGAATACAGCTCTTCCAGATAGATGGCATCGGCGCGACGCAACAGATCGGCGAACTCTTTTTTGACCTCGCCCAGAATGCGCACCCCCAGACCCGGACCCGGAAAGGGATGCCGCAGAATCATCCGCGCAGGCAACCCCAACTCCAGACCCACGGTGCGCACCTCGTCCTTGAACAACTCGCGCAAGGGTTCGAGCAGTTTCAATCCCATCCGTTCCGGCAACCCCCCGACATTGTGATGGGACTTGATGTTGGTGGCGGCCTTGGTCTTGGCACCGGCGGATTCGATCACATCCGGATAGATCGTCCCCTGGGCGAGCCATTTGGCCCCTTCGATCTTTTTGGCTTCCTCTTCAAAGACTTCGATGAAGGTGTGGCCGATGATCTTGCGTTTCTGTTCGGGATCGGTCACGCCCGCCAGACGGGAGAGAAACCGCTCCTCGGCATCGATCCGGATCACCTTGACGCCGAGATGGCTGGCAAAGGTGGCCATCACCTCCTCGCCTTCGTTGAGGCGCAACAGACCGTTGTCCACAAAAACGCAGGTCAACTGATCGCCAATGGCCCGATGGAGCAGAACCGCCGTCACCGCCGAATCGACCCCGCCGGAGAGACCGAGAATCACCCGGTCGTTGCCCACCTTGTCGCGCGCCAGTTGAATTTCGTGTTCGATGACATTGCCCGCGTTCCACAATCCCGTGCAGCCACAGAGATCATGCACAAAACCCTGAATGAACTTCGCGCCATCGACGGTATGATTGACCTCGGGATGAAACTGCACTCCCACGATGGCCAACTCTTCGTGTTCCATGGCCGCCAGAATGCCGTTGTCGCTGGTGGCCAACGGCTGGAAACCAAACGGCACCCGGGTGACATGATCCCCATGGCTCATCCAGACCCGACCCGCGCCGCTGGCGAGGAAACCACCCGGCAGTTCGCTTTTTTTGTCCGAGGTATGCACCATGGCATCCCCGTACTCGCGGGTGGCCGAGGGGGAGACCTCGCCGCCAAAATGGCGCGCCAGAAGATGCATGCCGTAACAAATTCCCAGAATCGGCACCTCCTGGGTCAGCACCGCTTCGTTCAGACCCGGCGCGCCCTCGTCATAGACCGAATGATGACCGCCGGAGAGGATGATCCCCTTGGGCGCAAAGGCGCGAATCTCTTCGGCCTCCATGCGCCAGGAGTGAATTTCGCAGTAGGCGCCGGATTCGCGCACCCGCCGGGCGATCAGCTGGGTGTATTGCGAACCGTAATCCAGGACCAGAATCTTTTGCGAATGGAGAAGATCGTTCATGTGTTATACCAATCCGGTCTGGTAGTTCGGCGCTTCTTTGGTGATGGTGACATCGTGGACATGGGACTCCTTGAGTCCCGCGCTGGTGATCTGGACAAACACCGGCTTGACCCGCAAGGTGGCGATGTCCGCGCACCCCACATAGCCCATGGCGGCGCGCAATCCACCGACCATTTGATGAATCAGCAGGGAGAGCGGTCCCTTGTAAGGCACCCGGCCTTCGATCCCCTCGGGCACCAGCTTGCGGGTTTCGACCCCGGCCTGGAAATAGCGATCCTTGGAACCCCGGGCCATGGCCTCCAGAGAACCCATACCCCGATAGGTCTTGTAGCTGCGCCCCTGGTAGAGAAACACCTCGCCCGGCGATTCGTCGGCTCCGGCGAACATCGAACCCATCATCACGCACGAAGCCCCGGCAGCGATGGCCTTGCCGATCTCGCCCGAGTATTTGATTCCGCCGTCGGCAATGATCGGAATGTCGCTTTTGTCGGCCTCTTCGGCACAATCCGAAATGGCGGTGATCTGGGGCATGCCCACTCCGGCCACGATCCGGGTGGTGCAGATCGAACCCGGCCCGATTCCCACCTTGATCGCATCCGCTCCGGCGTCGATCAGGGCGCGGGTGGCCTCGGCAGTGGCCACGTTGCCTGCGATCACCTGACACGCCGGAAAACGACCCTTGATCCAGGCAACCATCTCCAGCACTCCCTTGGAGTGGCCATGGGCGGTATCGACCACCAGCACATCGACATCGGCCTCGACCAGGGCTTCGGCCCGGCGACGGCCATCCCGACCCGTGCCGATGGCGGCCCCGACCCGCAGTCGTCCGGATTCGTCCTTGCAGGCATTGGGGTTGGTCTGGGATTTTTCGATATCCTTGACCGTGATCAGCCCCACGCACCGGAAGGCATCGTCCACCACCAGCAGTTTCTCGATGCGATGCTGATGAAGCAGCCGTTTGGCTTCGCTCATCGCCACCCCCTGGCGCACGGTGACCAGCTTCTCTTTCGGGGTCATCAACTCCCTGACCGACTGGGAGAGATCCGTGGCGAAACGCACATCCCGGTTGGTGAGAATGCCATGGAGTTGACCATTCTCTTCGGTGACCGGAATGCCGGAGATGTTGCGTTCCTTCATCAGATCGATGGCGGTTTGCAAGGTGGCATTCGGGGTGACGGTCCAGGGATCGAGCACCAGACCCGACACGAAACGCTTGACCGTGCGCACCTCGACCGCCTGTTCCTTGATGGTCAGGTTCTTGTGCAGAATGCCGATCCCTCCCTCCTGGGCCATGGCGATGGCGGCGCGGGCTTCGGTGACCGTATCCATGGCGGCGGAAACCAGAGGAATGTTGAGTCGGATCTTTTGAGTCAAACGGGTCGAGACATCCACCGCCGTGGGCAACACCTCGGAATAGGCCGGAACCAACAGCACATCGTCGAATGTCAGTGCCTGTTTTATGACGCGCATGGTATGCCCCTGTCTTGAAGAGTCTCTTCCTGGAAAGCCATCGGCGCGGCGCGGAAACCACTGCCGATGAGATAGAGTTCCGCGCTGCGGTCGCGGCTGGCTGGAGGTTTTTCCACCTTGACCTGGGTAAAATGGATCCGGGCCGCACGAACCAGATCGTGGAAGTCCGGCCCCTGAAACATCTTCAGCACGATGCGGCCACCAGGTCGCAACACCTCGCTGGCAAAACCGAGCGCAGCTTCGACCAGCAGCGATCCGCGTCCCTGGTCCGCGATCTTGACGCCGGTCATGTTCGGTGCCATATCCGACAACACGACATCCGCGCGACCTGTTGGACCCAGCCCGAGGCGCAAAGGTTCCAGAATGGCTTCGTCGAGAAAATCCCCTTGCAGAATCAAAACGCCCGGCACCGGATCCATGGGCAGCAGATCCATGGCCACCACCCGGCCCGCATCCCCGACCCGCCGGGCCGCCACCTGGGTCCATCCGCCCGGAGCCGCGCCCAACTCCAGCACGACATCGCCGGGTCGGAACAATCCCCTGCCTCCGGAGCGGGCCGCCAGGGCAGAATCGATCTCCAGGAGTTTATAAGCCGCACGCGACCGATAGCCGTCCCGCCTGGCTGCGGCCACATAGGGATCGTTGCGATGTTCTTCGAGCCAACGGGCGCTGGATGGGCGGCGATTGGACAAGTGTCAGAACCGGATCGATAAAATTTCGTAGCGATGCACGCCGCCCGGCGCCCGCACCTCGATGGTATCGCCCTCTTCCTTGCCGATCATGCCGCGCGCCATGGGACTGGTGATCGAAATCATCCCCTGTTCCAGATCGGCTTCGTCCTCGCCCACGATGCGATAGACGCTTTCCGTATCGGTTTTCTCATCCACCACCCGCACCTGAGCGCCAAAGACCACCTTGGTGGAACGGATGCGGCTGGTATCGATGATTTCGGCATTGGCCAGCGCGGTTTCGATCTCCTGGATGCGTCCCTCGTTGAAGGACTGCTGCTCCTTGGCCGCATGGTATTCGGCATTTTCCGACAAATCGCCGTGATCGCGGGCCACGGAAATCGCCTCGACGATGCGGGAGCGATCTTCGGTTTTGCGCCGTTTCAGCTCGGCCTTGAGTTTTTCCGCCCCCTGCAGGGTCATCGGTACTTTGTTTAACATGGTTCCCTCTTGATCCGTTACGGATGATAATCCTGCAAAGCCTTGCATTGGAAGGCAGATTCCCGGACCGCAGACATCGCCTCCACCGCGGCGCGCATGCCGGCCACCGTGGTGAAATAGGGGATGCCGGTCATCAAGGCGGTGCGACGCAGGGAAAAGGACGCGGCCAATGCCTGTTTGCCATGGGTGGTATTGAAGACCATGGCCACCTCACCGTTTTTCATCATATCGACGATATCCGGTCTGCCCTCCAGCACCTTGTTGACCACCCGGACCGCGATTCCTTCCCGGATCAGGTGGGCCGCGGTCCCTCGTGTGGCGCACAACTGGAAGCCCATCTCCTGCAAACCGCGGGCCGGTGCGGTGACCGCCTGTTTGTCGGCATCCTTGACCGAAATGAAGACCATCCCTCCCCCGCCGCCATCCTTGGGGGATTTGGGCAGAAAGGTGCCCGCGCTCTCCTGGGCCTTGGCAAAGGCGCGACCGAAATCATCGGCCAGTCCCATCACCTCGCCGGTGGATTTCATCTCCGGTCCAAGCACGGTATCCACACCCGGGAATTTCTGGAAGGGAAAAACCACTTCCTTGACCGCCACATGGGCCACCTTGGGATAGTGGGTCAGTCCCACCTCGGCCAGGCTCTCTCCGGCCATGATGCGCGCCGCTGCCTTGGCCAGGGCGACCCCGGTTGCCTTGGAGACGAACGGCACGGTGCGCGAGGCGCGCGGATTGACTTCCAGCAGGTAGATTTCATGGTTCTTGATGGCAAACTGCACATTCATCAGCCCCACCACCCGCAAGGCGCTGGCCAAAAGCAGGGTCTGACGTTCGATCTCTTCCAGCAAGGCCGGTTCCACCGAATAGGGCGGCAGCGAGCAGGCCGAATCCCCGGAGTGAACCCCGGCCTCTTCGATATGCTCCATGATGCCGCCGATCACCGCCTCCTTGCCATCCGAGACGCAATCCACATCGATCTCGATGGCGTCGTTCAGGAAATGATCGATCAGCACCGGATGGTCCGGCGAGGCGCGCAACGCGGTCTCCATGTAGCGATCCAGATTGGCCGGATCGTGGACGATCTCCATGGCCCGCCCGCCCAGCACATAGGAGGGGCGCACCACCACCGGATAACCGACCCGTGCCGCCACGGCGCGCGCCTCGGCCTGGGAGCGGGCCAGACCGTTTTCGGGTTGTTTCAATTGCAATTCTTGCAGCAGCACCTGGAACCGCTCCCGGTCTTCGGCCACGTCGATGGCATCCGGCGAGGTGCCGATGATCGGCGCTCCAGCCGCCTCCAGCGCCTTGGCCAGTTTGAGCGGCGTCTGACCGCCGAACTGCACGATGATCCCTTCCGGTTTTTCCGTCTCCACGATGGCCATCACATCCTCGAAGGTCAACGGCTCGAAATAGAGCCGGTCCGAGGTGTCGTAGTCGGTGGAAACGGTTTCCGGATTGCAGTTGACCATGATGGTCTCGAATCCGGCCTCTTTCAGGGCAAAGGCGGCATGCACGCAACAATAGTCGAACTCGATCCCCTGACCGATGCGGTTGGGACCGCCGCCCAGGATCATGATCTTGCGGCGCTCACTGGGACGGGCTTCGCACTCCTGCTCGTAAGTGGAATAAAGATAGGTGGTCTGGGAGGCGAATTCCGCCGCACAGGTATCGACCCGTTTGAAGACCGGCAAAATCCCCTCGGCCCGACGCCGGGCACGCACTTCAGAAGCGGCACAATGGAGCAGGGCAGCCAGCCGTTGATCGGAAAAACCCATCCGTTTCAGGCCGCGCAGCCGATCCGGATCCAGGGATTCCAGAGGCAGGTTGTGCAGGGTGTGTTCGGCCTGGATGATCTGATCGATCTGATCCAAAAACCACGGATCGATGGCTGTGGTTTCGTGCAGCCAGTCAATCCCCTTGCCGAGCCGCAACGCATCGGCGAGCAGCAGAATCCGCTCCGGTCCCGGATGGCTGAGGCGATAGGCCAATTGCGCATCCCGTTCGTCGGGCGTGGCGAAGGCGTTGGGATCAAAGAGCGGATCAAAGCCGCTCAGGCCGGTCTCCATGGAGCGCAATGCCTTTTGCAGCGACTCCTTGAAGGTGCGGCCAATGGCCATGGCCTCGCCCACCGATTTCATCTGGGTGGTGAGCAGCGCCTCGGCCTGGGGGAATTTCTCGAAGGTGAACCGGGGAATCTTGGTGACCACATAATCGATGGACGGCTCGAACGAGGCCGGAGTCACGCCGGTGATGTCGTTCATGATCTCGGGCAGCAGGTAACC
This sequence comes from Magnetococcales bacterium, assembly GCA_015234115.1. GTDB lineage: Bacteria > Pseudomonadota > Magnetococcia > Magnetococcales > Magnetaquicoccaceae > Magnetaquiglobus. The sequence continues at coordinate 170,721 of JADFWP010000001.1, forward strand.
CACGGCCAGCTTGGCCGCCACCTTGGCAATCGGGAATCCGGTCGCCTTCGAAGCCAGCGCCGAGGAACGCGACACCCTGGGGTTCATTTCGATGATGATCATCCGACCGGTGGTCGGATGAATCGCGAACTGCACGTTGGAGCCGCCGGTATCCACGCCGATTTCGCGCAGCACCGCAATCGAGGCATCCCGCAGCTCCTGCAACTCCTTGTCGGTGAGGGTCATGGCCGGAGCCACGGTGATCGAGTCGCCGGTATGGATCCCCATGGGGTCGAGGTTTTCGATGGAGCAGATGATGATCGCGTTGTCCGCCCGATCCCGCACCACCTCCATTTCGAACTCTTTCCAGCCCAGCAGGGACTCTTCGACCAGAATTTCACGGGTCGGCGAGGCGGCCAGTCCAAGGCGGATCAGTTCCAGATACTCTTCGCGGTTGTAGGCCACCCCACCCCCGGTGCCGCCCAGGGTGAAGCTCGGTCGGAGAATGGCCGGAAATCCCACCTCTTTCACCACCTCCAGCGCCTCTTCCACCGAATGGGCGAAGCCGGATTTGGGCAGGCCCAACCCGATGCGGGTCATGGCCTCCTTGAATTGCATCCGGTCTTCGGCCTTGGCGATCGCCTGGCGGGAAGCACCGATCAGCTCCACCTGGTATTGCTCCAGCACCCCGGCCTTGGCCAGAGCCATGGCAAGGTTCAGAGCCGTCTGCCCGCCCATGGTGGGCAGCAGGGCATCGGGTCGTTCCTGGCGAATGATGCAGGTGAGCGATTCGACGGTGAGGGGTTCGACGTAGGTGCGGTCGGCCAACTCCGGATCGGTCATGATGGTGGCCGGATTGGAGTTGACCAGGATCACCCGGTATCCCTCCTCCTTGAGCGCCTTGCAGGCCTGCACCCCGGAGTAGTCGAATTCGCACGCCTGCCCGATGACGATGGGACCGGCGCCGATGATGAGAATGGATTGAATGTCAGTGCGTTTTGGCATGTTATGCGAGCAGCTCCGCGAATTGACGGAACAGATAATGGGCATCGTGCGGGCCGGGACTGGCCTCGGGATGATACTGGACCGAAAAAACCGGGGCCGAACGATGGCGTACCCCTTCCACGGTGCCATCGAACAGCGACAGATGGGTCACCTCCAGATCGCTCGGCAGGCCGTCGGGTTCGACCACAAAGCCGTGGTTCTGCGAAGTCACCTCGACCCGACCGGTCCGGAGATTTTTCACCGGATGGTTGCCGCCGCGATGGCCGAATTTCAGTTTCCGGGTTTTGGCGCCGAGCGCCAGACAGAGCATCTGGTGACCCAGACAGATTCCGAACAGCGGCAGATCCTGTTTCAGCACCTGGCCGATCACCCCGATGGCGTGATGCACGGCCTCCGGATCGCCGGGTCCGTTGGAAAGAAACACGCCAGCGGGTTGCAGATCGAGGATTTGATCGAGTGTGGCGCTGGCCGGCAGCACCGTCACCTCGCATCCCACGCCCACCAGACCGCGCAGGATGTTGCGTTTGATGCCGAAATCGAGAGCCACCACCCGTTTGCCAGCCGCCGGGGAACTGGCTGCGGCATCGTCTGCGCTCCAGATGTGGGGTTTCCAGGCAATCGGCCCATCGTGCCAGGCGTGGGGCGCGGTGCAGGTCACTTCCGGGGTGAGGTCCATGCCGGTCAGGCCGGGCCAGGCGCGGGCCTTGGCCACCAGGGCGGGGGTATCGAAAGTGCGCGTGGAGAGCACGCCGCGCTGGGCGCCGTTTTCCCGCAGGTGGTTCACCAGGCGGCGGGTATCGATCCCCTCGATGGCCGGAATGCCATGGCGGATCAGAAACGCGCTCAATGATTCGACGGCGCGCCAGTTGGAAAACATCCGGGCGTTCTCTTTGACCACAAAGCCACGGATGCGGGGTCGTTCCGACTCCATGTCTTCGGGGTTGACACCCACATTGCCGATTTGTGGTGCGGTCATGGTGACGATCTGACCCGCATAGGAGGGATCGGTGATGATCTCCTGATAGCCGGTCATGGAACTGTTGAAACAGACCTCTCCGACCTGTTCGCCATCCGCCCCGAAGGAGCGGCCGTCGAATCGGGTCCCGTCCTCCAACACCAGCACAGCCCGCCCGTTGTCGTTCGCCATGCGACCATCCTTAGAAATGGTTTTGAAATCCCCATCCGTGGTCCAAGCCTTCCCCTGGATCAATCACCGATTTTACTCCCTCCTGCGCCTCGAAGTCAATGCAGGTGGACGCGCTGCAAAAATCCCACTATTCTTTCTCTCAGACTCACGGACGCTTTTTTTGCACTGGAGACCATGATCATGACACGCTTCGCCTTGCGGTTGCCCCTCTCCCTGTCGCTGCTGGCATTGTCCGTCGCCTCCCCGGTGCAAGCGGGTGGCTGGCTGGGCATCACGGTGCAGCCCCCCGAGGGGGTGCAGATCGGCGAAATCCTCAAGGATGGCCCCGCGGACAAGGCGGGTCTGGCCCGTCAGGATATCCTGATCAAAGCCGATGGCAAAACAATCACCTCGATCCCGCAATTTCTCGCTTTGGTGGCCAGTGCCACACCCAACAAGGAGATGGTACTCACCATTATCCGCAAAGGCGAAGAAAAACAAATCAAAATCACGCCCGAAGAGAGCCGCGATCACCCTTCGCGTTTCCCCGAAGGCCATGCCATGCCGCTACAGGAACCCATGGCGCCCATGATGGGCTATTCCAGTCCGCATCCCGATCTGCGCCCTCAGAACACCCCGCCACCTGCCATGGACCGGGGACGGGAACTCCTCCCGCCTGCCGCCGCCATGCCGCCGCCGGCCAAAGAACAACGCCCCTCCGACCCCCCCGAGCCGCCCCCCACGGTCTGGCTGGGCGTGGCGCCGGAACTGGCCGCCAACGGCGTCCTGCTGGCCCGCATCGCCCCCGGCGGACCAGGAGAACGGGCAGGCATGCAAGCCGGAGATGTGATCATCTCCCTCAACGGCAAATCGGTTTCGACCCCCTGGGCCATGGCGCGCACGCTGCGGGGATTCCAGCCCGGCGACCTGGTGGAAGTGACCCTCAACCGCAATGGCCAGATGATCGACACCCAGGCCCAGTTGGCCGCACCTCCGACCGAAACCCCCTGACAACGCCCGGATAGAAAGGATTGGCCCAGGATCATGCCTGCCATCAAGATCAAAACCGCCGAGGAGATCGCCTTGATGCGCGCCTCCTGCCGTCTGGCCGCGCTCACCTTGAAGATGATCGAACCCCATGTCCAACCGGGCGTGACCACCCAGCAACTCAATGACCTGTGCCACGAATTCCTGATCGACAACAATGCCCGCCCCTCCCCCCTGAACTATCGGGGCTTTCCCAAATCGATCTGCACCTCGGTCAACCAGCAGGTCTGTCACGGCATTCCCGGCCCGCGCACGCTGCGGGCGGGCGATATCGTCAACATCGACGTGACCGCGCATCTCAACGGCTTTCACGGCGACACCAACAAGACCTTCCATGTCGGCCCCCCCTCCCCCAAGGCGGAACGACTGGTGCAGATCGCCAAAAAATGTCTCGATGTCGGCATCCAGGCCGTCCGGCCCAAAGGTTTTTTCGGCGATATCGGCGCAACCATCCAGGCCATGGCCACCCATCACAACTGCTCGGTGGTGCGGGAATATTGCGGTCACGGCATTGGCCGCGAGTTTCACGAAGAACCTGCGGTGCTCCATTACGGCGTGGCCGGCACAGGAGCGGAACTCAAACCCGGCATGATCTTCACCATCGAACCCATGATCAATCTCGGCAAGGCCGACATCCGCGTTCTGCCCGACAAGTGGACCGTGGTCACCCGGGATCACTCCCTTTCGGCGCAATTCGAACATACCATTCTGGTCACGCCGACCGGATTCGAGGTGCTGACCGATCTGGACGGAGAGTATGGAACCTGAACCATAGCCAGCCTGGGAGTTGTCATTTGCTCCTCATTGCCGTGCGCCGTTGGCGGCACGGCAATGAGATCGAACACACTTCGGAAAAGATCAGGCGGAGAGACTCAAGGAGAAGCTCTGGGTATCATCGTTCTGGTTCTGGGAGGCGGAGAGCATGTACTGAACCAGGCCATAAGGGGTCACCGCCTTGGCAAGATCGGTGCTGTTGGCCGTGGCATCGCTCTGCTGACCGGAGCCAATCGCATCGAGCATCGCTTGCAACGCGTCGCTGTTGATCTGACCATTTCCGTCCTGGTCAAGCAGGCCGATCAACGATTGGGCGGCAGAGGTCGAGCCGCTCATCCCCATCCCTTCCGGAGGCGGGGGGGGCAGATGACCTTCGGCACGGGAACTCTCCATGTCGGCCTGCAACTCTTCCAGACTCACCTTGCCATCCTTGTTGGTGTCCGCAGCATCGAACCGTTCGGAAAGCATCCCCTGGGCCTCATCCGATCCGATCACGCCATCCTGGTTCTGATCCATGCCGGTGAGCAGATCCTGGGCCGACGGGGGGGAATGCGGACCACCCATGCCACCCATGCCACCCATGCCACCCATGCCGCCACCCGATCTGACCCGCATTTCGCTCTGAAAACTCTCCATGGCACTTTGCAATTCCGCGCTGGAGAGCTTGCCGTCACTGTCGCTGTCCACGGTGGTGAACTGATCGGACAACGGCCCTTTGGCCTCGGAGGCGTCGAGATAACCGTCTCCGCTTTCATCCAGTTTTTTCATCAGGGCGGCCGCTGTGGGAGGCTTGCCCATGGGGCCTGCGCCCATCCTGCCCGAAACGCCGCCCATGCCCATCATGCCACCCATCGACATTGCATTCATGACCCATTCTCCTTCGACATTTAAGGTTCCCGCATCCGGATCGGATACGGCTCATCCCCATCTACGGTCCAGAAGCTTACCCGCCAACGATGTATGGATGTGTTCAGAAAAGGTCAGGAAGTGTAAAGGTCACTTCCCATCCCTGCAACAAGAGTTACAATAACAGTTTACATCCTTTTCCTCAACGGTTCCATCTTCTTTGGGGTCCCGATGGTACGTCTGCTGCTGGTCGATGATGACCGTGAACTGTGTCTGATGATGTCACGTTATCTCCAGGCCGAAGGATTCGAGTGTCTTTGCCGGTACGATGGGGCGAGCGGATTGAAGCTGGCTTTGAAAGAGTCGTTCGATGCCGTGATCCTGGATGTGATGATGCCTGTCCTGAACGGCTTCGAGGTGTTGCGTCAACTGCGCGCCCGCAAGAACACTCCGGTGCTGATGCTCACCGCGCGCGGCGAGGATGTGGACAGCATTCTGGGTCTGGAGATCGGTGCCGACGACTATCTGACCAAACCGTGCAATCCCAAGGTGCTGGTGGCCCGACTGCGGGCCGTGCTGCGGCGCGGTCCGGTGAAAGCCGATCAAACCACCTTGCAGGTCGCCTCCATCACCCTGCATCCCGGCTTGCGGGCGATTCAGGTGAACGGACAGGCGGTGGAACTGACCGGCGCCGAATTCAACCTGTTGCAAATCCTCATGCGCCATGCCGGCGCAGTGGTTTCCAAAGAACATCTCTGCCGCCAGGGGCTGGGTCGGGATCTGACCAGCTATGACCGCAGCGTGGATCTGCACATCAGCAACCTGCGTCGCAAACTCGGTCCAGCCGAGGATGGCTCGGCACGCATCGTCACCATTCGTGGCGGGGGCTATCAGCTCGCCGCCCCCCCGGAGTCCTGACCCATGCGTTTTTTTCTCAAACTTTTCCTCTCCTTTTGGCTGGTGGTCTCGCTGCTGGGCGGCGGTTTCTTCTGGAGTGGCCACCAGGTGCGCGACCTGATCGAACCGCTCATGGAGGCCCACCTCGACGAGGTGTTGAAAAAACGGCTTGAGGTGGTGGCATTGCTGGAAAATCAGGGCAAAGCCGCAACCCGGAACTTTCTGGAAAACCACACCGGTTTTGATGAAATTCTGGTCTACGAGCAACCCGATCGCGACATCCTGGACCGGCCCCTGCCCGATTACATGACCCGACCCGGCCCACCACATCCCCCCGATCATCCGAACAGGCAACCCCCTCCTCCGGGATTCCGGGGCGGGCCTGCCATGCCGGGACCGTTCGGCGCTTATGCCCCGCATCCGCCCCATGACGCTCCCCCCCCCCATGGCGCTCCACCCCCTCCTGAAGGGAGCGCCTTCCCCGGTGGTGGCATGCGCGTTCGTCCGCCGCATGTACCCATCGAGGTCAAGGATCAGGATGGCAACACCTATCGGGTGGCCATCACCCGGATGATCTCTCCCGGTCTGCTGGCCTGGCAAAAGTATCCCTTTTTCCCGTTCGTGGTGCTGCTGATCAGCGGCGCCGTGGTTTTTCCTCTGGCACGCCATTTCACCCGGCCACTGCGACGGCTGCAAGGGGCCACTCTGCGCCTCGCCGAGGGAGAATTGACAACCCGCGCGCCGGTGCCGCGTCGGATTCTCTCCGATGAACTGGATGATCTGGCACGGGATTTCAATTTCATGGCCGAACGGCTCGAAGCCCTGTTCCATGGTCAGAAACGTCTGCTGCGGGATGTCTCCCACGAGTTGCGCTCGCCTCTGGCACGGATGCGCGTGGCTTTGGGATTGGCAGAACAGGAAAATTCCGGCGTGCGTGGCGAATACTGGCAACGGGTCAATCTGGAACTGGACCGGATCGACACCCTGATTGGCCAGATCATCCGCGTCTCCCGTCCGGAGGCGCCGGATCAGGTGCCCAAGGATGTCCTGGTGGATCTGGCCGCCCTGGTGGAAACCGTGATCGCGGATGCCCGGTTCGAAAGCAGCGACCGCGCCATTTCATTGCTCATCGGACGTCTGGATCCGGTGATGCTCTGGGCCGATGGCGGCGCGCTCCATTCAGCCGTGGAAAATGTGGTACGCAATGCCTTGCGGCACGCGCCGAAGGGCAGCGAAGTGCAGATTCAACTGGTGCGCCACGAGGATCAGGCCCGGATTCTGGTCCAGGATCAGGGACCGGGAGTCCCCGCAGCCGATCTGCCCCGCATCACCGAACCTTTTTTCCGGGGAAACGATGCCGGGGAACGAACCAATGGCAGTGGTGGTCATGGCCTGGGTCTGGCCATTGCCGCCTGCGCATTGCGCGACCATGGCGGCACCTTCCTCGCCCGCAATCGCCCGGCAGGCGGTCTGGAAGTGGAAATGACCCTGCCCGTGCCAGCCATGCCCCACTGGGAGGAGGAAAACCACGAACCAGGTTGACCTGGTTGATGACGATCATCAATCGTCATGCGCTTCGGATTTGGCTTGAATAGGCGTGATCATTTTATCGAATGTCAACACGCCCTGGACAGGATGAAACTCGTTGCCGCCATGAACGCGCAGTATTAGGCAGACCGCCAGAAAATGTTCTGCTGTCATAACGGACCATCATCTGCCCGCCGCCTGCCCCTCACCAGAAGACAAGCGGTCGTGCCTGATTCAACCAAACCGGAATGCTGACAAAGTGGTTTCCATGACGCGATCCGAAAAAACACGTTGACCATGGTCCTCCCCAGCCGCACCTGCAACCAACATCAGGGGCAGCAGATGCTCTTCGGCGCGTGGAGGATGAGACAGCCGTGCAGCAGGGGCCTGCTCCCAATGAATCAGCCGCTCTGCACGTAACTCCGCTTCCGTCTCGACCGTGGCGGTCAGCCACTGGTCAAAGGCGTCCGAAATCGGCCCGAACATGGGATCTCCATAGCCACGCATATTGTGGAAACTCATGCCGCTGCCCATGATCGACACCCCCTCGTCACGCAAGGGTGCCAACGCCCGACCAGCCTGAAGATGCGCCACGGGATCCAGACTGGCCAGCAGAGAGAGTTGCACCACCGGGATTTCCGCCTTCGGGAAAATCACCTTCAAGGGGATGAACATCCCGTGATCGAATCCTCGGGTCGGATGCCGGTTCGCCGGGATTCCGGCCTGACTCAGCAATGCCGCGATCCGTTCCGCCAACCAGGGCGCGCCGGATGCCGGATAGCGGAGTTGGTAGGTGTGTGGCGGGAATCCGAAATAGTCATAGATCAGCGTCGGTTTTTCCCCACTGCCGATGCCGAAGGAAGGCTCGATCCAATGGGCCGAGACGCATACGATGGCCTTCGGAGGCTGCGGCAACAGGTCTGGAATTTCTTTGAGAAACCGTTCCATGGTGTGCCATGCACCCGGAGGATTCCAATCCATGAAGAAACAGGGACCACCACCGTGCGGGATATACCACACCGGTTGGCGTGAGGAAAATTCGTCGATGGCAGAGTTTTCAGGCGTGATCATGGCGACCTCTCTGGGGGGAAAAAAGGGACGAAATGGCAGATTTGCCGCCGCGAACCGGACTCAAGCCAGATCGAACAACAGGATTTCCGTGTTGCCGCGACCGATGGCCCGCACCTCGCGTTCCTGACTCAGGGCAAGCCCATCACCTCCAGATACGCGCAAGCCGTTGATCTCCAACTCGCCCGATACGACCTGCACCCAGGCATGGCGGCTCGGATGCAGCAGATGGACCGCCGTCTCTCCGGAATCCAGAATCAACCCGAACAAACGCACATCCTGATGAATGGTCAAGCATGGGTCTGCCTCATCCGGGGAGGCAATCAGACGAAAACGCCCCCGTCGCTCCTCCACGGGAAAGCTCTGTTGCTGGTATCCCGGTGGCAGCCCCTTTCTGTCGGGCAGTATCCAGATCTGCAAGAAATGCGTCGGTTCGGTCGTGGACGGATTATGTTCGCTGTGACGGATGCCGGAACCGGCGGTCATGCACTGCACCTGACCGGCGTGCAGTATCGATTCCACGCCGGTGCTATCCAGATGCCGCAGACTGCCCTGGATCACAAAAGAGATCACCTCCATATCCCGATGACCGTGCAGGTCGAACCCGGTGCCAGGCTGGATCACATCTTCATTGATGACCCGCAGGCTGCGGAATCCCATTTGGTGCGGGTCATAATAATCCGCAAAAGAGAAGGTGTGTCGGGTCTGCAGCCATATGTGATCGGCGGTTCCTCTCTCCTGGGCGTGACGGATGGTGATCATGCTGTGTGCTCCCTGGCATTCGGGTGACGGGTGAAAAAAGAGTCTATCGAAACCAGATCCGGTTTGACAATTCCGTTCTTGCGTAAACCATGATGATCACATCCGCATTCCCCGACAGACTGCCCTGGGTGTCTCCCACCGTCCGGTCATCTGCTCCAACCGTTCGGGGTGCCGGTACGTCAGAAACAAGAAGAAAGGCCGGATACACGCAGGGCCATGGTGCAATATGTGAGGCTTTTATTGGCTTGTTGCTATTGTGTTTATTCATCTTTTAACAATTTTCCTGTAATTTTTGATTGGCCAACCTCATAAATCAAAAAGGGATTTTCTTTGACACCAGTTAACCGAACAATTGCATATCTTGAAAAAGATACTCCTGTCCCATCCTTTGCTTCTGATTGAATTCTGTAGACACCTATATTCGGTTCCGAAGACTGATCTTCTGACTCTCTTAATGATTCTCGTTCAGATAATATTTTTTTCAACTCAGTTTCACTCAAATCTGATAAAGCCTTTAATACCTGAACGGGTGCCGTTTTTTTTTCTGGCTTTGCTTGTTGAGAATAAACAGTAACCACAGACTGGATGACATTATAAATCTCATCAGTCATACCCAAAACAAGCCGTAGCTCTTTTACACTTTCAAAAGGAGCATGTTTTGCTCCATAGGCTAATCCAACCTCACGATAATTTAGATCTTTGGCATGATTTAATTTCTTTGGATCATTTTTCTCTCTCCAGTCTATAATGGCATCAGCCAAAGAGGAATCTATCTCTAACTCGGCATAGAGAGAAGAAAATAATTTCTGCAACAACTCCTTCGATGCCATATTCAGATCTATTTTTCCTCCTTCATCCTGAACATTGACCTGGAGATCTCCCTTTCTCATTTTAATTTTATGGAAGGCACCGTTTGGTGACCATCTATTTTTTGAATTTGAGTTAAGCAAAAAGTATATCGCAGTTTCAATTCCTCCATCTGCTATAGCCATCATCTGAATACGTTCAATAGTATTCTTGACCATCTTGATTTCCATTCTGGTATCTGCAGAAAAAGCCATCAGAATCAAGGAAAGAATGACAATTCCCCAAAGAACAGACACTAAAGCAAAACCGTGATTCTTTCGTTGATTTACACTCACACTCCACGGCCCCATTTCTCATCCCGAAAACCATGCCACAGGTCAAAAAGCTCCCTGGCCGCATCCAGAAGCCCCTTGCCCACCCTGGCAGCACCCCCATCACGCTCGGACATGGCCTGGAATTCCCGCATCAGATGCGCCCAACAAAACTGCCGTCGTTCCAGGGGCCAGTCGTTGGCCACCCCACCGGTCGGTGATCAAAACACCACAAAACCCTTCCAGCAACCGATTGGCGGCCTTCTTGCCACGACTGGCGTGGATCATGAATACCGTCACCAGCGAGGTGACCATCACCCACAACCAGACCCGCTTCTTCGACTCGCGCCAACTGGTTTCGTCCGCATTGGCCTCGTGTTGACTGCGTGCGAATCGACCGGCTTCCTCTACCAACCCGGACAACGCTTGGCTTACAGCCTTCTCGCAACCACTGACGCTGCCTAACGCCATCTCCACCCCGAGCATGTCCGACAGCAGTGACAACACCGTCCTCTTGCTCAGCCGATACCCACCGGCAACAGATGCATCTGCTTCCGATCCGGTTCCCGAAAGAATCCCGCCATCGCTTCCTCCTGATCCCGCATGGTCAATGACGGCCATTCTACCAAATTTTAGGCTCTTGTCCCCTATTCTGCGACAGGCTCTGAACCGGGCTTGTCTTCTTGCTTTTGATATATTACTTTAATGATTGTCAAATAACAAATCAATATAAATGCCTGTGACGGACACTCACCTCAACTTACAAACCATCCCCTGCCAAAATATGGGCAGTGGATGGTGAATGGTTAACTGTTTTTTATGGTCCACTATCCGTATTTTTTCCTGGTAACCGGTTTAGAAGTTTAGTATCATACTTATCATCAGATCTTTCAAGTTTTTTGTTTAGAGGGATGACAGTCTTTAATTTTTTTCTTAGTTCATCGGTTAATTGGCGCACTTCACCCATAGAAGAAACAACGCGAGGAGTGATCAAAACAAGTAATTCTGTGCGCTCAGTTGTTCGGTCTGTTCCACCAAACAAAGCACCTAAAACTGGCAATTTATTTAACAAAGGAATACCCGAGTCAACTTGGTTGGACTTGTCTTTGATAAGTCCTCCAAGCGCAATAGTTTCTCCACTTTGAACCGCAACAGTACTCGATAGTTTCCGTTGTTGGATGGTTGGAGAGTCAATACCAGAAACATTCGTAGAGCTGACATCACTGACCTCCTGGTCAATTTCCATGATCAATAGTCCATTGGAGTTGACTCGTGGCTTGACCGTAAGAATTGTACCTGTATCTCGGTATTCAACACCGCTAATTATCGTTGTATTGTTAGTTGCGGCTGGATCCCGAGCAGACATGGTAACAACAGGAACTTGATTGCCGACCTTCAGTTTGGCTTCATAGTTATTAAGAACCATGATTTGGGGTGATGAAATAACTTTCAAATCAGTGACAGATTCAAGAGCATTCAATATGGTTGTGATACCAACATTCCCTGTAGCTAAAAATGAAAAACCTGGAAATGCAGAGGCAATATTATTTGAATTTGTCTCACTCAGTGTAAAACTAGCATTTCCTCTCTTAAGAAACCATTGAAGACCATAGCTAAGATCTTTAGTAAGAGTTACTTCTGCAACAGTTGCTTCAATGAATACCTGCAAGGGCATTACATCCAATTTCTGAAGTGCATTTTCAACCATGCGATATTTTTTTGCAGTTGCATGAATCAATAGAGCATTATTGGCTTCGCTTGCAATTATTTTGATATCTTCATTATTGGATTCTTTTGAAATTGCTTTAATGTCTTCCTTGTTTCCTGATGGTTTTACATCGGCAGATAAGGAAGATTTCTGGCTGGCGGCAGATCTAACGGTTACAGGTTTTGTCCCAGGAGCAAAACTAACCGAAGGGTTGCTGTTTTTGGAGTTGCTGAAAATTTCTATTAATACTTTGGAGATTTGCTCCGCTCGACCATTTTGGACGTAATAAACAAACAACTTTTGCTCATCACTACCTGTTTTGTCAAGTCGCTTGATCCAAGATCCTATTTTCTCCAGATATTCCGGTTGCGTAGAAATAGCCAGCACGCCATTTATTCGATCAACAGGAATTAATCGAACCATACCAGAAATAGGGCCGTCACCTTCCAACTTAAAAAGATCTTTTAACTCTTCAATTAATATTTTGGCATCTACAAAATCAACTTGAAAAAGGCTTGTTGACATCCCCTTTAACCAGTCCACATCAAATAATTCAATAGTGTCTAACAACGCATCCAACTCTCTTTGTGTTCCCGCTATGATGATAATATTTTTGCTGGAATCGATACGAAGAACACTACCCTTTGAACTCATTGGTTCGAGTATCTTACGCATCTCCTCGGGAGATATAAAATTTAATGGCACAACCTGAATTCCAAACCCGATTTTGTTTTTCCCGGTCCTATCTATGGCAATTGCCGAGTTACCAAGAGTTGCAGAGTTAGCAGGAAGGATTTTAAACAGGTCCGAATCATCCGACTTAACAATAATCGCACTAAGCAGTCGTAAAGCCTCTTCAAGGGAGGCCAACAAGTCTTCCGGATCAATGGGATGACTTGTCCGAATGGTTATGTTTCCAATAACTCGCGAGTCAATTACATAATTAGATTTCAAAACTTCAGAAAAAACAGACCGAACCACCTCACGAATGTCAGTGTCAACAAAATTCAGGGTAACTTTTCCTCCAGGCAACTTTATGGCTGGAGGAGATTTCAATCCCTTTGGAATAACGAATTTACCGGTTCCAGGGTAGATACTCTCTTTTACTGGCTTTTGATCACCATTCATTAAAAACTGTTCTTGAGAAATAGCTGGTTTGTTAACAGAATCATCTCTCTCTTGATTTTTTTTCCCTTGATTTTCGACAATCAATTCTCTCGGAGAATCTGAAGCCAAATTGGATTGATTAGCCTCTTTGCCTGGGACGGTAATGTCCAGAGACTTTTTGGCGCAACCAGAAAAAAGCAAAAACAATAAAAAGCTAAAAAACAAGTTTCCTGTAAAATGCATTTTTTTGCATGAACTCATGACATCACCCCTTATATGCTGATTCAGCGAAAATCGAACAAACAACCCTTTTGAATAAGCTACTCTCCGTTCCTTCCTGGAAGTCATCCAGGAACATCGGATTGCGTTTTTTGAGGTATGGTGGGTCTACCATCTGATGGGGAAATGCCGAGGGGATTTTGCCCATCGCATCAAAATCAGCTCGGAGGTCCCAACCAAGTGATCCCTTAACGGTTTGCTCGCCAGCATCGCCTGCCGCCATTTCCCCAGGGGTACCCTCAAATGCAACTTTCTCTGCCACTGGTAGAAAAGTGTAAGATGCAACCCATATTGGTCACAGATGTCTGAGACCGGCACTTTGTTGATCGAGTATTCCCGTAGGGTGGTTGTCTTCTCCTATGTGGAATATCTTCTGCGCTTCTTTTCCATGGTGCGGTCCTCTGTTTGGCAGTCATTATATGTAGCCCGGCTAACGAACATAAATGTTAGATTATAACTGCGGAGAAATGCTTAGTCTTTGCACTTTTTCTATCAAAGATTTTTATTTTTGACGGTGGCCATTGTTTTCTTGAGTGGTTCCCCAATTTCAAGAGAAAACTCTTTGATTTGTTCATCGTTTTTTAAAATGATTTTGGTTGGAAAAACTCCTTCCAATGTCCACCCATCAACTTTATCCTTTTCAGATATCCACTCAGGAGAACCACCTTGATTACGACGTATGAGCGCTTTTCGACTATTTTCAAAAAGGACTATTCCGATCACCTGCAATGAAGGAGATTCAATAGCCACAATTGGTATTGGTTTTGAGGATGAATCAATATAAATTGATTCACTTTTTTTGGCAACACGCCTTCTGCTCTTAGAGAAAAGTGGTCTTTCCAATGTTTCTCGCAGGGCATCCAAAGAAACAACTTTAGCAAATTTCACAGGCGGCATAGCATCAACCATTTCTTCATTTTTGTCGGCTGATTTAGAAACTGGCAATTCCTTAACAAAATAAAAATTCAAACTCAAGCCAATTTCCAAAAAAAGACAAATCAGTAACAAACGAATTAATAACCAAGTGTGAGAGTATGCAATCATAATGATGAAGACCTTATAAATGTATAGATATCAATAGCAACATTTAATTTTGAGATGGTCTCACCATCTTTCTCATTGTATTCATCTTGATGTTGAATGTCAATCATATCGACGACAATAAGTTTCGGATACCTCTCCAACCCATCAATAATATTACGTATAGATGTCAGGTCAGTGGTCATCTGTATCTTTGCACCAAGACGTTGAAAGCCATTTTCATCTTCAAGATGGATAATTTGCAGACTTTTTTGCGTGCTTTTGTTGGAAACGATCAAAATATTAATAATTTCCTGCAGCTTTGATGCAACAATTGACGCTCTATCTTCATCGAAAATCTTTGAGTTGTGATTATTAAATTCAAGCAATTTTGAATAAAGATTTTCCAATTTCCCTGCTTGAGATAGAACTTGTTCATAATTATTAAATAATATTAATTTATTGTTGATTTGATTTTGCTGATCTTTGAATTTATTCCAATACGGAACAACCAAAGCCGACCAAAAAAGTTTCACAATTATCAATAAAATAATTAATGCAAAAAGTTTGTTCGCAATTTTAGCAGTTTTCATCTTTCAGTCTCTCCACTTTTTTCAAGTCGAAAAGAAAACTTAAACCTCTCTCGATCCAATTTTGGATCCCTAATAAAGGATGAATCTGGCACCACATCTTTAAAAAAATTTGATGTTTCAATTATCTCTATTAAGTGTGATGCCGATCTTGCATAACCTGAAATTTTTACGGAAGTTCCCGAAACCCCCAATCGAACCAACCAAGCATCATCCGGAATAATCTTTGTGAGTTCATCCAAGATTTCCGCAAACACTGGAATGTTTTTCTTGTATTCTGAGAAAAAAAGGCTTTCAGATGTTATTTGATTTATTTTATTTTGGACAATAAGAGAATTTTCCGCTTTTATTTTAATTTGACCAACTTGACGATTCAACTTCTGTAAGGTTTGATATTGATAAAATATAGGAAACACAATCACTCCAAAAAAAAGACTAAAAGCAATTACACTCTGAATCCGATTGATTGACCAAAACCTTGATGGACGAATTTTTTGTACTTGTTTTAAAAAATTAAATTTTGTCTGCTTAGATGCATCATCCCCAACCAAATCGACTTGATCGGGGTCTACCCCCCAGCTTTGGCCTAATTCGACCAACTCTAAAATATTCTTTTTTGGTACCATTGCCATTTGAATATCTATGGTCCCTTTCTCGGAGTTTTTGCCACAAATACGATAATCAAACCACAGATCTTCTGGCAGAAAAGGGGTTAATTTTTCCAGCTCAAAGAATAATGCTTCTTCTAGATTGTTTTCAATGATTTTTGGCAGGTCTTGCAAAATTCTGGTCATGCTTTTTGATTCTTGAATACGCAATATAATTTTATTAGTTTTCTGCTGTTTAACCACTTTCTTAACAGCATCGTTATTGTTATAATCATTGCAAGATGTTTTAATTGTTGCCAGATTTTTAAAATCTTCGCCACGGAACCGACCAATTTTTATTTCATCATCCAGTATATCAATAACTAAACAATTAGATCCAACCTTCAACATGTGATAAATTTTTTCAGGAATCAAAGAAAATAACTCTCCTGTCCACCAGGCAATAAAACGGCTAATATCATTTTGTAAGTATATTTTTAGAATTTCCATTGTTTACTGTTTTGTCATTATTCTGTCAGCACAAGTACTGAACTTGTTGTCGAATTTACACGCCGAATCCATTCGAATACGGTGTGCTACCGTCAATACCGGCCACAATCGTTCGTCTTTATCAGGAAAAACAACAGTTACTGATATCAGAAAAGGCAGTTTTGTTCTGTTTACCCACTCTTCCAACCAAACAGGTTCAGTCTCAACGTCTTTTGAACCAAAATATCGAAACTCAATATCTACAATATTTTCCAATAAAACAAATTTTTCTGGTTTCACCTCTTCATCTTTTTCAGTGGGAAGCACTGGTTTCCACATCAATTCCAAATCTTTACGACCTCTTTTTGCCTCTTTCACTCGAATAGAGAGATCATAAAAAGGGGCTTTCCCTAAATAGATCTGCATGGGTGCTACAAACGAAACCAAATGAGACTCTCCATGGAAAGCAACACCACCTTCTTCTTTCTCATCTACCCTCCATTGCGGATATGCCTTTTCAAGCCGACCTCGCAAAAAATCTTGAATGGAAGATATTTGCTCCATCTGATCTAGCCTTTCTTCACCAGTTACCCAAGCACCTAGGCTAAATCGCAAGTCAACATACATAAAGGAGGCCATCAGTCCTGTAATCGTAATAGCTACCAGCAATTCAAGAAGAGAAAATCCCCATGAAGGTTCTCTCTTCCCTATATTTCCATCACCCAAGAAAGAAAAACTCACCCCGGCTTCCCAAATCGAACGGTTGTCAGCGAAACGGATTGTTCTTTTTGTCCCGGATCAATCCACTGAACCGTTACATCAACCTGAAACAAGACAAAAGACTGCTGTTCTGAGAACGATTCTTCACTCTCACGAGGTGCGATCCGAAGGCGCCATTGAAACTGTTTAATATCCCCGGAATACCCACCTTCAACCAAAGGAACTTCAAAGCCAACCACCGCCAATCTGGATTCTGCTATATGAACGGCCTCTCTATAATTCACAGTAGTTTCAACATTTTGTAGATTGGTGGAAAAACCCTGAAATAGCACAATCATGGAAATAGTCATAATCGAAAAAGAGATTAAGATCTCAACTAACGTAAAGCCACGATCATTTTTTCGCAGTTGTGTCCACATTTACTCTGACCCTACCTGTTAGCCAATCCACGGTTACAAAGTTAGACCAATTATCTAATTTGAAAATAATTTGGCCACCAGAAGATCCCCCTTCTGAAAAAAAACGGATTCTGGCGCTTACCTTATCTATTTGTTCGGATTCTGGCGTTGTTAATTGTACCGAAATTTCATCAAAAAACGGTTCAGACTTTTCCATATCTCCCATTCGGAACCATTTTTCTTGAGTATTGACCGTCACAACCGTTTCACTGTTTGTTGTAATCGCAAAGTTTCGTGCTTGTCTCAAGAAAACCGATGATTTTCTGGTTGCTTCCTCCAACCGCAAACTGGGGATTATCGCCAAAAGTAACGGTGGAGTAAGTAATGTCAACATCCCCAAAATGGCCAAAGAGAGCAAAACCTCAAGAAGAGTAAATCCACGAGAATGCATCGAAAATCTACCAGTTGGTAATATCCTTATTTTCACCCTCCCCACCCTCTTGACTATCTGCTCCTAAAGAGTAGAGGTCATAGCCTTTTTTATTGTGCTTTCCAGGAAATGTATAGACATAGAGCCCCCCCCAAGGATCTGTCAGAGATTGTTCTCTTTTAACATACGGTCCTTTCCATCGACTGCCAGCATCGGATGGGGCTTCTACCATAGCATTTAGCCCTTCATCCTGGCTTGGATACCTGCCAATATTTAGGCGATACAAATCAAGACTAGCTCCAAGGTTCTCAATTTGAATAGCCGCTGTATCTCGCTTGGCCCCTCTCATCTGTTCAAAAAGATTAGGGGCAGCAATACTGATGAGCAGTCCAAGAATTACCAACACTACCAACAATTCCAATAAAGTGAATCCGTTTTTTTTGCTTCTGCTCATATCAACTCTTTCCAGATTTCTGTTGGTACAAAAATTATTATTTTTCATTTTGTTTCCTTAAAAAGCAAGTTTATTCACGCTCAAGACCATTGTTAAAATAGAGACAACGATCAAGCCCACCAACAACCCCATAATAATTGTGATTACTGGTGTC
>JADFWP010000020.1 GCA_015234115.1 Magnetococcales bacterium
GTTCTGGACCGGTGGCACCGAGCGCGGCAGCGAGTGCCGCAGCCAGGGAGGCGATGGTTGCCTCGCCCAGAAAACGCACCACCGGCAGATCGAGCTGCCAATGCTGTTTCACCCGGTTGCGCAGCTCCACGGCCATCAGCGAGTCGAGGCCCAGTTGGTGCAGGGGCAGCTCCGGGGTGATCCGTTTGGCTTCGAGCCGCAAGACCGCGCTGCCTTGTTCCAGGAAATAGGCTTGCAATAGCGCAGGGCGCTGGTCGGGCGCGGCGGTTTTGAAACGCTCCCGCCAGTCCGCAGCCGCAGCCGTGGGCGCGGGGGGGGAGTCTTTCCGGGCGTAGGCGCTTAACAGTGGCGGCACTCTGCCGGTTGCGGGCAGATGGGCCAGAAAGCGCTCCCAGGCCACAGGCCAGACTGCGGCCTGGGGGCGATCCATGCCCATCAGGGCCTCCAGGGCGAGCAAACCGGCCTGGGGCGGAATGAAGCCGATGCCGCGTTCGGCATACCAGCTTTTCTGGCGTTCCTCCAGGGTGGCCGCCATGCCCACCTCGGCCCAGGCTCCCCAATGAATGGTGTTGCCGGGCAATCCCAGGGCGCGCCGGTGCAGGATCAATCCATCCACAAAGCCGTTGGCCGCGGCATAATTGCCCTGTCCTGGGGCGCCCAGCAAGGCCGCCGTGGACGAGAAGGCCACAAAGAAATCCAAAGAGCGGTGCAGGGTCAGTTGATGCAGATTCCAGGCCCCGTCGGCCTTGGCCCCCATCACCCGGTGAAACTGCTCCGGGGTGCAGTGGTGCAGGGCGACATCGGCCACCACGCCGGCCAGATGGAAAATGCCCCGCAGGGGCTGCCCGCTCCGGTCGATGGCGGCAAAGAGTTCCGCCACCGCCGCAGGCCGTGCCATATCCGCCGCGTGACAGGTCACTTGCAGGCCCGTGCCGGCTTGCAGTGACTCAAGCTCGGCCAGACAGGCGGCGTCGGGTGCGTTGCGCCCCACGAGCCACAGATTTCTGGCCCCGGTTTCAGTCAGCCACCGGACCAGCCGCAGCCCGATCCCGCCCAGACCGCCGGTGATCAGGATGATTCCCTCCCGGAGGCGCCAGGTGGGGGCCGCCGCCGGGAGAGGCAGCGGGGCCAGCCGGGCCAGATGACGCTTTCCGCGCCGCCAGGCGCTCTGGTCTTCCGGGTCGTTGGCCACAAGTTCGTGCATCAGGTTGTCCAGATCGTCTGCGCCGGTCGGGTCCAGATCCACCCGGTGACAGAGTGCTTCGCTGCGCTCCAGGGCCATGACCCGGCCCAATCCCCACAGGGCCGCGCTGGCAGGCGAGAGCGGGGAATCATCCCCCTCCACCCCGACCCCGCCGCGCGTGACCAGCCACACCGGCGGCGGTTGCTGCCAGACAATCCCGGCCATGGCCTGATGGAGGGCCACCGCCTGATCCAGTATCCGGGTGCGGGTGGCGGGTTCGGAGTCGGCCCGCTCCAGACTCCACAAGCAGATCACCCCATGGATCACGCTCCGGGCGGCCAGCGCCTGGAGTCTGGATTGCAATAATTTTTCATCGTCCGCCAACAGCAGTTCGGTCCGATGGCCCGACTGGTGCAGACGCTCGGCCAGTGCGGCGCCCAGCCCCTGCCGATCGGCCAGGATCAGCCAGTGTCCCGGCGGTTTGGCGGCGATGTCGGCAGGTTCGGGCCGGGGAGCCGGGGGCCAGTGCAGGGCATGGAGCCAGGTGGACCACTCCGGATCATGGGGGCGCTGCAACAGTCGTGGATTGAGCGCCTGAATCGCCAGGCCGGTGACCGTGACCAGAATGGCGCCGGAGTCATCCAGGAGTGTCAGCTCCGCCAGGGCGCGCTGGGCATGGTCCGGGTCCGGGCGCCACTCGGCCCAGGCCCAGAGCTGATCCGCAACGGGTTGATGGTGTTCCAGGCGGTCGATGCCCATGGGCAGATAGAGGGTCGGGTGTTCGCTCTCCTCCATGGCGGCCCCGAGCAACTGGAAAGCCCCATCCAGCCAGACCGGATGGAGCTGCCAGGCGGTTTCCGGGTGGGTGCGGGCCGCTTCCGGGAGTGCGAGGCGGGCCAGGGCGCTGCGTGTGTCGGGTGCGCGCCACAAGGCTGCGATGGCCAGAAAGGCTGGTCCCTGCTCCAGGCCGAGATGCCGGAAACGTTGATAGAATGGCGTGCGCTCCAGGGCCAGGGGGTGGGCCAGACGCAACGCGGCCAGATCGCGCGGGGCGGGCGTGGCGCGCGGGGCGGGCCGGAGCGTGCCCGAGGCATGCAGGGTGGCAGCGGTCGGGGTCAGGGTGTGGATCTGGAAGGTTTGCTCCGTGAGTTCGATCCGCACCCGTTGCGGTTGGTCGGGCGTGAGGATCAGGGGTTGCTGGAACAACAGGTCGTGCAGGGTGGGCAGCGCCTCCTCCGGCGCGGCGGCGTGGCAGGCGGCCCAGGCCATCTCCACCAGGGCCGCGCCCGGCACCACCACCTGACCCAATACCCGGTGATCCTGAAGAAAAGCGGGGTGATCCGGGGTCAGTTCGACCTCGAAGATGGCCTTGCCGGTTGCGCCGGTTGCCACCCGGTTGCCGATCAGGGGGTGTTTCACGTGAAACCAGCAGGGTGTGCGCTGAAACGGATAATGCGGCAGGGAAATCCGGCGGCCACGCTCTTTTTCGTGACCGGTGGGCCATTCGATCGGCAGATGGCTCTGGGTGCGGGTGCTGCGCGGATCGGTTTGACCGGCCAGGAATTGTTCCAGAACGGTACAGGCTTCGGCAGCATGCGAGGCGGTGACGGTCAGCCGTTCGGGCCAGAGCGGTCGGCTGGTATGGGCGCTGAAACAGAGATCGCCCCAGGAGATGTCGGGGTGGTCGCGGAGATGATCCCGATAGCGGGTCGCCAGTTCCCGCAGCGCCGGTTCGCTCTGGGCAGAGAGGATCAGGGCGCGGGGCGGGGCCATGTCGGGTGTATCGGTTCCGGGTATGGCCATTCCGGGTACGGCAGGCGGGGCCGGGGGAGGCGCCTGCTCCAGGATGAGATGGACATTGGCGCCGCTCACGCCGAAGGCGCTGACTGCGGCCCGTCTTGGTCCCTGGGTGGTCGGCCAGGGGGTGAGCCGGGTGGGGGGGCGGATGGGCAGATTGTCCCAATCGAGATGGGGATTGGGGGTGTGGAAATGGAGATGGGGCGGGATTGCGCCCGCGCGCAGGGCGAGTACGGTTTTGATCACCCCGGCCACCCCGGAGGCGGCCTCCAGATGGCCGATGTTGGTCTTGACCGAGCCGACCAGCAGGGGCGTTTCGCGGGTTCTGCCGGTGCCATAGACGGCGGCCAGAGCCTGGAGTTCGATGGGGTCGCCGAGCGGAGTGCCGGTGCCATGGGCTTCGACATACTGCACCTGATCGGGTTGCAGGCGGGCCGCTTCCAGGGCCTGGCGCAAAAGCTGTCGTTGGGCGGTGCCATTGGGCACGGTCAGGCCGGAACTGGCTCCATCCTGGTTGGCGGCGGAACCGAGGATGACGGCGTGGATCGTGTCGCCATCCCGCAAGGCGTCGTCGAGGCGGCGCAGGATCAACACGCCGCACCCTTCGCCCCGTCCATAGCCGTCGGCGGCGGCGTCGAAGGTTTTGCAGCGTCCGTCGGCGGCGAGCATGCGGGATTGACAGGTGGTGATCATGCCGCCGGGAGCGAGGATCAGGTTGACCCCTCCTGCCACGGCCAGTTGGCATTCCCGGTTGCGCAGTCCGGCGCAGGCGAGATGAATGGCGGTCAGGGAGGAGGAGCAGGCCGTATCCACGGCCATGCAGGGGCCATGCAGTCCCAGGGTGAAGGCGAGGCGACCGGCAGCCACGTTGGCGGCATTGCCGGTGAGATAATAGCTGTCCACCTGATCCAGCGGAGTGGATTGGGTATAGAGCCGGTCGTAGTCGTTGCCGGTGATGCCGATATAGACCCCGGTCGAACTGCCCTGGAGACGATCGGTGAGTTTGCCCGCCTCTTCCATGGCCTCCCAGGTCACTTCCAGCAGCAGCCGTTGCTGGGGATCCATGCTGGCGGCCTCGCGGGGGGAGATGCGGAAGAAGCCGGGATCGAATCCGGCCACATCTTGCAGGAATCCGCCGGAACGGGTGTACATTTTGCCCGGTGTGCCGGGTTCCGGGTGATAATAGCGGGTGCTGTGCCACCGTTCCGGGGGAATCGGGGTGATGGCATCCACGCCATCCTTGAGCATTTGCCAGAACCGTTCCGGGGTTGCGGCGTCACCGGGAAAGCGGCAGCCCATGCCGATGATGGCAATGGGATCGGCGCGCTGGCTTTCCAGTTGCGCGATGCGGGTGCGGGCGCTGCGCAAGGCGGCGAGGATTTTTTGCGCGTCGAAACCGGGAGGAAGGGCAGTTTGGTTCATGCGGATAACCGGTGCAAAGGGATGAACTCCAGGCGTGGCGTTTCCGGGGTGGGCACGCAGGCGAGATGGGCAGAGTAACCGGGGTGGAGGTCGAGGGAATGGATGGCCCAGAAGCGTCCGTTCAGCCAGGCCCCGTGATGATCGGGGCGGATCTCTTTGGGATGGATGGACATGCCTTGGCCTTCTGCTTTGAGGACACTTTCGCGTTGCGTCCAGAAGTTGAAGAAAACAATCCGTTGCGCGACGGGATCGGCACAGGAGAGCCAGGGTGGGTCAGGCACGAACCCGTGAAAGTCATCCAGGGAGATGGCGCGGTGTTGTTCCACGTCCAGTCCGATGTCGCCCGCGTCGGTCAGCGCGCAGGCGACCACGCCTCCGGAATGGGTGATGTTAAATTGAACCGGGCCATCGAGAAAGGGTTTGCCGAATCGGGTCTGGCGGATGGCGTGCAGGGCGGGTGGTTCGCCTCTCTGGGCGTGCAGACCATGGGCCAGCAGTCGCCGTCCCAGCAGCCGGGCCAGCCGGTCTTCCCAGCGCACGAAGCGTTGGGTCTGCGCCACAAAGGCGGGCGGAAGCGGGGCCTGGAGCTGCTCCCATTGCTGTCCGGTCGGGGGGGTCGCGAAGTGGGTATGATAGATGCACAGCATGTTCGGAACCGTTCGGGATTTTTCGTTGACGCAACTCCAGGTTGAATTGTAACCTTTATATTTCATGAATGGAAGTGATCAGGTGGATTGGTGTGTGCTCATGGATCGCCCGTTACAGCTTTTTTGTTTTCCGTTTGCTGGCGGGAACGTCTACTCTTTTCGTTCCTGGCCGCAGCATTTTTCCGACCGGATTCGGGTCGAACCCCTGGAATTGCCGGGTCGGGGGCGACGGGGGCGCGAACCTTTGCTGGTGAGCCTGGAAGCGATGATCGACGACATGACCGGTCAGTTGCTGTCCAGGGTGCAAGGCCCTTATGCCCTGTTTGGTCACAGTCTCGGGGCCTGTCTGGCGTTTGGCGTGGCGCATCGGTGTGTTCGCGCCGGAGGGGTGTTGCCGAGGCATCTGTTTCTTTCCGGGCGCAAGGCCCCTGGGGCGATCCGGAATGAGGTGTGGAAACATCGGCTCGATCGTCCGCAATTTCTGCGTGTGTTGGAAGAATATGGGGGATTTTCTCCTCAATTGCTCGCGGATGCCGGATTCGTCGAGTATATCGAGCCGATTCTCCGGGCCGATTTTCAGGCCATCGAGACTCATGTTGCGGTTCCACTGCCCCCTCTGCCGCTTCCCCTGACGGTTTTCATGGGGCAGCGCGAAGAGTTTGAGGAGGCGGAGGCACAGTTGTGGCGTGCCGAGACCAGTGCCTCCATGACGTTGATTCAGTATCCCGGAGGCCATTTTTTCTTGAACGATCATCTTCCTTCGGTCGCTGCCCGGATCGAGGAGGATCTGATATAATTTTTTTGAGATGGAATTTGACAAGGTTGGCAGCCGTGTGATATAACAGAATATGAATTTTTGTGTGTTTTGATCTACCAACTTACATGACGGAGGATCCCAATCGTGTCCAATACTGCCCAAGCCGATGCCACCACCATTGACCAGGAAGTCCCCCACATCGACGACTCCCCCCTGAGCGAAGCCGAACTCCGGGGTCGCCGCGGACAGGCCAACAACCTGATCAAGAATTTCATGATCGGTTCGTTGTCCGTGGGTATCGTGCCGGTTCCTCTGGTCGATGCCGCCGCTCTCTCCAGCCTGCACCTCTGGATGTTGCAGAAACTGGCCAATCTCTATGGCGTGCCCTTCAAGAAAGACATCGGCAAATCCCTGCTGGGTTCGCTGGTGGGCAGTGGCGCCGGGATCACGGCCGCCATGGGTCTGCGCCAGTTGCTGCGCGGTCTGCCCGTGGCCGGTCAACTGCTGACCGGTGTCAGCGTCTCCATCATGAGCGCGGCCAGCACCTATGCCGTGGGCAAGGTCTTTGTCCAGCATTTCGAGTCCGGTGGCACCTTCCTCACCATGGACCCGGAAAAAGTGCGGGATTATTTCCAGGCTGAATTCGCTGCGGGCAAGGCCAAAGCCTCTTCCATGGCCAAGGATTTTGTTGGCTGAGTTCTGCCGGAAGACGGGATCCTCCAGAAAGGCCAATCCTTCCCACAGACTGGAAGGATTGGCCTTTCTGATGGTTGAGGAGAGCGATCCCGCTTCTCCCTTATTGACTTTTCGAACCATCCCGAGAATGATATGAAAAGAAATTTACTCACCCATGCGCGCCATCATGCGTTGATCCTCGCGACGGCCACCCTCTTTGCCGGCACCCTGGCCAACGCGGCCCCTGAAGGTGGACTGCTCAAGGAATTGAGCACCTCCATGAAACAGTTCGAGAACCACGACAAGCAGGAAGGCCCTGCGATCAAGGGAATCGATGTGGTCCAGACCGCCCTGGCCCAGGACAACATCATGCGGATGATCGAATGGAAAAAGGTCGAGATGGTCGAAGGGGATCATCAGTCTGCCCAGGGCAAATTCGACTGGACGCCATCGGCCATTCTCGCCGTGGGTGACACCCGCACCAATGTGCGCAACGATATTTCCGCTTTGATGGGCGGTGCGCCCGATCCGCGCAAGGTCGCCACCAATTCGGCCAAATACACCAGCGTGACTCTGGGCATGGAGAAGAACTTTGCGGCAGGTCTCAAGACCGAACTCCAGGTTTCCCCCATGCAGAGCAAGGCCAACTTCGACAAGATCGGTGTGCCGGGGGTGACGCGGGACATGTTGTGCGCCCAGGGGGTGGCTCCGTGTCAGGGGAGCAACACCTCTTCGGTCACCTTCAAGATCAATGTGCCGTTGCTCAAGGGCAGCGCCTGGGACGACGCCTACGCCCCCACGGTGGAAGAGCAGGTCGCCAAAAAGAATTATGAAAAGGGCGTCTCGGAATACCGCCAGAAGGTGGCCGAGCAGGTCTATGCGGTCATGAGTGCCTATTGGGATTACAAAGCGGCCTTGAAAGATCGCATGATCAACAAAATCAGCCAGGATCTGGTGGGACGCTGGGTCCGGTCCGCCAAGGTCGCCCCGGCCGAGAGCCGCAAAGGCGGCAGACAGGCGACCCCCTCGGTCAACCAGAAATCCCTGGAAGCCATGCTGGCCGATGAAACCCTGGGTGTGACCAGCGCCGAACAGGAGGTGGTGGCCAAGAAAGAGGCGTTGATCGCGGCCATGGGGATCTCCGAGGATCTGATTCCCCAGATCGGCTATCCGGCCGAAGAGTTCGCGATGGTGCCGGCGCAAGTCAATCTGGACAGTTCCACCATGAAGGAACATCTCTTCAAACTGGCCATGGAGAACCGTGCCGATCTGGTGGCGCTGCGGCTGGAAGAGGAGTCCAACAACCTGAAATTCGGTCAGGCGAAAAATGCCCTGAAACCTCAGCTCGACCTGGAGACCGGGGTCAGCTACAACGGCGGCGGCATCAGCCAGAACACCGACGGGAAAACGCCCGAGACCTATTCCGGCACCGGGATTGCCAATCTGGTGGATCCCATGGATGATTTCAGCGCCGGTCCCTCCTGGAACGCCATGCTGACCTTCAAGATGCCTCTCGGCAACAACACCGCCGAAGGCACGATGAAAAAGGCCAGTGCCATGATGACCCTGGCCAACATGAAACAGACCAGCGAATACCGCAAGATCATCTCGGCCTTGCGCACCACCCATGCCTCCATCAAGCAGCGTCAGGCCGATCTGGCCACGGCCGAAGGGGCGGTGAAGTCCTATTGGGAGGCGCTGGATCAATCCCTGGCGGATCGGGGCTTGTCCAATCCGGCCAAGCTGACCACCATTCTCGATCTGGAAGAGAAGCTGAAAAAGTCCATGATCGCCTTCAATCATGCCCGTCGCGATCTGGCCAAGGCGGTGGTGGATGCCCGTTTCCATACCGGCACCCTGCTGGCGGGCAAAGGGGCGGATGTGGATGTGACCCCGGAGCAGCTCACCACGCTGCCTTGAGCCTTGCGGACGGTATCGTCTGACATGCAAATGGGGGTGAGGGGGCTCCCCCCCATCATGTAAATGGGGGTGAGAGGGTTTCTCTCCCCCCATCATGCAAGTTTGTTCCGTCTGGCTCTGGCCAGACGGAACAAAAAAGGTCTTGTCTGATCGAGAATTTCACTTCCATGGCCCTGTCCGAATCCCCCCCCTCTCTGAGCGCCCGTCTCGCTCAACTTTCGCCGGCTCAACGGCAACTTCTCCTCGACAAACTGCGTGACGCCAAACGTCCGGCCTCTTCCTCTCCTGCGGGGGATTCCGGTCCGGCGCCTTTGTCGTTCGCCCAGCAGCGGTTGTGGTTTCTGGACCAGCTGGAAGGCGGCAGCGCCCATTACAACGAGGCCGTGATCCAGGAGATCCGGGGTCGGCTGCGGGTCGATCGGCTCGAACGCGCCTTGTTGGCCCTGGCCGGGCGTCATGGCGTGTTGCGCACCGCGTTTCCCGAAGTCGAGGAGGGGCAGGTGGTGCAGCAGGTGCATCCTGTGCCGGAGCGTCTGTTGGAGGTGATGGCGTGGTCGCATCTGCCCGCGGTCGAACAGGAGCGCGCCTGGCGCGAGCTGGCCGCGCAGGAGGCGCGCACCCCTTTTGATCTGGCGCGCGGGCCGGTGTGGCGGGCCAGGCTGGTGGTGTTGGCGGAAGAACGGTTCATCCTGATGCTGACCATGCATCACATCGTGTGCGACAACTGGTCGGCCCGGATCGTGTTGCAGGAGTTGCTGACCTTTTATCGCCTGGCCTGCGCGGATCAGCCGCTTTTTCTGCCCCCTTTGCCGCTTCAGTATGGCGATTTCGCCCGCTGGCAACGGGCCTGGTGGCAGGGGGAGGTGCGGGCGCGGCAACTCGACTACTGGCGCCGGAAACTGGCTGGCGCCCCGCCGTTGATCGCTTTGCCGACCGATTTTCCCCGTCCCCCCGCCCAGTCGTTTCAGGGGCAAGAGCTTGCCTTTGCGCTGGATCGCACGCTCACGGCCCGTTTGACCGCCCTGGGCCGGAGCCACGGGGCCACGCCGTTCATGACCCTGCTGGCCGCCTTTGCCGTGCTGCTCTCCCGCTTTGGTGGGGGAGAGGATCTGGTGATCGGCACTCCGGTGTTCAACCGGCCACGGCGCGAAACCGAAGGGCTGATCGGATTTTTCATCAATACCCTGCTGTTGCGGCTGGATCTGGCGGATCAGCCGGATTTCATCACCCTGTTGCAACGGGTGCGCGCCACGACGCTGGAGGCGTTCGACCATCAGGAGACCCCGTTCGAGCAGTTGGTGGAGGCGTTGCAGCCCGAACGCAGTTTGAGTCATGCGCCGCTGTTTCAGGTGTTGTTCGTCTTTCACAATGCCGATGGTCCGGTGGCCGCGCTGGAGGATCTGCAACTGACGCAAGTCGATGCCGGGCTGGCCACCTCGGCCAAGTTCGATCTTTCGTTGTATCTGGTGCAGGAGGCGGATGGCGCGCTGCATGGCCATTGGGAGTATGCCACGGATCTCTTCGCCGCAACGACCGTGGCCCGTTGGAACGAATTTTTCGGCATGGTATTGCAAGGCGTGGCGGCGGATCCCGGGGTCGAGGTCGGGCGGCTCCCCTGGTTGTCGGCTGGCGCCAGGGCGGAGCTGTGGCGTTTGAGCGGTGACGAACCCCTTGATTTCCCGCAAGAGCGCGGGCTGCATCACTGGTTCGAGGCCCAGGTCGGGGAGCATCCCCAGGCCGTGGCGGTGATCCATGGTCAGGAGGGGTTGCGCTATGACCAGCTCAATCGTTCCGCCAACCGGCTGGCGCACGCGCTGCTCGAACGCGGCGCGGGGCCGGGGACGCTGGTCGGAGTCTGCCTGGAGCGCACGCCGGATCTGCTGATCGCCATTCTGGCCATTTTAAAAACCGGTGCCGGTTATGTGCCGCTCGATCCCCGTTATCCTCGGGAGCGGTTGCGTCAGATGCTGGAGGGGGCGCGGGCGCGGTGGGTGGTGACCCTGGCCGCCCTGGATCCGGTGTTGCCTGAATCCAGTGCCGAACGGATCTGTCTGGATCAGGAGGCGGCGCGGATCGCGGTGCAATCGGAAGACAATCCGGTCTGGTCGCAGCACGCCACCGGGCTGGCTTTGGTGATTTTCACGTCGGGTTCCACCGGATTGCCCAAGGGGGTGGCCATCACCCATCGCAGTGTCTCCGCGCTGCTGGCCTGGGCCTGGACCCGGTTTTCGGCAGAGGATCTGGCCAGGACGCTTTTTTCCACCTCGATCTGTTTTGATCTGTCGGTTTTCGAGATGTTTCTGCCGCTCAGCCGGGGGGCGACCCTCGTTCTGGCGGAAAATGCCCTGGCCTTGCCGGATCTGCCGGTCCGCGACCAGGTGACGTTGATCAATACCGTGCCTTCGGCCATGGCGGAACTGATCGCCCTGCGGGCGATT
The DNA here is from genome assembly GCA_015234115.1 of Magnetococcales bacterium. Classification (GTDB taxonomy): domain Bacteria; phylum Pseudomonadota; class Magnetococcia; order Magnetococcales; family Magnetaquicoccaceae; genus Magnetaquiglobus. The sequence continues at coordinate 10,840 of JADFWP010000020.1, forward strand.
CCGGCCTCGGTGCGGGTGATCAATCTGGCCGGAGAGCCGTTGACCACCGCCCTGGCCGACCGGATCTATCACACCACGGGTGTGGAGCGGCTGTACAATCTTTATGGTCCCACCGAGGATACGGTCTATTCCACCTGGTTTCTGGTGCCCAGGGTGCGCCATCCGCGCGTCACCATTGGTCGTCCCATTGCCAACACGCGGGTCTATGTGCTGGATCCGTTGCTGCAACCCACTCCGGTGGGGGTGCCGGGTGAGCTTTACCTGGCCGGGGCCGGGTTGGCGTGGGGCTATCTGCATCAGCCGGAGCTGACCGCCGAGCGGTTTCTGCCGGATCCTTTTGTGCGGCAGCCGGGCGAACGGATCTACAAGACCGGGGATCTGGTGCGTTTTCTGGCCAACGGGGAGCTGGAATATCTGGGTCGGCTCGATCATCAGGTCAAGCTCAACGGTTTTCGCATCGAGCTGGGGGAGATCCAGGCGGTATTGCTGCGGCAGCCGCAGGTGAAAGAGGCCGTGGTGGTGGTGTGGGGCGCGGGGGAGAGCCATCAACGGCTGGTGGCTTATGTGGTGCCTGCATCGGACGAGGTGGCGGAGCTGGCCGGGGTGTTGCGGCGTGCCGTGGCCGCCTGTTTGCCGGCCTACATGGTTCCGGCCCATGTCGTGGTGATGTCGGCGTTGCCTTTGACTCCGAACGGCAAGGTGGATCGCAAGGCGTTGCCGCCGCCGGTGCGGGAGGAGGGGGGTGCGGCGTCGGCGTTCGAGGCGCCGGTCACGCCGGTGGAGCGTGTCATGGCCGAACTCTGGTCCGATCTGCTGGGGCTGGACCGGATCGGGCGTCAGGACCATTTTTTTGCCCTTGGGGGCCATTCGTTGCTGGCCACCCGCTTGATTGCCCGGCTGCGCGACCGTTTTGGTGGCGACTGGAGCGTGCGGCAGTTGTTCGATGCGCCGGTGCTGGCGGATCTGGCCCGACTGGTGGAAGCCTCCACCGCTGCGGTGCCGGTGGCGGACCCCATTGCGCGCGTGGCCCATGTCGGCGACGAAAGTCCTCTGTCGTTTGCCCAGGAGCGGTTGTGGTTTCTGGAGCGTCTGGGGGGTGGGGAGGCCGGGGTTTCGGCCTATCCGGTGGTGGCGGTGTTGCGGATTGTCGGGATGGTGCAGGACCGGGTATTGGAGCAGGCGCTGCAAGCGGTGCTGGAGCGTCATGCCCTGTTGCGGGCCGCGTTTCCGGAGGTGCGGGGGCGGCCGGTGATGCGTTTGCAGCCTGCGACCGGCTTTGGTTTGCAACGGATCGATGGTCGTGGCTGGTCGGATGAGGCGGTGACCGCCTTGATTCAAGAGCGGGTGCGGGTGCCGTTTGATCTGGAGTCCGGCCCCTGTTGTCGTTTTGTCTGGGTGGAGCAGGACGAGACCGGGCACTGGCTGGCGGCGGTGTGGCATCATCTGCTGACCGATGGCTGGTCCCAGGGGATTTTCGTGCGCGAGCTGGCGTTGGCCTACGGGGCATTGCTGAAAGAGTCCGCCCCGGACTGGCCGGCCCTGCCCATTGACTACCGGGATTATGTCGATTGGCAGCAGGGGCGCGACTGGAGCGCAGGGCTTGATTTCTGGCGGAAGCATCTGGAGGGCGCGCCCCCCACGCTGGAGTTGCCGCTTGCGCGTCCGCGTCCGGCGGTCAAGAGTTTTCGCGGAGCGACGGTGTTGTTTCAGGTTCCGGCAACCGAGGTGGCCGGATTGCGGGCGTTGGGAGAGCGGAGCGGGGTTTCGCTTTTCATGATTCTGTTGTCGGCCTTCGGGGTGTTGTTGCACCGCTATGGCCAGCAGGAGGATCTGGTGATCGGCACGCCGATTGCCAATCGCAACCGCCGGGAGTTGGAGCCTTTGATCGGTCTGTTCGTCAACACCCTGGCGTTGCGGCTGCGGGTGCAGGGGGGACAACGGTTTGTCGAGCTGCTGGAGCAGACCCGTCAGCGTTGTCTCGACGCCTATGCCCATCAGGAAGTTCCGTTTGAGAAGGTGGTCGAGGCGCTGCAACCCGAACGCACCCTGAGCCAGACGCCGCTTTTTCAGGTGCTGTTCGCCTTGCAGAGCGTGGTCGAGGCGACGGATCTTTTTCCCGGTCTGTCGATCACCCCGGTGGAGTGGATGGCGGATACGGCCAAGTTCGATCTGGCGTTGCAGATGGAAGAGCGTCAGGATGGATTGTGGGCGCGGCTGGAATATGCGCTGGAGCTGTTCGATCCGCCGCTGATGGCGCGGCTTGCGGGTCATTATCTCACCCTGTTGGCGGCCATTGCGGCGGATCCTGCCTGCACGGTGGCCCGTTTGCCACTGATGCCTGCCGGGGAGCGGCGGGCCTTGTGGGTGGATGACAATGCCACCGCCACCCCTTATCCCCAGGAAAAGAGCATTGCCGCACTTTTTGAAGCGTGGGCCGAGCGCACCCCGGAGGCGGTCGCCGTCTGTTTTGGCGACGCATCGATCACTTACGCCACCCTGAACCAGCGCGCCAACCATCTGGCGGCGCGTCTGCGGGATTTGGGCGTGGGGCCGGATCAGGTGGTGGGACTTTTGACCGGGCGTTCCCTGGCCATGGTGGTGGGGGTGTTGGGGATTTTGAAAGCGGGCGGGGCCTATCTGCCGCTGGATCCCGATTATCCCCAGGAGCGGTTGGCCTATCTGTTCCAGGAGGCGGAACTCTCCGTGGTATTGGTTCAGGAGGGCGTGATGGCCCGTCTGCCCGCCACCGGGGCGACGTTGATTGCTCTGGAAGAATACCAGGGGGCGCAGGCCGGCATGCTGGTCGAGAATCCGTCCCATATCTCCGGGCCGGATTCCCTGGCCTATGTGATGTACACCTCGGGCACGACCGGGGTTCCCAAGGGGGTGGCGGTGCCGCAAAAAGCGGTGGTGCGGCTGGTGCGCGACACCGACTATATCCGATTCGGGCCGGACGAGACCTTTTTGCAACTCGCCGCGCTCGCGTTCGATGCGGCCACCCTGGAGATCTGGGGGGCTTTGTTGAATGGTGGCCGGCTGGCGGTGATGGAGCCGGGTCCGTTCAGCCTGGAGGCGTTGGGACGGGCATTGCGGCGTTACGAAGTGACCACGTTGTGGTTGACGGCCGGATTGTTCCATCTGATGGTGGAGCAGCGGTTGGAGGATCTGCGCGGGGTCAGACAGCTTCTGGCCGGCGGGGATGTGCTGGGCGTGCCGCAGGTGCAGAAGGTGCGGCGCGCTTTTCCCGCAATGCGGCTGGTCAATGGTTACGGTCCCACGGAAAACACCACCTTCACCTGCTGTCACACCGTGACCGATCCGGATGGTCTGGAGGGATCGGTGCCGATTGGCCGTCCGATTGCCAACACGCGGGTTTATATTCTCGATGCGGCGGGCGAGCCGGTGCCGAGAGGGATTCCGGGGGAACTCCATGCTGCCGGGGATGGGTTGGCGCGGGGTTATTTCAAGCAGCCTGGTCTGACGGCGGCGGCGTTCATCGATCATCCGTCGGGCGAGCGGATGTACAAAACCGGCGACCGGGTGCGGTTGCGGGAAGATGGCGCCATCGAATTTTTGGGCAGAGTGGATCGTCAGATCAAGATCCGGGGCTTCCGGGTGGAGCCTGGCGAGATCGAAGCCGCTCTTGCGGCCCATCCTTTGGTGCGGGCCTGTGCCGTGGTGGTGCAGGGTGGAGACCGGTTGGTGGGATATGCGGTGTTGACCCGTCCCGAGCCGGAGGCCGCGGCGTTGCTGCGGGAGGATCTGCGCGGCAAACTGCCGCCTTACATGGTTCCGGCGGCGCTGGTCATGCTGGAGTCCATGCCGTTGACGGCCAACGGCAAGGTGGATCGCGCGGCCTTGCCGGAAGTGGCATTGGCGCCCGCTGCTCCTGACGTCTCCGATCTGACCCCCACCGAGGCCATGCTGGCCGGGGTCTGGTGTCAACTGCTGGGGCTGGAGCAGGTTGGCCGCAGCGGGGATTTCTTTGCGTTGGGGGGGCATTCGTTGCTGGCCACCCGGCTGGTCTCCCGGATGCGCGAATTGTTCGGGGTCGAGGTGGCGATGCGGCGGCTGTTTGCCGATTCCACCTTGTCGGGTGTGGCGCGCGCCGTGGAGGAGGCGCGTCAGGAGCGGGTGGGTCTGGTGAAGCCTCCGCTGCGTTCCTGCCAGTTACCGTGGAACTCCCGTCAGGGAGGTCCACGGTCGGGGGGTGAGGGGGAACTCCCCCCATCATGCCAGTTGGCGGGCGATGGCCCGTTGTCCTTTGCCCAGGAGCGTTTGTGGTTCCTGCATCAACTGGAGCCGGACAATCCTTTTTACAACATTCACTTCGGGTTGCGTCTCACCGGTCGTCTGGAGGTCGCTGCCCTGGAGCGCGCCCTGACCGGACTGCATGCCCGTCATGCCATGCTGCGGGCGATTTTCCCGGTGCAAGAGGGGCGGGCCGTGCTGCGGATTCTGCCCCTTCAGCCGGTGGCGTTGTGGTGCGAGGCGCTGCCCGACACGCCGGAAGCCATCGAGGCCGCAGGCCGGGCCCATGGAACCGCCCCCTTTGATCTGGCGCAAGGGCCATTGGCCCGTTATCGGTTGCAGTCGGATGGCGGGGAGGTGCATGTGTTGTGGGTCACCATGCACCACATCATTGCCGATGGCTGGTCGATTGGCGTGTTGATCCGCGAGCTTTCCGCGCTTTACGGGGCGTTGGTGCAGGGGCGGGATCCGGCCCTGCCCGTGTTGGCCATCGATTATGTCGATTTCATCCACTGGCAGCGCGGCTGGTTGCAAGGCGACCACCTGGAGGCGGAGCTTGATTTCTGGCGGCAACGTTTTGCCGGGGAGATTCCGGTATTGCGTCTGCCCACGGACCGCCCCCGGCCTGCCCGGCAGAGTTTTCGTGGCAGTTCGGTGCGGTTTGATGTGGACCAGGCGCTTTCGGTCGCTCTGCTCGACTTGAGCCGCAGACAGGGGGTGACCCTGAACATGACCCTGCTGGCGGTCTTTGCCGTGTTGTTGTCCCGTTACAGCGGCCAGAAGGATCTGGTGATCGGCTCTCCCATTGCCAACCGCAATCAGGCCGAGTTGGAGCCGGTGATCGGATTTTTTGTCAACACCCTCGCCTTGCGGCTCGATCTGACCGGCGATCCCACCTTTTTGCAGCTTCTGGAACGGGTGCGGGGTGTGGCGTTGGAGGCGTATGACCATCAGGATCTGCCGTTCGAGAAGCTCGTGGACGGGTTGAAACTGGTGCGGGATTTGAGCGGCAATCCGCTGTTCCAGGTGATGTTCGCCTTGCAGAACGCCAGCCGGGAGGTTCTGGCATTGCCCGGATTGCAGGTGGAACTGCTCGATGCGCGCCGTTTTGCGGCCCAGTTCGATCTGGTGCTGGATCTGTGGGAGGGGGCTGCGGGTCTGGTCGGGGTATTGGAGTTCAACACCGATCTGTTTGATCTGGCCACGATCGAGCGGATGACGCGCCACTATCAGACCTTGCTGAAAGGCGTCGTGGCGCAACCGGACGGGAGGCTCGGCGCGTTGCCGTTGCTGGACGAAGCCGAAACGCGCTTGATGCTGCCGATCTGGCATGGTCCCGAACGGCTCTTTGACGTGCACAAGGGGCTGCACCACCGCATCGAAGCGCAGGCGCTGCGCACGCCGCAACGGATCGCGGCCCGTCATCGGGAGGAGGCCGTCGATTACGCCACCCTGAATGGCCGCGCCAATCGTCTTGCGCACAGGTTGCGTGCCGCCGGGGTGCAGCCGGGCGAGGTGGTGGCCATTCTTTTGGAGCGCAGTGTGGAATCGCTGGTGGCGATGCTGGCCATTCTGAAAGCGGGCGGGGCCTTTCTGCCGCTGGATCCGGCCTATCCGCCTGGGCGCATCCGCTACATGCTCGAAGACAGCGCCGCCGCCACCCTGATCACCCGTGGCGCGAGCGGTCTGGTCGCCGCCCGGACCATCCGGCTCGACGATCCCGTTTTGCAGGCGGAAATGGCTGCGTTGTCTTCTGAAAATCCGGAACTGGCCGTGGCCGGCAGTGCCCTGGCCTATGTGCTTTACACCTCCGGCTCCACGGGGCTGCCCAAGGGGGCCATGGTACGCCACGACGGGGCGATCAACCATATCGATGCCCAGGTCGAAGAGTTGGCCATGCATGCGGGCACGGCTTTTCTGCAAAGCGCGCCTGCCTCATCGGACATCTCGGTGTGGCAGTTTCTGGGACCGCTGCTGATCGGCGGCTGCACCGTGATCGTGGATTATGCCGTGCTGCTCGATGCCACCTTGCTGGCAGCGGAGTTGCGGCGTCAGCGGGTGACGTTGATCGAACTGGTGCCCGCGGCCCTGAAGGCGCTGCTCGATCATCTGGAGTCCGAGGGGGGTGCGGGTCTGCCGAGCCTGGAGATGGCCATGGTGACCGGTGAAACCGTGCCGGTGCCGTTGGCGCGGCAGTGGTTCGGGGTGTTTCCGCAGGTGCCGCTGGTCAATGCCTATGGTCCCACCGAGGCGGCGGACGATATTTGTCAGCATGTTTTGCGTGCGTCGCCGGATGCGGCGTGTCTGAGCGTGCCGATTGGCAAGACCCTGGCCAATCTGGCGATTTTTGTCGTGGACGAGTGGTTGAACCGGATGCCGATCGGGGTGCCGGGCGAGATTTGCGTGGCGGGAATCGGGGTGGGTCCAGGCTATTGGCGCCACCCGGAGCGCACCAGGGAATCCTTTGTGGCCAATCCCTACGCCACCCATGCCCACGATGCGGTGCTGTATCGCACCGGCGATCTGGGGCGCTGGCGGGCGGATGGGGTGTTGGAGTTCATGGGGCGGCTCGATCATCAGATCAAGTTGCGCGGTTTTCGCATCGAGTTGGGGGAGATCGAGGCGGTGTTGGCCCGTCATCCTTTGGTGCGGGAGGCGGCGGCTTTGCTCTGGGAAGAGGCGGATGGCGAAAAACGGCTGGTTGCCTATGCGGTCGGGGATTATCAAAAGGCTGCCGAAGAGCCGTTGCGCGGCGAGCAGGTGGCCCTGTGGCAGGCGTTGCACGAAAACAGCTATGCCGATTCATCGGGCCGGATCGATGGGGATCCCACCTTCAATACCATTGGCTGGGACAGCAACTATACCGGTCTGCCGCTCTCCACGGTCGAGATGCGCGAATATGTGGGTCTGACCTGCGCGCGGATTCGGGAGTTGGGTCCGGGGCGGGTGCTGGAGATCGGGTGTGGCACGGGTCTGCTGATGTTTGCGCTCCTGCCCGATTGCCGCCACTATCGCGGGTTTGACCTCTCCCAGACCGCGATCGATCAGTTGCGCGCGCTGCAACACGATCCTGCCTTGCTGGCCAGGGTGCCGGGACTGGCGGATGCCCGACTGGAACGGCGCAATGCCGATGATTTCAGCGGGATCGAGGCCGGGTCGTTCGATACCGTGATGCTCTGTTCCGTGGTGCAGTATTTTCCCGGCATCGATTATCTGGTGCGGGTGCTGGAGGGGGTGGAGCGGGTATTGGCGCCGGGCGGGGCGGTCTTTGTCGGGGATGTGCGTCGTCTGTCGCTGCTGGAGCCGTTTCATGCCTCGGTGGAGTGGTTCAAATCCGGGGAGGAGACCACGGCGGCCAAGGTGCGGCAGCGGCTGATGCGGGAACAGGAGTTGGCCGTGGATCCGGCCTTTTTCTGGGCCTTGCGGAGCCGGTTGCCCCGGTTGCGCCATGTGGAGTTGCTGCCCAAGCGGGGCACGGTGCACAACGAGATGACCCGGTTCCGGTATGATGTGGTGTTGCGTTTTGACGGCCCGGATGTCGAGGCGGCGTCGCTCTCCTGGCAGGTGTGGCACCCCGAACACCACAGACCCGAACAGATGCGCCGTCTGTTGCAAGACCCGGCCTGGGAGCCAATGGCGATTCGCGGCATTGCCAACAGCCGTTGCCAGGAGGCGCGCGCCTTGTCTGCCCGGTTGATGCGGCAGGACGCGCCCGAGTCGGAAACGGGCGTGGATCCGGAGGAGTACCAGGCGCTGGCGGCGGAGTTCGGTTGTTCGGTTGCCATGGCGCTCGATCCGGCCTCGCAGGAGAGCCGCTATCATCTGGTGGTGCGTCGGCCCGATCAGCCGCGCTGGTTTTTTCCGGCGCCCGAATTGGCCCCCCGTCCGTGGCGCTCTTTCGGGAACAATCCCTTGTTCGAAAAATGGGCCGGACGCATCACCGGGCAGATCCGGGAGCATCTGGCCGAAAGCCTGCCGGGCTACATGGTTCCCTCCCAGGTGATGGTGTTGGAAGCGTTGCCGCTCACTCCGAACGGCAAGATCGATCGTCTGGCGCTGCCCCGTCCGGAACGGTTGGCCGTGGGCGCCCAGCTCTGGGAGGCGCCCCAGACTCCGGTCGAAACCGTTCTGGCCGAGATCTGGAGCGCGGTCCTGGGCTGCGAACGGGTGGGTCGTCGGGATCATTTCTTTGAACTGGGTGGCCACAGCCTGAAAGCCACGCAGGTGATCAGCCGCATCCATCAGCGTCTTGGGGTGGAGTTGCCCTTGCGGGATCTGTTCAATTTTCCGGTGCTGGCCGATCTGGCGGTCGAGGTGGCAGGGCGCGGGCGCACGGTCCAGGCCGCGATTCCGGCCCAACCGGATGCGGAAACCCATCCGGTCTCCCATGCCCAGCGGCGGTTGTGGGTTCTGTCGCGGATTCCTGCCGCTTCGGTGGCCTACAACATGCCCGGCGCGCTGCTTTTGACCGGTGCGCTGCAGCCGGAGGCGTTCGCCGAGGCTTTGCGGCAACTGGTCGCCCGTCACGACTCCTTGCGCACCACCTTCGTGAGCCTGGATGGGGTGTTGCGCCAGAAAATCCATGCGGACCGGATTCCTGATCTGGAGTGGGTGGATCTGAGCGGGTTCGAGGCGCCGGAAGAGGCGGCCCGCGCCTGGATCCGGGAGGCGGCGCTCGTGCCGTTCGATCTGGAACAGGGGCCTTTGGTGCGGGTGGCGGTATTGCGCCTGGCGGCCTCCAGGGCCGTGCTGTTCGTCAATCTGCACCACATCATCTCCGATGGCTGGAGCGAAACCGTGCTGGTGCGCGAGTTTGTGCGGCTCTATGCCGGGTTGAGCCGGGGGCGCGCGATGGAGCTGCCCCGTCTGCGGATCCAGTACCGCGACTATGCCCACTGGCAGAACCGTTTTCTGGAAGGGGAAGCCGGCCAACGATCCGCCCGCTACTGGCAGGCCCAACTGGCCGCTCCCCTGCCCACCCTCAATCTGCCCACGGATCGTCCCCGGCCGGCGATCAAGAGCTATCGCGGGGCAGAGTGGAGCTGTGTGCTCGATGCCGGGTTGGTCGAGGGACTCAATGCGTTGGCCCGTCTCCATCGGGCGAGTCTGTTCATGCTCCTGACCGCTCTGGTGCAGGTGCAACTGGCCCGTTACAGCGGTCAGGAAGAGATTCTGGTCGGCTGTCCGGTGGCCGGGCGGGATCATCCGGATCTGGAAGGGCAGATCGGTTTTTATGTCAATACGCTGGTCTTGCGGGCGCGGGTACGGAGCGAGGAGTCGTTTGCAACTCTGCTGGATCAGGTGCGTGACACCGTTTCCCAGGCGCTGGAGCATCAATCCTATCCCTTTGACCGGCTGGTGGATGAATTGCGTCTGGAACGGGATGTCAGTCGCAATCCGTTGTTTGACGTGATGGTGATCATGCAAAACACCGGCGTCACCCGCTTTGAACTCGATGGGGTCGAGACCGCGCCCTTTGTCTGGCCGTTGGAGAGCGGCAAGTTTGATTTGAGCTGGGCCTTCGAGGAGCGGGAAGATCGGTTGGCCGTCACCATTGGCTACAATCCGGATCTGTTCGAGGCCGGGCGGATCGAACGGGCTGCCGGCCATTTTCAGCAGTTGGTCCGGGCGGTTTGTCGCGATGCCGGGCAGGCCGTGGGTCGGCTGGAGATGGTGACGGATGCGGAGCGGGTGCAGGTGTTGGAAATTTTTAACGCAACCCAGGCCCGTTATCCGGAGCAGACCATGGTCGATTGCCTTCGGGAGTCGCTCACGCGGCATGCCGGGCGGGTGGCGGTGGTGTGTGACGAGCGGGAGATGACGTATCGGGAGCTGTGGCAACAGGCGGATCGACTCGCCGATGTGCTGCGCGCCCACGGGGTGGGACCAGGGGTGCTGGTTCCGGTGGTGATCGAGCGCAACGCATGGGCTGTCATCGCCTTTCTGGGGGTGTTGCAGGCGGGTGGCGCCTATGTGCCGGTCGATCCCGAATATCCGTCGGCGCGCATCGGTTTCATGCTGACCGAAACCAATGCCCCGGTCGGGGTGGTGCAGCCCTCCTGTCGTGCGCTGGTGCAAGAGGCTGCGGCGGGCATGATCTGGCTCGATCCGGATCAGCCCGCCGGGATGGCGCAGCCGGGTCCGGCAGCCGGGATGGATGATCCTGCCTACATGATTTTCACCTCGGGTTCCACGGGTCAGCCCAAGGGGTGCCTGATCAGCCATCGCAATGTGGTGCGCCTGTTGCGCAATGAGCGGGCGCGCTTTGATTTCGGGCCGGAGGATGTCTGGATCATCGCCCATTCGATCTGTTTCGACTTTTCGGTCTGGGAGATGTATGGCGCGCTCTTTTTCGGGGGCCGGGTGGTGATTCCCCATCCGGATGAGGTGCGCAATCCGGAGAGCCTGCTGGCCTTGATCCGGCGCCATCGGGTGACGGTGTTGAATCAGACCCCGGCGGCCTTCAAGAATCTGTTGCACCTGGAAGCGTTGCAACCGGTGCATGATCTGGATCACCATCTGCGTTACGTTATTTTTGGCGGAGACCGTCTCGAACCGGCTCATCTGCGTCCCTGGGCGGCCTGGTATCCCCTGGATGGGGCGATTCGGCTGATCAACATGTATGGCATCACTGAAACCACGGTGCATGTGACCTACTGCCTCATTGGCCATGATGCGGTCTTTGGGAGCGAGGGGCGCAGTCCGATCGGGGTGCCGTTGCCGGAGACGTGCGTGTATGTGTGCGACTCTGTGTGCGACTCTGTGTGCGACTCTGTGTGCGACTCTGTGTGCGACGCGGCGTTGCAATTGCAACCGATTGGGGTGCCTGGCGAGATTTATGTCGGCGGCAGCGGGGTGGGGATCGGTTATCTGAACCGTCCGGAGTTGAACGCGGCGCGCTTCATCGCCAATCCCTTTGTGCCCGGAGCGAGGCTCTATCGCAGCGGCGATCTGGGGATGTGGCGCGAGGATGGCACGCTGGAGCATCTGGGACGCAATGATTTTCAGGTGCAACTGCGCGGTTTCCGGATCGAGTTGGGCGAGATCGAAGCCCGTCTGGCCGCCCATCCCGGTGTGCGCGAGAGTGTGGTGGTGGCCGATACCGGCAACGAGACGCCGCGACTGCTTGCCTATCTGGTCGTGAACGGTTCGGTGGCTGGGTTGGATGAGGCCGCGTTGCGGCTCTATCTGGGGCAGTTCCTGCCGCCTTACATGCTGCCTGCCCATTTTATCGTGTTGGACCGGCTGCCATTGACCGCCAATGGCAAGATCGACCGTGCGGCCTTGCCTGCGCCCGATGGGGCGCGGTTGGCGGCTGCACCGTTGGTGCTGCCACGCAATCAGGCCGAAGCGCGCATTGCGGCGCTGTGGCAAGAGGTGTTGTCGTTGGATGCGGTCGGGGTCGAGGAGAATTTCTTTGATCTGGGTGGGGATTCGTTGCGGCTGGTGCAGTTGCATGGCCGGTTGCAAGAGGCGTTCGGGCGTGAGATTGCCGTGGTGGATCTGTTCCGCAAGACCACCATCGCGGCTCTGGCGGAATTTTTGAGCCAGGAGGCGTCGGAAGAACCTGCGGACGCGCTGCGGGATCGCGCCCGGCTGCGTGCCCAACAGGCCCAGGCTGCCCGTCATCAACGGCGCGGTCGCTAAGGAGTGATGGAGAGAGCATGAGCGATTCGTCAGCGCGCATTGCGGTGATCGGCATGGCCGGGCGTTTTCCGGGCGCGGCGGATCTGCGCCAGTTCTGGGAAAATCTGGCGGGAGAGGTGGAGTCGATCACCTTTTTTACCCCCGAGGCCCTGATTGCGGCGGGTGTGGATCCGGCAGTGGCGCAACATCCCGATTATGTCCCGGCCAACGGGGTTCTGGAGGGGGTGGAGTGGCTGGATGCCGCCTTTTTCGGTCTCACCCCGCGCGAGGCCGAAGCCACCGATCCTCAGCACCGCCTGATGCTGGAGTGCGCCTGGGAGGCGCTGGAAAATGCCGGATACGTCCCGAACCGGCTCACCATTCCGGTCGGCGTCTTTGCCGGATGCGGCCCAAGCTCGTATTTGTTGCATAATCTGCTGCCCAATGTCGGATTTCTCGCCAGTGTCGATGATTTCCAGTTGCTGGTTGGCAACAACAAGGATTTCGCTCCGACCCGCATCTCCTACAAACTGAATCTCAAGGGGCCAAGTCTCAACATCAGCACCGCCTGTTCCACCTCGCTGGTGGCGGTGCAGACCGCCTGTCAGGCTCTGCTGGATTATCAATGCGATCTGGCCCTGGCCGGAGGGGCGGGGATCCATCTGCCCCAGGAGCAGGGGTATCTTTATCACAAAAACGGCATCGGCTCGCCCGATGGCCACTGCCGCCCTTTTGATGCCGCTGCCCAGGGCACGGTCAACGGCAACGGGGTGGGGATGGTGGTGCTGAAACGGTTGGAAGAGGCGCTGGACGATGGGGATTTCATTTATGGCGTGATCGCGGGCGCGGCCATCAACAACGATGGCGCGGACAAGATCGGCTTCACCGCGCCGAGCGTTTCCGGCCAGGCCGAAGTGATCGCCACCGCGCTGGCGTTGGCCGGCTTCGAGCCAGAGACCCTCTCCTGTGTCGAAACCCACGGCACGGCCACCGAGTTGGGCGACCCCATCGAGATCGAAGCCTTGAGCCGCGCCTTTGGTCCGGGTCTGACTTCCGGGCAGTGCGCCATCGGTTCGGTCAAAAGCAACATCGGCCATCTGGACGAAGCCGCCGGGGTGGCAGGATTGATCAAAACCCTGCTCGCCCTGACCCACAAGACCCTGCCCGCCTCGCTCCACTACCACGCGCCCAACCCGAAGATCCCTTTTGCCAAGACTCCGTTCCAGGTCAATGCCCGCACCCGTCCCTGGCCAGCGGGTTCAACCCCGCGCCGGGCGGCGGTCAGTTCGTTCGGCATTGGCGGCACCAATGCCTCGGTGATGGTGGAAGAGGCGCCGTTGCGGGAGGGGTCGGCTCCGTCTCGCGACACACAGGTCTTGATGCTCTCTGCCCGCACGCCCCAGGCGCTGGAGCAGGCCGTCGCGCGGCTGGCCCAATGGTTGGAGGAGAATCCAGGCGCGAATCTCGCCGATGTCGCCTATACCTTGCAGGTGGGGCGGGCGCAGTTCCGGCAGCGTCGGGCCGTGCCGTGTCGCAGCCGGGCAGAGGCCCTGGTCGCCTTGCGTGCGGGGCAGGGGCTGGTTGGCCAGTGGGAAGGGTCCGAATCCCGGCCTGTGGTATGGCTTTTTCCTGGTCAGGGGACGCAACGGATCCGGATGGGCGCGACTCTTTACGCCTCCGAATCGCTCTTTCGGGCGTTGGTGGACCAGTGCGCCCAGGGGCTGGTGCCCCATTTGGGGTTTGATCTGCGCAGCGTGTTGTTTCCCGCCGCCGGTCAGGAGGAGCAGGCCAGGGCGCGTTTGATCCGCACCGACCTCGCCCAGCCTGCCTTGTTCGTGATCGAATATGCCCTGGCCAAACTTTGGATGGCCTGGGGAATCACGCCGCAGGCCATGCTTGGCCACAGTCTGGGCGAATATGTCGCAGCCTGTCTGGCCGGGGTTTTCACCCTGGAGGAGGCCTTGAAGATCACCGCGCTGCGCGGGCGGTTGATGCAATCCATGCCTGCCGGGGCCATGGTGGCGGTGGTGTTGCCGGAAGAGCCATTCCGGGCCTTGCTGACCCGTCACGATCTGGCCCTGGCGGCCCATAACGGGCCGCAGCATTGGGTGGCTGCCGGGACGTTCGCGGCGATTGCCGCGCTGGAAGCGGAATTGACCGAACGGGAGATTCCCTGGCAACGTCTGGCCACCTCCCATGCCTTTCACTCCGCGCTGATGGCGCCGATCCTGGCCCCGTTCGAGGCGGCGTTGCGGCACTGTCGTCTGCAACCGCCCAGCCTGCCCTTTTTGTCCAATTTGACCGGCCACTGGATCACGCCGCAGCAGGCGACCGATCCGGGTTACTGGTCTGCCCATCTGCGCCAGGCCGTGCGTTTTGCCGACGGGGTGGCGGAATTGTCCCGGACGCTGCCCAAGGCGCTTTATTGGGAGTTGGGGCCGGGCCGGGTGCTGACCAGTCTGGTGAGAAAAAATCTTGGCAACGCCGTCGAACTTCTGACCGGCGAGGAGGGGGACGAATGCGCGACCCTGGGACGCTTGTTCGTCGCGGGGGTGGGAATCGACTGGAAAGGGTTTTATGCGGGCGAGCGCCGGATGCGTTGTCCCCTGCCGGGCTATCCTTTCGAGCGGCAACGCTATTGGGTGGAGTCGCGGGTTGCTCCCCCCGCTCCCCAGGTTGCCTCCGGGGGGGTGGATGGCTGGCTCTATCAGCCGGTCTGGAAAGCTCTCCCGCTGCGGCCTGCGCCGGTCACGGCTGCGCGCTGGCTGGTGTTTCTGGATGATTGGGGGTTGGGTGCGGCGCTGGTTTCCGCCCTGCGTGCGCAGGGGGAGTCGGTGGTCACGGTGCGGGTCGGAGTCGGCTTTGAACGGTTGGGTGCGGAGGCGTTTGCGCTGGTCCCGGAGCGCGGAGCGGATTATCAGCGATTGATCCAGGCCGCCGGCCCTGTGCAACGGGTGGCTCATCTGTGGCTGGTTTCGGGCCATGGAGACTCCTGCGCTCTGGCGCACGGATTTGAGAGTCTGCTGCATCTGGCCCGTGCGCTGGAACCGATCCAGGACGAGGTGCGCATTGGCGTGGTCACCACCCGACTGGATCGATATCCGGAAAAAGCCCTGGTGCAAGGACCGGTCAAGGGGATCGGGCTGGAGTATCCGGGTCGGAGCTGTTGTGCCGTGGAATTGGCATGGAGCGGCGATGTTCCCGTGGCAGGCTGGATGGTGGACGGGATCTTGTCAGAGATCCGTGCGGGGGGTGCATCCGGCGGGTTGGTGGCGTTGCACGAGGATCGACGGTCGATTCTGGCGCACGAACCGATCATGTCGCCGTCATGGCCTGTGGCGACCGGCTGGCGCGCAGGCGGGGTTTATCTGATCACCGGGGGCACCGGGGGCATGGGGTTGGCCATGGCCGAACATCTGGTGCGGCGCCATCGGGCCAAAGTGATTTTGATCAGCCGTTCCGGAGCATCGGCAGCATTGACCGGGCGGATCGCCGCCTGGGGCGGAGAGGTGTTGGTTCTGGCGGCGGATGTGGCGGATCGGGAGGCCATGACCAGGGCGCTTGATCAGGCCAGAGAGCGGTTTGGCGCGATCCACGGGGTGATTCATGCGGCCGGAATCGCGGATGGCGGGCTGATCTGGAGCCGCACCCCGGCCCAGGATCAGGCGGTGCTGGCTCCCAAGTTCCAGGGGTTGCGGGTGCTGGAGCAGGTATTGGATTTTGCCGCTCTGGATTTCCTGCTGCTTTGTTCGGCCTTGAGCGGCGTGACCGGGGCCTTCGGGCAGGTGGCCTATGGGGCAGCGAACGCCTTTCTGGATCACTATGCCGCCTCCATGCGGGCGCGTCATGGTTTGCGCGTGACGGCTCTGGCCTGGGATGGCTGGCGCGAAACCGGCATGGCCAAAGAGAGTGCCGCCTCCATGGGGCGTCATCGGCTGGATCATCCGTTGTTTGCGTCCATGGCCCACGATGGCGCCCGCATCGTCTATGCTGCGATCCTGCATGCCAACGACTGGTTGCTGGACGAACACCGCATCGCCGGCATGCGGGTCTTGCCGGGGACCGCCTATCTGGATCGGGCGTTGGCCGCGATGCAGTTGAAAACCGGCGGCAGTGCGTTTGAAATGGCCGATTTTTTCTTTGTGGCGCCATGGGTGCTGGAAGCGGACGAAACCCGGACCCTGGAAGTGGTGCTGGAAGAGCAGGCCGAAGGGGTGCATTGCACCATCCGCAGTGCCTCGGCGCCGGGTGTCTGGATCGAACACGCCCAGGGCCGGATGCGGGTGGTGGAGGCGGAGCGGAAACGGGGGGAGATCGGGCAACTGCAAGCGACGCTGGAGGCGTCACGGGTCGGGCTGGAGCGGTTCGCCCCGCGTCTCGGCGCCCTGGGAGTCCACTGGCATTGCCTGCGACAGGTCGGCCTGCGTGACGGGGAAGGTGACGGGGAAGGGGTGGCGTTGCTGGAGCTTGCCCCGGCGTATGAGGAGGAGTTGATCGCTCATCCTCTGCATCCGGCCCTGCTGGATGTGGCGACCGGCTTGCTGGTGCTGGCGGGCCATGGGGCGGAAGAGGGGATGTTGCCGTTCGGGTATGCCCGGTTGACCTGGTTCCAGCCGCTGCCCCGGCGCGTGATCAGCCAGGTGCGGGTGGTGGCGCGGAGCGGCGATCAGGTCACGTTTGATGTCAACCTGTATGACGAAACCGGTTTGTTGCTGGTCGAGGTGCGGGGGTATTCCCTGCGTGCGGTGCGCACTCCCCGCAGTGCCGAGAATTTCCGGGTTCGGATCGTGACTCCGGGTGATCTGGAAAGCCTGACCCTGGTTCCTGTCGAGCGTCCGGCACCGGGTGCCGGGCAGGTGGAGCTGGCGGTGGCCTGTGTGGGGCTGAATTTCAAGGAGGTGCTGTTCGCCCTGGGATTGTTGCCCGAGGCGCCGGATCCGGCGGTGGTGGCGTTTGGGCTGGAGTGTTCTGGCGTGGTGAGCCGGGTCGGGGCCGGGGTCGAGGGGCTGGCGGTCGGGGATCGGGTGATGGCCTTTGCGTCGGAGGCGCTGGGCCGTCATGTGGTGGTGGATGCGCAAGCCGTGGTGGCGGTTCCGGCGGGTCTGTCGCTGGAGCAGGCGGCGACCGTTCCGGCGGCTTTTGTCACTGCCTATTATGCCCTGGTGGAACTGGCCCGTCTGCAACCCGGCGAGAAAATTCTGATTCACTCGGCAACCGGCGGGGTGGGGCTGGCGGCGGTTCACATTGCCCGCTGGATCGGGGCCGAAATTTTTGCCACGGCGGGCAATCCGGAGAAACGGGCCTATCTCTCCGGATTGGGCATTCAAACGGTGCTCGATTCCCGTTCGCTGGATTTTGTCGCTGCGGTGCGGAACGCCACCCAGGGCCGGGGGGTGGATGTGGTGCTGAATGCCCTGGCAGGAGAGTATTTGTCGAAAAGTCTCGGGTTGTTGGCCCCGTTTGGCCGTTTTCTGGAGTTGGGGGTGCGGGACTTTTACGCCAACCGTGGCCTGGATCTGGCGCCTTTTGTGCACAATCTGTCGTTTTTTGCCGTGGGCGTTGGCGTGGGCATGCCGGGCTTCGCCAGACTCTTTGCCAAGGTCGCGGAACACCTCGCGCACCAGGATTTCGCGCCTCTGCCCGTGCAGCTTTTCCCCCTGGCCCGGATGGCGGATGGCTTCCGGCTCATGTCCCAGGCTCGACACATCGGCAAGGTGGTGATCGCGGTGGGGGGCAGCGATGCTTCAGCGCCGCAGAGCATCGGCCTGACCACAGCCCAGGGGTTGGAAATTCTCGACCGGGTGGTGAATCTTGCCGATCCTCCGGCCCGGATTGTGGTTTCTCTCCAGGAGTTGGGGCAGCGGATCGCCACGGCGGCCCATGTCGATGCGGTCATTCCCGTCACGCCTGGCGCGACCCATGCCCGGCCAGATCTGGGAATCGCCTTTGTGCCAGTGCAGGGGGCAACGCAGCAGGCTGTGGCCGAGATTTGGGAATTGCTGTTCGGGATCAGCGGGTTGGGGGCGCGGGATGACTTTTTTGCCCTTGGCGGGGATTCGCTGCTGGCGGCCCAGGTCAACTCCCGGCTGCGCAAGCGGTTCGGAGTGGAGCTTTCCATGGGGGCGCTGTTCGAACACCCCACCATCGCCACTTTGGCCGACCATATCGATCGTCTCCGTCCCCTCCCGCATCCGGAGGTGGACGAAGAGGAGGAGTTTGGGGAGCTGTAATGTGACCAGCTCCCCTCTCAGCGGGTTGGTCAGGGCTGCAATTGCGCCCAGGTGACCGGACCGACAATGCCGTCGGCCGTGAGGTGATGTCGGGTCTGGAACGCGATGACCGCCAGATGGGTCTGTTCTCCGAACACGCCGTCCACGTCGATCGGGATGCCGTGATCCTGTAGCGCCTGCTGAAGCTGCTTGATGGCCTCGCCCTGGAGCGGAGCGGTCCGGATCCATCGCAACAGCGGCGTGCCGAGTTGATCTTCGGTGTGGAGCGGAGTGGCGGGCTGGAGCAGAATCTCCTCGGTTATGTTCAGGCCGCGCACCAGGATCGGCAGTTTCAGCGTCCATTTGTTGGACTGAATGATCTCCTGGAAACTGGTCATGCGGTAGACGGTCTTGTGGAGCAGGTCATTGGCATGATTGGCCAGCCAGTCCCTTCTGGTCTCGACATAGGTGATGAACCATTCCTGTTCTTGTTGCGGGGTGGTGAATTTCGGATCACCCTGGGTGCCGAGACGCTTCTGGGTCGCGGCGCGCATGAGGTGCCAGGAGCCGTGGATCTTGCTGTCGTAGACAATCGCCGCCCCGAGCGCGGATTGAACCCCGATGTAGTCGGCGGAGACCATGGCCGGATTCCAGTAGACGCGATCGAAGAAGGCGTCTTGTTCCAATTGCATGGCCGGATCCTCTCCCGCATGCCTCAAAATATCCTTGAACCGGGTATCGTGGTCCAGGGAGGTGTCTTTGTTCTGGAGTTCGTCAAGGTAAGGTGCCAGCTCTTTTCCGTGCCAGGTTCCTGGCCTGTCGCAGTATCCCCGGATCAGCAGATAGAGATTCCCGCTGCTCAAGGTTGTTTGCGATCTTCCGTAGGTCAGGTGACCGGTATCATTTTTCAGCAGCGTCACCTGACCGTAATCGCCGTGGATTCGGCCAGTTTCGAAAATATTGACAATGGCCTGACAGGTTGACTTTTGCAGCGGCTGGAGTGCTGGCATGTTGGTGCTCCTGGATTGGTTGCGGGTGAAGGTCGGATTGAAGTATGAGTTATAGAGATTTTATTATAACCATATTAACAAATATACTGCAAATCCTTAAAATTGTCAATCAGAAACAGATCAGGGTTTGGTGTAGGGATATGCTCATCCGGCACCCTGATGGCTTGCCAAGGGCGTCAGCTTGCCGCATGCTGTCTGCATCGGCTGATGGCGTTGGAATTTTTCCGAACTTGAAGACAAAAAAGGGGAATAGTGATGAGAGCGTCTTTTGCTCATGCCGTATTGGCGAGCCTGCTGCTGGGGGGTGTCCCGGCGGCTCATGCCGGGTTGAACGATCTGCTCAATCAGGTGCAACCGCTGGTCAATCAGGCGCTGCCCGGCAAGGGGGGTGGGGCCGGGTTGGCGGGGCTTTCCCAAACCGACATGACCGGTGGCCTGAAAGAGGCGTTGAGCGTGGGGATTCGGATCGCCATTCAGACCCTGGGACGGGAGAACGGGTTTCTGGGGGATCCCCAGGTGCGGATTCCTCTGCCGCCCGCTTTGCAGCCCATGGAGTCGCTGTTGAAACTGGGAGCGGCCAAGGGGTTGCGGGATCAGTTCGTGGGGACGCTCAACCAGGCGGCGGAAAAGGCCATTCCGGTGACGGCGGACATTTTTTCCAAGGCGGTCCAGGAGATGACCATCCAGGATGCTGCCGGAATCCTGCAAGGGCCGGACAATGCCGCCACCGAATATTTCCGCAAAAGCAGTTCCACCCGGTTGATTTCGGCGGTGCGTCCCATTGTGACCCGCACCACCCAGGAGGCTGGCGTCACCGCCTCCTACAAGGCCCTGACCAGTGCCGTGCCCAGCAGTGGCCTGAATCTGCTTTCCGGGGTCACCGGACAGGATGTGACGGATCTGGATGGCTATGTCACCGGCAAGGCGGTGGATGGCCTGTTTCTCAAACTGGCCGATGAGGAGAAGAAAATTCGCGTCAATCCCGCAGCCCGCAGCAGCGATCTGCTGAAAAAAGTGTTTGGGGCCGGCGCGGGAGGACGGTGAGGCGGTGATATTCCTCTCCCCGGTTCGTCGGAGCGAATCGGGGAGAGGATATCAGGTAGGCGGTGTGGCTTATTTTTTCTTGATCGTCCAGGGAAGCGATGCATGGGAGAATTCTGCCCAGCGGGCATCGAGTTGACCGCTCACCTCTTCGAATTGCCGTGCCCGCCAGCCGATGAGGGCACCGGCGTATTGCAGGGTTTCCAGGTCGGTGGAACCGGCAAGAATCCGTTCCATCAGTCCGGGCATCACCGCAACATCATTCATCACCCCGAGCACATCCTGCAATCCTTTGAGGTGGATGCTGAAGTTGAGCATGCTCTTTTCGACGAAGAGGGGTTGGAAGAATTCGAAGGCATAGCGAAGTTTTTTGCATTCGATGCGCAGGGCGTGGCGTTCGGTGCTGTTCATCGTGCTCATCCGGTCGCCATAGGCCAGGGTGGACCCCATGCGTTTGCCGAGCACCGAAAAGGCGTATCTGCGGATGTTCCGATCCATTTTTTCTCGGGTGGCTGCGGGCAGATCTGCCTGGTACCATCCTTTGGTGTTGAGCCATTGGGGAAAATCGGTCATGAAGGCGCGGTAGCGTTCACTGGCCATCATGATGCGGATCTGGGCATAGGCCTCGTTGCGACGCTCTTCGGCCAGGGCGGCGAGCTTTTTTTCACCCGCTTCGAGCGGGATTTTTCCGGACATGGCCCGCAATCCTTCGTGGATGAAGACATCCAGATCCCGTGCCGCACCCATGGTGGTGGCGATCCATTTCATTTCCAGGCTCCAGGGATCGGTGAATTCCCTGGGAATGGCCTTGCGGAACAATCCCAGTGCCGAACGCATGCGGCGCAATGAGACCCTGGCCTGATGGACTCCTTCGATGTTGTCTCCCTGTTGGGCAATTGGAGCCCACTCTTGCAATGCATCGAAATTGAAACGCAAAATGAGCATGAACGCTTCACTGGTACTGTGTTTGTCCTGAATGGGCGCGCTCTTGCTCTTGACCACGTTGTTCATGATCTTCCTCTTTCCTGAATGGTTTCCCGGTGACGGGTGACGAGAGCCTTTCTTACACGTTTACGTTATTTTATCTTAGAATTCCCGATGCAACAAGCGGCTTTGCGCGCTCTGGAAAAAATGCGTGGCGCAGGGAGCAGGGGTGTTGGGAAAGGTGGACATTCCCGACATCGGGATTTATCATGGAGACACCTTGACCGAAGCCTAAATTGCGGTAATCGAACCTGTTGTATCATTCATTCATTGTGCAGACAATCTCAATCAAAATGGCAGGAGAACGGCATGACCAACAGCAACCCCGAAGATGAGAAGAAAACCGATGCTACGTCCGATCTGCTCACCAAGCGTCTGACCGCAGATGACGGAGCCAACCGGATCATCCTTGGCAAGGGAAGCCAGCAGGCGCAACGCAGCGCCCGCCCCAAATTCAAGAAAATGTCCGAAGAGGAATACCTCAACATCATGACCCCGCTTCATATCGAGCTGGTCAAGATGCAGAACTGGGTCAAGGAAAACGGACTGAAAATCATTGCCCTCTTCGAAGGCCGCGACGCCTCGGGCAAGGGTGGCACCATCAAACGCTTCATCGAACACATGAACCCCCGTGGCTGCCATGTGGTCGCCCTGGAAAAACCCACGGATCAGGAACGGAGCCAGTGGTATTTCCAACGGTATGTGCAACATCTCCCCTCGGCGGGCGAGATCTGCCTCTTCGACCGCAGCTGGTACAACCGCGCGGGCGTGGAACGGGTCATGGGTTTCTGCTCCAAGGATCAGGTCAAAGAATTCCTGCGCTCGGTGCCGGAATTCGAGCGGATGCTGGTCAATTCGGGCATCATCCTCTTCAAGTTCTATTTCTCGGTCAGCAAGGAAGAGCAGTTGCGCCGCTTCAACAGCCGCATGAACGATCCCCTCAAGCAATGGAAACTCTCCCCGGTGGACAAGGAGTCCCAGGACAAGTGGGAAGATTACACCAAAGCCAAAGAGGACATGTTCTTCTACTCCTCGACGCCCGAGTGCCCCTGGACCATCATCAAATCCGATGACAAGAAACGGGCGCGCATCAATGGCATCAAGTATGTGTTGAGCCAGCTTCCCTACAAGGGGAAAAACAAAGAGATCCTGGACTACGATAAACGGGTGGTCCGCACCGTGGCCGAGGAGATTGGCATCGATTGAGGCTGCTGGATCCTTGTTCCCGCTGCGGATGGGAGTCAGTGGTTTTTGGTAAACGAGGTTGTCGGTTGCAGATCGGCGACCTCGTTTCGTTCCTTCCGACGCACTCCCGAGCATTGTTCCCAAGATCGTGAAACCTCAGAAGGAAGATAACGCACATGACGCACACTCCCTTGGAACTGGTTCGCTCCATTCTCGATGCGGGCCGTTACGATACCGACAAAACTGCGAGTGTCCCGACTCTGATGAAACCTTTGGTCACTGTTTCCCGCTATTATGGCGCTGCCGGTTCCAACATTTCCCGGCAGTTGGCTGAACGGCTTGGCGTGCATCTTTATGACAAGGATCTGTTGAACGCCATTGTCAATCAAACCAAAGAGGATAAGCAACTGCTCTCCAGCCTGGATGAGCGGGTGAGCACGCTGGTGGATGACATTCTCCACTCCTTTTTTTCCAAGAAAAGCATTACCTCCGAAGCCTATTTCCGCTACATGGCCAAGGTGATTCTCGGGATTGCGCCGATCGGTGGAGTGATCGTGGGGCGGGCCGCCCATCTGCTGCTGCCGAGAAAAACCACCTTCCGAGTGCGTCTGGAAGGTTCTCTGGAGACCTGTGCCAAGCGGATCGCCAAACAGAAGGATATCAAATACGACAAAGCCGAAAGATTGGTCGAAGAGTCCAACAGAGATCGCGACAAGTTCGAGCATCAGGTGGCCAAGCGGTTCCCCAGAGCGGTTCAGGGCTTCGATCTGATTCTGAATACCGACCGGTTCACGCCGGAGCAGGCGGTTGAAGTGATTCTGGTCGCCATGCGCGAGGCCGGTTTCCAGGTTCCACAGCCACAGGCCTGACCTGTGTCAACGACCTCCATGCCCATTTCCGGGATGGCGCTTTTCCCCTGGGATTGGGGATGGAGCGTTGCGGTTCTGGTTGTCATGGCGGCGCTGGTCATTTACCGGGTGCGTCTTTTGCCTCGGCAACAGGCTTTGAGTCGTCAGGTGGCAGAGTTGACCCGTCTTCATCACGACCTCTGCGTTCGGTTCGATGTCATGGCCGTGGGGGTGGCGGTGATCGCTGAGTCGGGCAAGGTGCGCAGCGTGAACCAGACCCTCCTGACCTGGACCGGTCACGAGGGCGATCCATGGTCGGGTCGCGCCGCCGAGGGCCTGTTTGCCGCCGAGGGCCTGTTTGCTGCCGAGAGCCTGTTTTCTGCCGAGCAACAGCTTCTGATCCATGCTTTTCAACAGGGAACGCGCAGTGTCGGCGAGGCGCATTTGCTGGCCAGGGATGGCAGCCGGATCCCGGTGGAAATCATGGCCTCCCGTCTGGGAAATGCGTCCGCCTCCTCGACCGGCGAGACCCTGCTGGTGATCCGCGATCTGCGCGCCTGGCATGCGGTTGCCGAGCGGTTGCGCCACGATCGGGAGGATCTGGAGACGCAGTTCAACCTGCTCGCCACCCAGCTTGACGCAGCGCGAGCCGGGGCTGCGGCTGCCAGTCAGGCCAAAAACGAATTTCTGGCCAATATGAGCCATGAAATCCGCAGTCCCATGACCGCCATCATCGGCATGACCGATCTGGTGCTCCACACCCGCCTGACCCCGGAACAGCGCGACAAGCTCACCATTGTCCAGAACGCCTCCAACAATCTGCTGACCCTGATCAACAGCATTCTGGATCTCGCCAAACTCGAAGCAGGTCAATTGCGTCTGGAAAAAATCTCCTTTGATCCGCGTGCCGTGGTGGAGAATGTCTGTGATCTGGTCGCGGTCAAGGCCCATGAAAAGGATCTGGAGCTGTTTTGTTACATTGCGCCGGATCTGCCGGAGCAACTCATCGGTGATCCCAACCGTTTGACCCAGATTCTCATCAATTTAATCGCCAATGCCATCAAGTTCACCGAACAGGGGGAAGTGACGGTGCTGGTGCAACGGACCGATCAGTCGGTGGCCGAAAGCGGTCCGGACGGGCGGGACCGGGAGGTGGGGGTGATCTTTTCCGTGGCGGATACCGGCATTGGTATTCCCGACGAGTGCCAGGAACGGATTTTCGAGCGTTTCACCCAGCTTGACGGTTCGATCAGCCGCAGATATGGCGGGACGGGTCTGGGCTTGACCATCAGCAAGGTGCTGGCCGAGCGGATGGGCGGTTCGATCCGGGTGGAGAGCGAACCCGGCGAAGGGAGCATTTTTCATGTCATGGTCCGCTTTGGTCTGGTGCGGCGCGGGGCGGTGAGCGACGACGGGCCGGGCGGTGAGCGGTCGGTGGCAACCAAAGGTCAAGCCATGGCCGGGGTGCGGATTCTGATTGCCGATCCCCATCCGTTGGGTCGGACCATTGCCACGGAGATTTTGCACGGTTTTGGGGCAGATGTGGGCGAGGCCGAAGATTTTGCGGCGCTGGTCGCGAGTCTCGAAGCGGCGCATGCCCGGAATCGGCCCTGGGAGGTGTTGCTGGTGGATCAGCGCATGGTCGAGGCCCATGGAGCGGCGTTGGCCGGGATCCGGCATCATGCCGGATGGAGCGGCAAGGCAGCGGTTCTGTTGTCGGCGAATCGGCGGATTGAGGAGTTGCCTGCCGGTGTGGCGGCGCTGGAGATGATCTCGATTGTCAAGCCTCTCAAGCGGTTGCACCTGTTGCGTTGTCTCAAGGCGATGCTGGAAGGGCGGCTCTGTGAGCTGTTGCTGGAACCCGAAGGATGGCCTGCGATGGATCCGGCGTTGCCCTCCTTGCGCATTCTGTTGGCCGAGGATCTGGAGGAAAATCGCGAATTGGCGGTTGAAATCCTGGAAAAGGTCGGTCATCAGGTGGTGCCGGTGAAGGATGGTCAGGAGGCGCTTGATCGTATGGGTTCCGGATTGCCGTTTGATCTGGTGTTGACCGATCTGCACATGCCGCGCATGGATGGCTATGAGTTGACCCGTCGCATTCGTGCTGCGGAGGACTCCAAGGTGCATGTGCCCATCGTGGCCGTGACCGCCCGTGCCATGCCTGGCGAACGGGAGTTGTGTCTGGCGTCGGGCATGGATGAATTTCTGGTCAAACCCTATCGTCCGAATGATCTGTTGCAGGTGACCGCGCGTGTGGCGTTGAAACGGCGTGCCAAGGTGCGCAAGGGCGGCACGAAGGATCCGGCGACCTTGTTGTCCCAGGTGGAGGACAGGACGCTGTTTCTGGAGTCGGCCGTGCAGTTGCGCAAAGGGTGTGGCATGTTGTTGGATCCGTTGCGGTCGGCTGTGGAGGAGAAGGCCACCCGGCGCGCACGGGAGCAGTGTGAAGTCTTGAAAAAATTTGCCGTTGGCCTGGGTGCGGAGCGGCTCAGACTCAAGGCGGTGCGTATGGGGGTGGCGGTGCGTGCCGAAGAGTGGATCAAGGTAGGCAAATTATTGAAAGAGCTGGAAACCGAATGTGCAGGCGTCTGCGAGGCATTGCGGGAGAGCGGGTTGAAGGGATCCGGGGATTCGGGTTGAAGCGGATGTGGCCTGGGGATGCGCAGGTCAAGGTGATCTTATTGAAAAAAAGAGAGGGTCTGGGGGAAGAATCCCCCAGACCCTCTCTTTTTTTTCAGAAATGTGCATCCCGAAATGGTCATGATTTGATCCAACGAATTTTCGTGATCTTTTGACCATGGTGCAGGCGGATCATCCACGTTGTTCCTCCTCCTCCACCGGTTCCGGATCCACGAACCTCCGGATTTTCTCCAGATAAAGATAGATCACCGGCGTGATGTAGAGGGTCAGCCACTGGGAGAGGATCAGACCGCCGACCACGGCCAGCCCCAACGGCTGGCGCGCCTCGCCGCCGGCCCCCATGCCCAACGCAATCGGCAGCGTGCCGACCAAAGCGGCCATGGTGGTCATCATGATGGGACGGAAACGGACCAGACCGGCTTCGCGAATCGCCTCCAGGGCGGTGGTCTTGTTTTCCCGTCGGGTCTCGATGGCAAAGTCGATCATCATGATGGCGTTTTTCTTGACAATGCCGATCAGCATGATCAATCCCACGAAGCCATAGAGATTCAACTCCAGGCCAAAGAATTTCAGGGTGAGCAGCGCCCCGAGTCCGGCGGCGGGCAGACCCGAGAGAATGGTCAACGGGTGGATGTAGCTTTCGTACAGCATGCCCAGCACCAGATAGATCACCAGCACCGCCAGTCCCAGCAGCCATCCCATGCCCGCCAGAGAGGATTGAAACACCTGGGCCGAACCCTGGAAACTGGCGGCGATGGTGGCCGGCATGCCCATCTGATCGCGGGCCTTGTTGATGGCTTCGATGGCCTGTCCCAGGGAGAGTCCGGGGGTGAGGTCAAACGACAAGGTGACGGCGGGCAGTTGTCCCTGATGGGAGATGGTGGCCGGTCCCACGGAACGGGAGATGCGGGCCAGCGCATCCAGTGGAATCAGGGTATTGTTGGCGCCACGCACATGCAGCAGCGACAGCATCGAGGGATCGGTCTTGAAAGCGTCGTCCAGTTCCAGGAGCAGGGCATACTGGTTGCTTGGGGCGTAGATGGTGGAAATCTGTTTGGGACCAAAGGCGGCGTAGAGGGTCTTTTCCAGTTTTTCCGGGGTGATGCCCAGGGTGGCGGCCTTGTCCCGGTCGATCTCCACCAGGGCCTGGGGCTTGGCCAGTTGCATATCCGAGGTGACGTTCAGGAAGCCGGGCAGGTCACGCAAGGTTTTTTCGACCTTTTCGGCCCAGGTGAACAACTCGCCGGTATCCGTGCCCTGAAGGGTGAACTGGTACTGGCTTTTGGTCAACTGGGTGCCGATGCGGATCACCGGCAGATTTTGAATGAAGGCCTTGATGCCGGGGATCTGGGCCAGTTTCGGGCGCAGCCGTTTGACGATTTCATCGGCGTGGGGACGCTCTTCGTGGGGTTTCAGGCGGATGAAGATGCGGCCATTGCTGAGCGCCGATTGCACCGCCCCTCCGCCGATGAAGGACATGGTGATGCTCACTCCCGGATCGGCGCCGATGATGGCGGCAACCTGGCGTTGTCGTTCGACCATGGCCTCGAAGCCGATCTCCTGTTCGGTTTCGGTGAAGCAGAAGAGTTGTCCGGTATCTTCGCTCGGCATGAATCCTTTGGGCATGTCATTGCCCACCTGGATCGACCAGCCCGCCATGAGCAGAAACAGGATGAGCACCAGACGGCGGTGGGCCAGGGTCCAGTCCAGGGTGGAGGCATAGCCCCGGCGCATGGCCATGAAAAGCGCCTCGCTGCCGCGAATCACCCAGTTGGCCCGTTGAGGAACATGGGGTTTGAGCAGGCGCGAGCAGAGCATGGGGGTCAGGGACAAAGAGACCACCCCGGAGAGAATCACGGCGGCCATGATCGCCACGGAAAATTCATGCAGCAGCCGTCCCAGGATGCCGCCCATGAACAGGACCGGAATGAAGACCGCAGCCAGGGAGAGGGTCATGGAAAGAATGGTGAAGGCGATCTGGCGACCGCCGATCAGGGTGGCCTGCCAGGGGGAGAGTCCTTTTTCTTCCATGTGGCGGGAGATGTTTTCCAGCATGACGATGGCATCGTCCACCACAAAGCCGACCGAGAGGGTCAGGGCCATGAGCGAGATGATGTTGATGCTCATGTTCATGCCGAGCATGATGGGAAAGACCCCCACCAGGGAGATCGGCAGCGCGAGACTCGGGATCAGGGTGGCCGAGGCATTGCCCAGAAAGAGGTAAATCACCAGAACGACCAGCAGCAGCGAAAACAGCAGGGTGTACTGTACGTCCCGGACCGATTCGCGGATCGACTGTGAACGGTCGTAGAGGATTTCCAGATTGGTGGCTGCGGGCAGTCGTTGACGCAGGTTGGGCAGGATGTCGCGGATGGCGTCGGCGACCGCGATGGTGTTGGAGCCGGGTTGCCGTTGGATGGCCAGCACCACGCCGCGTGAGGCGTTGAACCAGGCGGCCATCAGATCGTTTTCCGGTCCATCGACCACGCGGGCGATTTCGTCGAGGCGCAGGGGGGCGCCATTTTTCTGGGCGATGACGATGGAACGATAGCTTTT
Source organism: Magnetococcales bacterium (assembly GCA_015234115.1). Taxonomy (GTDB): domain Bacteria; phylum Pseudomonadota; class Magnetococcia; order Magnetococcales; family Magnetaquicoccaceae; genus Magnetaquiglobus. The sequence continues at coordinate 39,190 of JADFWP010000020.1, forward strand.
GGCCGCGGGGGCGCGTTCCGGGGTTTCCAGGGAGATCATGCGGTTGGGGCTGATCAGGTAACCTGTTGGCAGGTTGGGATTGTTCTGCTGGATGGCCGACTCGACCTCTTCCAGGGAGAGGCCGTGGACCGCCAGGGCATGGGGGTTGACCTTGACCCGCACCGAGGGGTTCTGGCGACCATAGATGCTCACCTGGGCCACGCCGGGCAGGGTGGAGATGCGTTGGGAGAGGGTGGTATCGGCAAACTCGGAGACTTCGGTGAGCGGCAGGGTCTCGGAGGTGAGGGCCAGATAGAAGATCGGCTGATCCGCCGGATTGACCTTGCGATAATAGGGCGGTGTGGTCAAGTTGTTGGGCAGGCGGCGTTGGGCGGCGGAGATGGCGGCTTGCACATCCTGGGCCACGGCATCGATATCCTTTTCCAGGGTGAACTGGAGGGAGATCTGGGTGGTGCCCAGGCCGCTGGTGGAGGTCATCGAGTCCAGGCCGGCAATGGAGGAGAACTCTTTTTCCAAGGGCAGGGCCACGGAGTTGGCCATGGTCTCCGGGGAGGCGCCGGTCAGGCTGGCCGAGACCTGCAAGGTGGGATAATCCACCGTGGGCAGGGCGGCGACCGGCAGTTGCCGGTAGGAGATGATCCCGAACAGAAACAGCCCGAGCATGGTCAGGACCGTGGTGACCGGGCGATGGACGAAGAAACCGGTAATGTTCATCGTGGGTTCACTTGTTTTCCGGGGTGGAGGCGTCCGATTTGGGTAGTTCCACCTTGACTCCCGGTTTGAGTCGCCACTGACCCACGGTGACGATGGTTTCTCCAGGGGTCAGACCCGAGGTGAGAACGGTATCCTCTTTTTCTTCCTGGGCAATGGCGACAGCCCGGCTCTCCACGGTCAGGTCTTCTTTGACCCGGTAGACGAACGGACCTTGCGAACCGGTGAGCAGGGCGCGGGTCGGGATGACCAGGGCTTCGGGTCGGTCGGAGAGTTTGAGTTTCAGGGTGACGAACAGACCGGGCCAGAGACGGCGTTCCCCGTTGGTCGCCTGGGCCTTGAGGCGGATGGTGCCGCTTTGCCGTTCCACGGTGTTGTCCAGGGCGAGCAGCGTGGCCGCGATCGGACGGGTGGTTTCCCGGTTGGGGAAAATCTCCAGGGTGAGCGGAGATTTGGCGTGGTTGGCGCGGATCGACTCCAGGTGGTTTTCGGCCACGGTCAGGGTGAGGCAGATGGGATCCATTTGATGGAGCATCACCAGCGGATTGGTGTCGTTGGCTTTGATCAGGTTGCCGGGCTGGATCAGGATCGGACCGACCATGCCGGAGATCGGAGCGGTGATGCGGGTGAAGCCCAGTTGCATCTCCCCTTCGGCCACGGCTGCCCGGTCGCCGGCCACCGTGGCTTCGGCGGCCTGACGGCTGGCCACCAGCGAGGTGAGGGTCTCTTCCGAGGCGATGTTCTGTTTGCTGAGCACGGTTTGGCGTTGTTCCTTGGCGCGGGCGTTGTCCAGCAGCGCCAGATCCCGATCCAGATTGGCTTTCAGTTGTTTCAGCCGGTACTGGAACGGACGGTCATCGAGGTCGAAGAGGGGTTGTCCCCGTTCCACCTCCTGGCCATCCCGGATGTGGGATTTCAACAGTTCCCCATCGACCCTGGCCTTGATCGCCACCGCGTGGCAGGTTTCGGCATTGCCCATGGCCTGGATGGTCAAGGGGACATTTTTTTGCACCACGGTTGCGACCGATACCGGGACAGGAGCGGCGGCGGGAGGTCCCTTGGTTTCGGATTTTTCCTGGGCGCAGGAGGCGATCAGCAGGGATGCACCCAGAATCAGGTGCGGCAGGCGACGAAAGAGGGCCGGTTCCATGGCAAGTCAACCTTTGGCAAAGAAGGATAGTGGACCGATCATTCCAGTATAATCCATGCCGCAGGTCTTGACCAGTGCGGGTATCCGTTGCGGCTGCAAAAGGGTGGCCGTGGTGCGTCATGCCATCCTGGGTCGGTTTTCAAACCTGCGGTGTGGTCTGGTCATGCACGCCCTTGACATTTGCGGCGCTCCAGACTAGGAAACAGTGTTCTCCACTGGATGCCTGGAACCTGGCGGTGGCATCTTTGGAATCGCAGCCGGTCTTGATCCGGTCCCGAACGGATTGCCTCGTTGTCTTGGAGCCTTCACACCCATGTTGAATCTTATGCGCCGCAGCGCAAAATCATTTGTTATCAAACTCCTGCTTGGTTTTCTCATCCTCAGCTTCATGGCCTGGGGCGTGGAGAGCTATATCCGTGTCAACACCCGTTCCCCGCTGGTCGAGGCCGATGGCTGGCAGATCGGCGCGCAGGAGTTCAGCGTTGCCTATGAAGAGGAGTTCCAGCGGCTGCGGGAGCGGTTCGGGGGATCTTTGGACAAGAAGACCGCTGAAATGCTCGGTCTCAAACAACGCACCCTGCATGGCTTGATCAATCGTCACCTGATTCTGCGGGCTGCGCGGGAATTGCATCTGACCGTGGCGCCGAACATTCTGCGTCAGCGGATCGAATCCATTCCGGCCTTTCAGGTCGAAAAGCGTTTCAGCAAGGAGCGTTACGAACTGGAATTGCGTCGCAACCGATTGGGTCCCAAGGAGTTCGAGGGGCAGTTGACCTCGGATGTCGTTTCGGATCAGATCCGTCGCGCGGTGACTGCGCCGGTGCTGCTGCCCAAGGTACTGGTGGACGATCTGTATCGTCTGGAGCATGAGAAGCGTGCGGTGGTCATTTTCACAGTTGATTCCAAGGCGTTGGAGGAGGGGATCAAACCCACGGACGAGGAGTTGGAAGCCTATCTGAAACAGAACCCGGAGCCGTTCAAGACCAAGGCCAAGGTGAAGATTCGTTATGCGCTGCTGAATGTGGACAGCGTGCGGAGTGCGGTGCAGGTGTCGGACGAGGAGTTGCGGGAGTTTTACACCGAGCACGCCAAGGAATACCGCAAAGAGGAGAACCGTCAGGTGCGTCATATTCTGGCCCGCATCGACGACAAAACCGATGCGGCTGCGGCCAACGAAAAGATCCGCAAGGCCGAAGAGCGGCTCAAGGCCGGGGAGAGTTTCGAGGCAGTGGCCAAGGCGCTTTCGGATGATCCCTCGGCGGCTCAGGGTGGGGATCTCGGCGTGTTTGGCCTGGGGGTCATGGTGCCGGAGTTCGAGAAGGTCGCCTTCGCGTTGGAGACGGGCAAGGTTTCCGAGCCGGTGACCACGGATTTCGGCGTGCATCTGATCCGGGTGGACCGGATCATTCCGGCGGAGGTCAAGCCGTTGGAGCAGGTGGCCACCGAGATTCGCGGTCGCATCGTGGAGAACAAGGCCAAGGATCTGGTGCATGATCGCGCCACGATTTTCGAGGACCAACTGGCAGCTTCCGGTGATCTGAAGACCATTTCCAATGATCTGAATCTGCGGTTCAAGGAGACCGATTTCTGGGCCAGAGACGATGCGGATCGCACTGGCGTGGAGTTGGAGGCCAAGTTCGTGGAAGCGGCTTTTGCCACGGCCAAGGGAGCGATTTCGTCGTTGGTCGAATTGCCCAATACCCAATTCGTGGCCATCGAGGTGGTGGATCGTCAGGAACCGACCCCCAAAACCCTGGAGCAGGCACGGGAGGAGGTTGTGCGTGCCTGTACGGCGGATCAGGCCAGACAGCAGGCCCAGAAGATCATGGAGAGTGTGGTCAAGGCGTTGGGCGAGGGCAAATCCGTCACCGAGGTGAGCGCGCTCCATCCCCGGATTCAATCCGCCACGCCGGAGCCGTTCCTGCGTGAGGGAGCAGAGAAAGAGCCAGGTCCCCGCACCCGCGAGGCGGCGTTCAAACTGCATCCGGACAAGCCCAATCACCCGGAGATTCTCCAGGAAGAGGGGTATCTGGCGGCGGTGCGCCTGCTCAAGGTCATCGACGCCGCTCCCCAGGAGGAGGAGAACCAGGAGGCCGCGAAAGAGTGGCGTGCCAAAATCGAGGGCGCGCTGGGTCAGGAGCAGTTGATCGCCTATCTGAATGGACTCTGGATCCGGTCCAATATTCGGATTCATCAGGAAGTGCTGGATCGTCTGTAAAAAGGTGATGTGAAATGATGCACGCCCAGGTTGTGGTGGTCGGTGCTGGTCCCGGCGGTTATTCAGCCGCTTTTCTGGCCGCCGGGCGCGGCCTGGCAACGGTGCTGATCGATGCGGATCCGGCGCCGGGCGGGGTCTGTCTGCATCGGGGGTGCATTCCCAGCAAGGCGCTGCTGCATGCGGCGCGGGTGATCAGCGAAAGCGCGGCGGCGGCGCAGATGGGCATTCAGTTCGCACCGCCTCGTATCGATCTGGATCAACTGCGCGCCTGGAAAGAGCAGGTGGTCACCCGTCTGACCTCCGGTCTGGCCCAGCAGTGTCAACTGCGCGGGGTGACCCGCATTCCGGGCCAAGCCAGGCTGCTTGGCTCCAACCAGTTGGAGATCGCGCGGGAGGGTGAGGCGCCGCTGCGGATAAGCGCGGACCACATCATTCTGGCTACGGGTTCCCGTCCCGCCCCGTTGCCGGGGATCCGGGAGTTGCCACCCGGGGTGATGGACTCCACCGATGCCCTGGCTCTGGAGACCATTCCAGCCTCGCTGCTGGTGGTGGGCGCGGGCAACATCGGCCTGGAGTTGGGGAGCGCCTATGCGGTCTTGGGTGCGCGGGTGCGGGTGGTCGAAGCCGCGAACGGGATTCTGCCCGGTGCGGACCGGGATCTGATCCGCCCCCTGGCCACACGGTTGAACAGCCTGTTGGACGCCTTGATTCTTCAGGCGCGGGTGGTCTCGCTGGCTGCAATCCCGAACGGGGTGCGGGTCGAGGTGATGGAGGCGTCGGGGCAGGTCACCTGCCACGAGGTGGAAAAGGTGTTGATCGCCACCGGACGGACTCCGGCCAGCGACATTCCGGGCCTGGAGCAGACCCGTGTGACTCTGGATGAGCGTGGGGCGATTCAGGTGGATGCGGCCATGCGCACGGCTGATCCCGCGATTCTGGCCATCGGCGATGTCACCGGCGGGGCGATGTTGGCCCACAAGGCATCGGCCCAGGCGCGGGTGGCTGTGGCCACTTTGGCCGGCGAGGACCCTCCGGCCCATGCGCCGGTTCTGCCTGCGGTCACCTATACCGATCCCGAAGTGGCCTGGGCCGGTCTCACCGAGACTGCAGCGCGGGCGCAGGGCATTGCGGTGCGGGCGCTGCGTTTCCCGTGGGCGGCCTCGGGTCGCGCCCACACCCTGGAGCGCACCGAAGGGGTGACCAAATGGATCTGCGATCCGGTCACCGGGCGGATTCTTGGCGTGGGCATCTGTGGCGTGGGCGCCGGCGAACTGCTTGCCGAAGGGGTTCTGGCCATGGAACAGGGGTTGACGCTCCAGGAGTTGGCCCATTGTGTCCATCCCCATCCGACCCTTTCGGAAACCCTGATGGAAGCAGCGGAAATCTTCTCCGGTCAGTGTGTCCACTTCCATGCTCCCGTGCGCAGACGCCCCGGAGAATGAGTCGCGGATGGAAAATTGCCATTGACTCCTGCCGCCCTTTTTGCTAGGATGATCTTCGTTGCCGAGATGGCGGAACTGGTAGACGCACCAGACTCAAAATCTGGCGGGAGCAATCCCGTGTCGGTTCGACTCCGACCCTCGGCACCAATTCAAACTTTCAAGGACTTGTCCCCATGGGCCAAGTCCTTTTTTGTTCGTGTCCCCGGCAGAAGGCGCGCATTTCTTGAGCACGAACAGGTCATGGTGACCTTATTGGAAGACAAAGAAGGGGTCCGGGGGAGGAATCCCCCGGACCCCTTCTTCTTTTTCAACCGTGTGCCTTGCGAAACCGGTGCGGTTTGATGATTTTTTTCTCATGCTGGAGGCGTCATCCCGATGGACGTATTGCTGGAGATCATGGAGCCGGGTCAATCCCTTCTTCCTCATCAGACCGGACCCGGTATGCGCAAACGGGTGGTGGGCATTGACCTGGGAACCACGTTTTCACTCGTGGCTGCAATCGGCGTGGCGGGTACTCCCCTGTGCATTCCGGATGAAGAGGGCCATTGCGCGCTCCCGTCCGTGGTGCATTACGGAGAGGATCAGACCATCCTGGTGGGTCGGGCGGCACGGGAACGCGCCCTGACGCATCCCGAGGCCACCATCGCTTCGGTCAAACGTTACATGGGGCGCGGGCTGGCGGATCTTTCCACCCAGTTGTCCACCATTCCCCATGGCCTGGAAGCTGGGGAAGGGGGCATGGTGCGGATTGTTGCCGGTTCGGCCAGGGTCTCTCCGGTGGAGGTGTCGGCGGAAATTCTGAAGGCGCTCAAGCAACGGGCGGAAGAGGCGCTGGGCGGTGCCCTGCACGGGGTGGTGATCACGGTTCCGGCCTATTTCGATGACGCGCAACGTCAGGCCACCAAGGATGCGGCACGGGTGGCCGGTCTGGAGGTGTTGCGTCTGCTCAACGAACCGACCGCTGCTGCGCTTGCCTATGGCCTGGACAAGGGCAGTGAAGGGTTGTACGCCATCTATGATTTGGGAGGAGGGACCTTCGACATTTCCCTCCTGAAACTGGAAAAAGAGGTTTTCCAGGTCATGGCCACCAGTGGGGATTCGGCCCTGGGCGGGGATGATCTGGATCAATGGCTTGTGCGGCGCATCATGCAGGAAACCGGCATGGAGCATCCGGATCCGGGTTGGATTCAGGCATGTCGCAAGGTGGCGCGCACGGTCAAGGAGCAGTTGTCGGATCAGGAGCAGGTTGAATTTTCTCTGCCTGGCGCCATTGGTCAAACCAGTCGCATCACCCGGACCGAATTCGAAACCGGAATCCGCGAATTGATCCGGCGGACCATTCCGATTTGTCGTCGGGTACTCAAGGATGCCGGGGTCGCCTCCGAAGCGCTTCAGGGGGTGGTGCTGGTGGGCGGATCGACCCGGGTGCCGCTGGTGCGACGCATGGTGGCGGAATTTTTTGGTCGTGAGCCGTTGGTGGATCTGGACCCGGATCAGGTGGTGGCGCTGGGGGCGGCTCATCAGGCGGAAACCCTGGCTGGCAATGCGCCCGCCGAGATGCTGTTGCTGGATGTGACTCCGTTGTCGCTGGGGATCGAGACCATGGGGGATCTGGTGGAAAAGATCATCCCGCGCAATGCGCCGATCCCTACGGCCCGTGCCCAGGATTTCACCACCTTCCAGGATGGTCAGACTGCCATGGCCATTCATGTGGTGCAGGGCGAGCGGGAGTTGGCCAGCCAGTGTCGTTCCCTGGCCCGTTTCGAGTTGCGGGGCATTCCGCCGATGACCGCCGGGGCGGCACGGATTCGCGTGACCTATCAGGTGGATGCGGATGGACTGTTGACGGTTTCGGCCCAGGAAGAGACCACTGGTGTCGCGCAATCGATTGCGGTCAAGCCTTCGTATGGGTTGACGGACGATGAAATCGCCGACATGCTGCAAGAGGCGATGCGGCATGGTGAAGCGGACCTGCTGGCTCGTCTGTTCAACGAAGCCAAGGTGGAGGCGGATCGGGTTTTGGCGGCGGCCGGTGCGGCGTTGCGGGAAGATGGGGATTTGTTGAACGAAAACGAGTTGCAGCGGGTCAAAGGGGCGATGCAGACGCTCTGGGAGGCCACGCAAGGGGAATCGGCGGATCTGATCCAGGAGAGAATCCAGAAAATGGATCAGGAGACCCGTTTTTTTGCCCAGCGGCGCATGGACCGGAGTCTGCAACAGGCGATGACCGGTCGCAAGGTGGATGATTTTGCATGACGGACAAGGAATGAACATGATTCGTGTGACGTTTCAACCGATGAATCAAACCGTGGAAGCCGAAGCCGGGGACACCTTGCTGGAGCTGGCGCATGCCCATGACATCGCCCTGGAAGGGGCCTGCGAAGGGGCTTTGGCCTGTTCGACCTGTCATGTCATTGTGGATCCGGCGTGGGTGGATCGGCTGGATCCAGCGGATGAGCGGGAAGAAGACATGTTGGACAAAGCCTTTGGTCTGACTGCGACCAGTCGTCTGGGCTGTCAGATCGTATTGGACGATACGTTGGATGGATTGGTGGTCACCATTCCACCCTATTCGGTGAACATCAGTGTGGATAAGAAAGGAGGACGTTCATGAAGTGGACCGACACTCATGAGATTGCGATTGCCTTGGCTGACAATATGCCGGATCAGGATCCCATGGTTGTGCGTTTTACGGAATTGATGGAGTGGGTGTTGCATCTGCCTGAGTTCGATGATGTGCCGGAACGGTGCAACGAAAAGATCCTGGAGGCGATTCAGATGGCCTGGATGGATGAGATCTGAAAAAAAATCGTCCTACCCTCACAAAGGGGGTTCACTTGGAGAGGCTTTTTTGCTATAGTCTCCGGATCGTTTCTGAGGGGATATCCAAGCCCTCTCAAGCGTGGGCCGTTAGCTCAGTTGGTAGAGCAGCAGACTTTTAATCTGCGGGTCGTGGGTTCGACTCCCGCACGGCTCACCATTTTTGTTTCACAAGGTATTCTCAGCACAAAAGCCGCCCTTCCAGAGCGGCTTTTTTTGTGGGCAAAATTCCAATATTTTCAATAGATAGCCAATACAGTTTGGAAACACACTTGGTTGGAAACCGGATCCGCAGGAGTCGAAAAACGGCCTTTCTCCCTTCTCCCTGGCGACATTCTCCAAAAGCTATGGACCGTTCATATGAAGTGGCCTGGAATTTTGGACCGAACTTTTGCCTTGAAAATCAACAAACAAGCCAGACCTGTTTTTTTGGGCGGTTTGTGCAAAAAGATGGTCGGCAACAGGAGTCAAACGTGTGTCCGATTTTCTTAATATCAATTTTTTGCCGACTTCTGATGAATTTATTATGATTTAAATTCAAAAAAGAATTCCGCTTCCGCTACGGCCATGGTGGCACCCACGCCGCTCTCCGTATCGCGGAAGTGGCTCTGTGCCTGTGTTGGCCACCAGTCG
>JADFWP010000021.1 GCA_015234115.1 Magnetococcales bacterium
GTTTAAAGTCAAAACCCTGGGGGAAGAATCCCCCAGACCCTCTCTTTTCTTTCAAAAATTTGTATTCTTCAGGAGACCCTGAAACATGTTCAAAACCATCCATAAACTGGTCTGGGCCTTCGATGCCGAATGGGTGCCCGATCCGCAAGCGGGACGACTGTTGCACCACCTGCCGGAGGAGACCCCGGATATCGAGGTGATGCGCGCCATGTGGCAACAGGGTGGAGCCACGGAAGAAAATCCCCAACCCTATCTGAAAACCATCGTCTGTCGGCTGGTCTCCATCGCGGCGGTCCAACGACTGCAACTCCCGGATGGACGGGTGACCCTCTCTTTGCTGTCGCTGCCCCGGGATCCCCACGCCGAACAACACGAAAAAGAGCTGATCCAACGGTTTCTGGGTGCCATCGGCGAACGCAAACCGCAACTGGTGGGCTACAACTCCATGGCCGCGGATCTGCGCATTCTCACCCAGCGCGCCATCTGTCACGGAATCCAGGCTGCGGGCTTTGCCCATCGTCCGGCCAAACCCTGGGAAGGGGTGGACTATTTTGCCAAGGGAGGAGACTGGCACATCGATCTCAAGGAGTATGCCGCACCAGGCTGGGGCCAAGGCACGCCATCGCTGCATGAACTGGCCGTGCTCTCCGGCATTCCCGGCAAGATGGAGACCTCCGGGGAGGAAGTGCCACAAATGTGGCTCGATGGTCAACTGGACCAGATCGTCCGCTACAACGAGCGCGATGCCCTGACCACCTACCTGGTCTGGTTGCGCATGGCCCATTTTGCCGGACTGCTGACTGCGGAACAATACCCGCTCGAACAGCAACGCACCCGCGAACTGATCCTCAAAGAGGCGGTCGCCAAGCCGCATCTGCTCGATTATCTGGCGGCCTGGGAAACGCTTTCCCCCGCCATCCGCCCGCCAGCGGATTAAGGAACGGTTCTTGCTTGGAGTCTTTTTTTCAGACACCTGAAAAAAAGTGGCGCGCCCCCTCACCCCAACTCCACCAGGCTTTGACCATGCCCCATCTCTCCTGTACCCAATGTGGAGCCACCTTGCCACCGGACCAGGCCGCCCGCCTGCTGGATGGAGAAATCCCCAACTGTCGGGAATGCGGCGCGCAGATCCTGCCCGATCTGTCACAGAACACCCCCCAGCCGCCCGCCTCCATGGCCATGGAAACCTATCTGGATCACGCGCTCGACAACGATCCCGAACGTTATCTGGGGTTCGATGTGGCCCGCGTGCGCCGTTTCGAGTCCCATCTGCGGGAACAGCGACTCTCCCCCCGTTCGGTCACCCCAACGGTGGTGCGTGGTTTTCTGGAAAAGATCCGGGTCACCGAAGGACAGGAGAGCGCCCGTGGCCATGAATCCACCCTGACCGAGTTCTTCAAGGCGCTGACCCTCAAGGGGATGATCAACGCCAACCCGTTGTCCGACGGGGAACGCGCCACCCCTGCCCCCATCGACACGCGCGGATTCTCCGAAGAACTGGTCACCTTTGTCACCCATCAGGAGGGGATCGGCTTCACGGAGAATCTGCTGTTCGACCTGCGTCGCATTCAGGTTTGGGAATCGTTTCTGGCCCGCCGCCACAAGGCGGTTCGCACGGCGGAAAAAAAGGATCTGATCGATTTCATGGCCATGGCCCGGCAGCGTTTCACGCCGCGTCAGGCCTGTGGACTGGCGTTGACGATTCAGGAACTCTATCAGGTGATGCGCGAGACCGGATTGATGACAGAGACGCCGCAATGCGCCGAATTCGTGCGTTGTCGTGAAATCCTGGAACGGATCCTCAACAACGAGGAGTCGGAAGAAGAACACGATGTGCCGCGCTTCAAACCGGCCCGGCCACGCCCATTCCTGATGCCGAGCCGTCCACTGATGATTTGGCTGGGGGCGGGGGCGGCGGTCTGTGGCGTGCTCGCGCTGCTGGCCTGGCAACTGTTCTCCGGAAGCGGCAGATCCACCAACCCCCAGGTGACCGAGGTCCGCCAAAAAGCCAAAGAGATCAAAAACGCCCTGACCCCGCCGCCCGAGGCCAGACCACCTGCGCTGCCGCCCAAGGTCGAGACCCCACCTCCGCCCAAGGTCGAGACCCCGCCGCCGCCTCCGCCCAAGGTCGAGACTCCGCCACCACCCAAGGTCGAGACCCCGCCACCGCCGCCGCCCAAGGTCGAGACCCCGCCTCCGCTTCCGCCCAAAGTCGAGACCCCGCCACCGCTGCCTCCTGCGGTCGATCCCTCTCCCATGCTGCCCCCCAAGGGACAGTCCGCCGGATCGACGGCTCCGGCCAAAACCGATCCGTTGCGCGACAAGGGCAGCGCCCAATCCACGGCCCGGTTGAACGGCTGCGTGGAAGGAAACTGCGAAAACGGCTTTGGCACCTTCATTCATGATGACGGCGCCCGGTATATCGGCAACTGGTCCCATGGCAAGAAACACGGCAGCGGCGAATTTCAGTTCTCGTCGGGCGGGGGATACAAGGGGATCTGGAAAAACGGTCATCTGACCAAGATCGAATGAGCCGGCGCAACGCACACTTTTGAAAAAAAAGAGAGGGTCTGGGGGATTCCTCCCCCAGACCCCTTCTTTTCTTTCAATAATCATCCCCATGAGCGGTTCGTACCCGGAAATGATCTGTGCCGCACGGATCATGGTTTCCCACCCACCATCCGCTGTGGACGGAATGAATCGGGATGTGTTAGAGTGGCCAATCTGCAATCAGAACACACTTCCTCCGGAAACCGACGCATCTTGATCCACCACGGACCTTTGGTATGAACGATTTTCTGCGCCACGTGGCCCGTTTCACCGGCACTCCGCAGTTGCTGGGCCGCTCCCTGGGAACCATACAGATCAACCTGGGACCACGTTGCACCCTGGAATGTCACCACTGCCATCTTGGCGCCTCCCCCCGGCGCGAAGAGGCGATGAGCCGGGAGATCATGGAGGCCTTGTTGCGCCAGTTGCATCAACTGCCCCACGGCGCCTGCCATACGGCAGAATTGACCGGCGGCACGCCGGAGCTGCACCCAAGCTTTCGCGAATTGGTCGCCAAGCTGTGCGCCCTCGTGCCCACAGTGCGGGTGCGCACCAATCTGGTGATCCACCAGGAGGCCGACCGGCAGGATCTGGCCCCGTTCCTGCGTGATCATCAGGTAATCCTGACCGGCTCGCTGCCCTGCTATCTGGAAGAAAACGTGGACCGGCAACGGGGCGACGGCACCTTCCGGCAATCGATCGCGGCGATCCGGCGACTCAATACCCTGGGTTACGGCGTCGATCCCCGCTGGCTGCTGGAGCTGGTCTACAATCCGGGCGATGCCACGCTGCCACCGGATCAAGGTCGCCTCGAAACGCAATACCGTCAACAGTTGCACGACCGGTTCGGCATTCATTTCAGCCGACTGGCGACGATCACCAATATGCCCATTGGCCGTTTCCGGGCCGATTTGCGCCGTCAGGGCCAGGAACAGGCCTACCATACCCTGTTGCAGCGCGCCTTCAATCCGCAGACGCTGGAACAACTCATGTGTCGTCATCAAATCAGCGTGGGCTGGGATGGACGACTCTTTGACTGTGACTTCAATCTGGCTTTGGGAATTCCCATGAACACACCCCACCCACGGGTCGAAACCCTGGCCGCCACGCCAGCCACCCGCGCCATTGCCACGGGCGATCACTGCCTGGCCTGCACGGCTGGAGCCGGATCCTCCTGCGGCGGCGCCCTGGTGGCCTGAAGGAGCAACCAACCATGAGCCAGGGCAAGGTCCACCAATTGCAAGCCGCCTACGCACCCGCCGAAGACCGGTTGCTGCTGCGGATCAACACCACCGATCAGATGGAGTTCCGGTTCTGGCTGACCCGACGTTTCGTGCAACGGTTGTGGCCCGCATTGCGCCAGAGCCTGGAGATGCAACCCGGCATCGCCACCCTGGATCCGTTCGCCCGCGCCTCGATGGTCGAATTCATGCACGAACAGGCCACCGCCGCAGCCGACTTCCAGGCCCCGTTCGAGTCCACCACACCCGGCACGGTCATGCCGTTGGGACAACATCCGGTGCTGGCCATCCATGCCAAACTCGAAGCCGTGCCGGGCCAGGAGGGGTTGCGTCGTCTGCATCTCCACCCGGCGCAAGGCTATGGCATCGAAGTGGCCATGGATCTGTCACTTCTGCACGCTTTTTGCAAACTGCTGGCTGATGCCGCTCTTTCGGCAGAATGGCACCTGGATTTGACTCTGACGCCGGGCGTGCCCCATACCCTCGCTTCCCTGGAGGGAGGACGGGTGCTGCACTGATCCATCGGTTTTTTTGAAGGTCGAAATCCTGGGGGAGGCATCCCCAGACTCTCTCTTTTTTTAATAATTTTAAATCGGCACATCACCCACCCCCCCTGCACAGGATTCCGAACATCATGTCTCAAGTAATATTTTATAACCGTCCCGAACCGGTCAACAAGGATCTGCATCGCAACCTCAAGCTGGATGTCAGCCGCACGGACCTGAGCTTTGCCGCCAAAACCAACTCCGTTCCCCTGGCGGGCGCGGAATTCCAACACGCGGTGCGGGAATACCCGATCGTTTTCCTGCAAGGGCCGGATCAATCCATCCTGGCCACGGCCCTGCTGGGGGTGCGCAATGACGAAAACCTCTTCATCGGCGCCGATGGCCGCTGGAACGCCACCTATGTCCCGGCCTTCGTACGCCGCTATCCCTTCATTCTGGCCAGCAACGAAACCCAGCCCGACCAGATGACCGTCTGCCTGGATGGCGCCTGGAGCGGCTTCAATACCGAACAGGGCGAACCGCTCTTCGACGAAAACGGCGCCCCCTCCACCTTGATGAACAATACCATCCGTTTTCTGCAAGAGTGCCAGAACGGCTACCAGCAGACCGAACAGTTCATCAAACGCCTGCAAGAAATGGATCTTCTGGTCACTTTGACCGCCCAGGTGGAAACGGGCAATGGCCAGAAATTCGCCATCCAGGGGCTGATGGCCGTGGACGAAAAAAAACTGCTCGCCCTGGATGAGGCCAATACCCTGAAACTCTTCCGCTCCGGCGAGCTGGGCTGGATCTATGCCCATCTGCTCTCTCTGGGCAACATCAACCGTCTGGTCCAACTGCTGGCCGCGCGCCATCCGGCGGGGGTGCGCCCCTAGAGAATCGGCAACAAATGCCCTGGTTCGGGCGGAAAGGATTGCTTTTCGACACGAACGGGGGGTATCTTCTGCCGATTCACAAACCGCAACCAATATCGGGGATGTCATGGAAGTCACTGTCGAGGAAACCGGCGCCCTGGAGCGCGTCATCACGGTGCGCGTGGGTGCCGAAAAAATCAACCAGATGCTGGATCTGGAACTTCAGAACTTGAGCAGTCGGGTCAAACTGCCCGGATTCCGTCCCGGCAAGACCCCCAGAAAACATCTGGAAACCCGCTTCAAGGACCACCTCGCCCAGGCCGTGATGGAACGCCTGGCCCAGGATGGAATGAACAAAATCCGCAAGGATCTCGGTCTGCGCCTGGCCGGAGAACCGGAATTCCGCTTTGAACAGCCGATCCACCGGGATCAGGATCTGGTGTTCACGCTGACCGTGCAGATCATGCCCGAAGTCCAGGCCGAAGGCTATCAGGGCATGACCCTGAACCGCCCCACGGTCGAGGTGACGGATGACGATGTGAATGCGGCCCTGGAACAGGTGCGCGTCCACCACGCCCAGTTCGAACCCGCCGAAAAAGAGGCGGCCACCGGGGATCAACTGGTGCTCAACTTCAAGGGATACGTCGATGACGAACCCTTCCAGGGGGGCGAGGCCGAAGGGTATGTCCTGGAGTTGGGCAGCGGACGGTTCATTCCCGGCTTCGAGGATCAACTGATCGGCATCAAGACCGGAGAGGAGCGCGATGTCAAGGTGACCTTCCCCGAAGCCTATGCCGCGCCCCACCTGGCCGGCAAGGAGGCGTTGTTCCGCTGCTCGGTGAGCGAAATCCGCTGCCGCGTGCTCCCGGAAATCAACGATGAACTGGCCACCAAGGCCGGCATCCAGGAAGGTGGCCTCGAAAAATTGCAAGAGTCGCTCCGGGAAAACCTGACCCGTCGCGTCCAGGCCGAAATCAAAAAACGGCTGCAACGCCAGATCCACGACA
This sequence comes from Magnetococcales bacterium, assembly GCA_015234115.1. Lineage (GTDB taxonomy): Bacteria > Pseudomonadota > Magnetococcia > Magnetococcales > Magnetaquicoccaceae > Magnetaquiglobus. Next base: position 6,159 of record JADFWP010000021.1, read on the forward strand.
CCCTGATCGCCGCCAACACCTTCGAACTGCCCAGCAAGATCGTGGAACGGGAAGTGAACGCCATGATGGAGCAGTTCAAGGAGGACTCCAGGGAACGGGGGTACAATCCCTCCGACCATGGCCTGAACGACGCCATGCTGGCCGACTCCTTCCGGGATACGGCCAATCGCCGGGTCCGTCTGGGACTGCTGATCGCGGCCATCGCCAAACAGGAAAACCTGGAAGTGGACGATGCCAAGGTCGATGCCCGCATCGAAACCCTGGCCGCCACCTATGGCGCCCAGGCACGAGAGTTCAAACAATGGGCACGCGCCGATGAAAACCGTATGGATGGCATCCGGGGCGGCGTGCTCGAAGAGATGGTCAACGACTGGATCCTGGAAAAAGCCGCGATCACAGACGAAACCATCGCCCTCGACGCCCTGCTCGTCGAAGGTTAAGCGGTACACAGGGACGTTTGGGGCGTTGCGCACCGTGCGCGCGCCCCGACTCCAGCCCACTTTGAATCGTCAAGGAAACAAGGTATTGCCATGAATCTGGTTCCCATGGTGGTCGAGACCACCAATCGCGGCGAACGGGCTTACGACATCTATTCCCGACTGCTCAAGGAGCGGGTGGTCTTTCTGGTCGGACCGGTCAACGATCACTCGGCCAATCTGGTGATTGCCCAACTGCTCTTTCTGGAATCGGAAAACCCGGAAAAGGATATCCATTTCTACATCAACAGTCCGGGCGGGGTGGTCACCGCCGGTCTGGCCATCTACGACACCATGCAGTTCATCCGGCCGGATGTCAGCACGCTCTGCATCGGTCAGGCGGCCAGCATGGGCGCGGTGCTGATGGCGGCAGGCACCAAGGGTAAACGGCTGCTTCTGCCCAACTCCCGCATCATGATCCATCAACCCTCCGGCGGCTTTCAGGGACAGGCGGAGGATATCCAGATCCACGCCAAGGAGATCCTGAGGGTGCGGGAACGCCTCAACCAGATTCTGGCCAACCATACCGGTCAACCGGTGCGCCGGGTCGCCCGCGACATGGACCGTGACAACTTCATGGAGGCCGAAGAGGCGTGCGCCTATGGTCTGGCAGACCGGGTGATCGACAAACGCGATCTGCCGAAAGAAGAGAATTAACGTCCAGCGCCACATCCACGCCACTAAAGCAACGAACGAGTCCCCTTCATGGCCAAAAAAATTTCGGATTCCGGCACCCTGTTGCACTGCAACTTTTGCGGCAAAACCCAGCACGAAGTGCGCAAGCTGATTGCTGGCCCCTCGGTCTTCATCTGCAACGAATGCGTTGAATTGTGCCGGGAGATCATCAAGGAAGAAAAAACCGCCGAAGGCCCCTTGCGCAAACGACCCGGCATTCCGGTGCCGCAAGAGATCAAGGCGATCCTGGACGAATATGTGGTGGGTCAGGAAAAGGCCAAGCGGATCCTCTCCGTGGCGGTCTACAATCACTACAAGCGGCTGGAAAGCAAAAACGGCGCGCCCCACGAGGAGGTGGAGATCGCCAAAAGCAATCTGCTGCTGATCGGCCCGACCGGCTGCGGCAAAACCCTGCTCGCCCAGACCCTGGCGCGGATTCTGGATGTGCCGTTCACCATCACCGACGCCACCACCCTCACCGAAGCCGGCTATGTGGGCGAGGATGTGGAAAACATCATCCTGCGCCTGCTCCAGGCCGCGGACAACGATGTGGAAAAGGCCCAGCGGGGCATTGTCTTCATCGACGAAATCGACAAAATCTCCCGCAAATCGGAGAACCCTTCGATCACCCGCGATGTCTCAGGAGAAGGGGTGCAGCAGGCCCTGTTGAAAATCATCGAAGGGACCATCGCCAGCGTCCCGCCCCAGGGCGGTCGCAAACATCCGCAACAGGAGTACCTCCAGGTCGATACCACCAACATCCTGGTCATCTGCGGCGGCGCCTTCAACGGCCTGGAAAAGGTGATCGAACGACGCTCCAACAAGCATCACGGCATCGGCTTCGGGGCCGAGGTCAAACGGGGCGACGCGGATGGCAAGGTGAACGAACTGCTGGCCATGCTCGAACCCGAAGACCTGTTGCAATTCGGCCTGATTCCGGAGTTCGTGGGTCGTCTGCCGGTGGTCGCCACCCTGGAAGAGCTGGATCAGGATGCGTTGATCAAAATCCTGCGGGAACCGAGAAACGCCCTGCTCAAGCAATACGCCAAACTGCTCTCCATGGAAGGGGTGCGTCTCACCTTCACGGACGAGGCGGTGCGCGCCGTGGCCCGCAAGGCGATCAAATGCAAAACCGGCGCCCGTGGCCTGCGCGCCATTCTGGAATCGGTTCTGTTGGGAGTCATGTTCGACATCCCCTCGATGAACGATGTCACGGAAGTGGTGATCAACCAGGAATGCATCGAAAACAACGCGGAACCGCTGCTCATCCACGAGGACGCCCCGCTGGCGGCCCAAGCCTGACAGCCTTCTTCATCACCTGATACGGGAGAGTCTTGACCCCCATGGCCAGTCCCAAGGATCCATTCGCCACACAGTTGCTGCGCATCCCCGCACTCCCCTTGCGCGACATCGTGGTTTTTCCCTACATGATCGTCCCGCTGTTCGTGGGACGGGACCGTTCGATCCGCGCCCTGGAAGCGGTGACCGGACGCGAAGAGAGCCGCCAGATCCTGCTCGTGGCCCAGAAAGTGGCCACCAACGACAATCCGGAACAAGAAGAGATCCACTCCATCGGCGTGGTGGGCACCATTCTCCAGGTGCTCAAACTGCCGGACGGCACGGTCAAGGTGCTGGTGGAAGGCGGCAAGCGCATGCAGATCCGGCGCTATTTCCAGAAGGATCCCTATTACCTGGTGGAAGGACGCTTCATCGACGACGAACCTTCGGATCCCACCGAATGCCAGGCCTTGATGCGCTCGGTGGTGGAGCAGTTTGACAATTATTCGAAGTTGAACAAAAAAATCGCTCCGGAAGTGTTGCAGACCCTGCAATCGGTCCACGAACCGGCGCGCCTGGCCGACATCGCCTCCACCCATGTGGCGCTGAAGGTGACGGAAAAACAGGAACTCCTGGAACTGCCCACGGTGAGCGCCCGTCTGGAGCGGCTGCTGTTGGTGATGGAGCAGGAAATCGATGTGATGCAGGTGGAAAAACGGGTGCGGGGCCGGGTCAAACGGCAGATGGAAAAGAGCCACCGGGATTACTACCTGAACGAACAGATGAAGGCGATCCAGAAGGAGCTGGGCGACAAGGAGGACGACAAGGACGAAATCAACGAATTGGCCGAAAAGATCGCCACGGTCGGCATGACCGACGAGGCGCGCAAAAAGGCCGAATCGGAATTGAAAAAACTCAAGCAGATGGCCCCGATGTCCGCCGAAGCCACGGTGGTGCGCAATTATGTGGACTGGCTGGTCAATCTGCCCTGGAGCAAAGGCACGGAGCTGAAACACGATCTGACCCGCGCCGAAGAGATTCTGGAAGAGGATCACTGGGGACTGGAAAAGGTCAAGGAGCGGATCCTCGAACAGCTCGCGGTGCAATTGAAGGTCGAGAAGATCAAGGGACCGATTCTCTGCCTGGTCGGCCCGCCCGGCGTGGGCAAGACCTCGCTGGCCAAATCCATCGCCCGCGCCTCGGGCCGGGAATATGTGCGCATCTCCCTGGGCGGCATCCGCGACGAGGCGGAAATCCGTGGCCATCGCCGCACCTACATCGGCTCGCTGCCGGGCAAGATCATCCAGTCGATGAAAAAGGCAGGCTCGAACAATCCGCTCTTCCTGCTGGACGAAATCGACAAGGTAGGCTCGGATTTCCGGGGCGATCCCTCGTCGGCGTTGCTGGAGGTGCTCGATCCGGAACAGAACGCGGCCTTCAACGATCACTACCTGGAAGTGGATTATGATCTCTCCAAGGTGATGTTCATCACCACGGCCAACAGTCTCAACATTCCCCGTCCGCTGCTCGACCGCATGGAGATCATCCGGCTGGCCGGCTACACGGAACAGGAAAAAATGCGCATCGCCACCAAATATCTCATTCCCAAGGAGATGGAGGCCCATGGCCTGGCCGAGGGGGAGTTCACCCTGTCGAACGGGGCGTTGCTGGACATCATCCGCTACTACACCCGGGAATCCGGGGTGCGCAATCTGGATCGCGAACTGGCCGGCTTGTGCCGCAAATCGGCACGCGCCATCCTGAGCGATCCCAAAAACGAACGGATCGCCATCGGCTCCAAGAGTCTGGCCAAATATCTCGGCGTGCGGCGTTATCGTTTCGGGCTGGCCGAAGACGAGGATCTGGTGGGTGTGGCCACGGGACTGGCCTGGACCGAGGTGGGCGGCGAACTGCTCACCATCGAAAGCATCCACATCGACGGCAAGGGCAAACTGACCACCACGGGCAAACTCGGCGACGTGATGCAGGAGTCGGCCCAGGCCGCCCTCACCTATGCCCGCTCCCGGGCGCGGGAATGGGGCATGGAGTCCGAAGAGTTCTTCCAGAAGCGGGACATCCACATCCATGTGCCGGAAGGCGCCACGCCCAAGGATGGCCCATCCGCCGGCATCGCCATGTGTACCGCGCTGGTGAGCGCCCTGTATGGCCTTCCGGTGCGCAAGGATGTGGCCATGACCGGTGAAATCACCTTGCGCGGACGGGTGCTGATCATCGGCGGCCTGAAGGAAAAGCTCCTCGCCGCCCATCGCGCCGGCGTCAAGCACATCATCATTCCGGAAGAGAACGTCAAGGATCTGAAAGAAATCTCCTTGAGCATCCTCAAGGATCTGGAGATTCATCCCGTGACCCACATGGATCAGGTGCTCAGTCTGGCGCTGCGGGGCGAACTCAAAGGAACGATCAAAAAGGAGGCGGGAACCGCCGATCCGCTGACAATTGCCGATCCCGCACTGCTGATCACGCCTGCTGAAAACGTGCTGGAAGATGCGCCGGCTGTCACCCATTGAACAGGGTGCCGGACCCGGTAAAAAATGTAAGTCAGAAGACGGAAATTCGCTTGACACCAGGGATTCGCAACGTATAGTAACCCCGGATGCAATCCCCGAGTCGCGAGCCAAAACACCCGCGTCAGGGGTTATCGGGAACGTCACGCTAGGGGAGATCTTCCATTGAACAAGTCTGAACTCGTCGATTCCGTTGCGGCGGAAACCAAGTTGACCAAGGCCCAGGCCTCCGATGCCATCGATGCCGTGATCAATGCCATCCAGAATGCCCTGAAAGCAGGCCAACAGGTCAATCTGGTCGGTTTTGGTGCCTTCATGGTGACGGAGCGGGCTGCCCGCACGGGTCGCAACCCGCGCACGGGTATCGAGATCAACATTCCGGCTGCGAAACTGCCCAAATTCAAACCCGGCAAGGGATTGAAGGATGCGGTCATGCCACCGGCTCCGGTCCCGGCTCCTGCCCCGGCTCCGACGGCTCCGGCTGCCAAAGCCGCTGCCGCGCGCAAACCCGCCGCCGCCCCTGCCCCTGCTCCAACCCCCGCGCCCACGGCGGCTCCGGTAACGGCAGCAGAAGCCAAAAAATCGACGGTGAAAAAGAAAAAATAATCCAACAGCACCCGAGTCTGACCACCGACGTGCTGCGGGCGGATAGCTCAGCTGGGAGAGCATCGGCCTTACAAGCCGAGGGTCACGGGTTCAAACCCTGTTCCGCCCACCAAATCAAGATTCCAAGACGTTCGTCGAAGTACACAAAGCCCGTAACTTTCAATGGTTACGGGCTTTTTTGTGTTCGGGGAAGCGCAGGAAGATACGTTGACACCCACTCTAATACTTTAATATAGCTTATGGTTCACGCCGCATGCACATATCCAACACTAAACAGGTTGATGCTCTGGTTGTTTCATGTTTGATTTAAAAATGGAATGAAACCGCGACCATTTCGGGATCATGCGTTTTTGGCTCAAAGGCATCGCCTGCGGCGACCGGGAGGCGCGCTGCCGGAAAAGCGCGCCAAAGGCGAAAGTCCCAAGGGCTTCGCCCCTGGACCCCAGTATCCCGTGATGGGTGCGGTTTATGGTCAACGGGCCGGGGCCGGTGGAGGCGCAGGCAGGCGCATCTCAAGGGCGGCTGGCGGGACATACTGTACCGGAAGAGGCCAAAGACGCAGCAAGCCGAATGCGGCAAGAAACATGGCACCCAGCTTGATCACCATGCGGAGTTCCAGTTCCTTGAGCCGGGTCTCTGTTTTGGTGTCCAACTCCTTGAGCCGGGTTTCCATTTTGGTGTCCAGATCCTTGATGTCCCGTTTGAGATTGGCTTCCACGCCGACCAGATCCTTGCGAAAGTTGGCTTCCACGCCGGCCAGATCCTTGCGGAGATTGGCTTCCACGCCGGCCAGATCCTTGCGGAGATTGGCTTCCACGCCGGCCAGATCCTTGCGGAGGTTGGCATCCACTTCGGCCAGATCCCGCTTGAGTGCGGCCATGTCCTGTTTGGTGGCCAAACGATCTTCCACCAGGGCAACAAGGGCTTCTGCCTGGATGGCTGCCTGGGCTTCGTCCACCCCGGCATCCCGCAGTTTGCGGACATAGACGTAAGTATCGAAAGCGATGGCGTTGCTCATGGCTTCATCTCCTGGACGGCAGTAGCGTGTGCATACTCTATCCGATCTGATCCAAGGAGGTCCAATGAAATCCACCTGACATCCCTGGCCGGAAAACCACACCATGTGGAAACGGGGCCGGAAACCCCGTCAAGGAGAAAACCGGCGGTCAACCACTCTGTTCGTTTCCCGATTATGCAGATCGGGCGTCCTGAAGTGGCAGGGTTGATTGCACTGTTTGGCGTTGTCGGTGAATCTCTGGATCTGGTCGAGTGTACTTGTCAAGACTTGATCCGACAGGTTTCAGATCAATATTATAAATAATATTGAAATACACATCCATGAATAACTTAAGATTAACGTCGAGGAATTGCAGAAGCCGTTGTTCAAACCGCCTGCGGTATCATGATATGCAACAAAATGATTCTGCTTGATTTCATCCTGTATGATGTTGTAGGTTGGCGGCACGATCCAACTCCAACTGGAGCAATCCCGCCAATGCTCGGCAAGATTTCCAAAATTGCCTTTTCGACTTTGCTTCTGCTTGCATGCGCCAATACCTGGGCTGCCGCACCACGGGTGGCAAACCCGATCCAGGATCAGACGTGGACCGGAAGCGGCAGCAAAACTTTTCAGGTTCCGGCGAACACATTCCGAGATGCCGACGGTGACACTCTGACCTACTCGGCCCGACGGGCGGATGGGTCGGCCTTGCCATCGTGGCTGCGGTTCAACAGAAGTACGCGCACGTTTTCCGGGAATCCACCGACAGGCATTTTGAAAGTTGGCCTCCGCGTCACAGCCAGTGATGGCCGTGGTGGAACTGCTTCCAGTGCGTTCACGTTGAACTTGGCAGAAGCCAACGACGTACCCAGGATCAAGAATCGGATTGCAAATCAGACCTGGGGTGGGAGCGGGTTGAAGAGCTTTTTGGTTCCATCCGATGCCTTCTCAGATGATGATGGAGATGCTTTGAACTTCTCGGCTACACTGGAAGATGGTTCGGCATTGCCGTCATGGCTTCGCTTCTCAACCGCTAATCGGATTTTTTCGGGCAATCCTCCTGCCGACACGGTTGCTCTTGGGCTGAAAGTCATTGCGACTGACAGTCAAGGTGCTGCGGTTTCCGATATGTTCGGACTGTCTTTCAACAGAGAGACCAATGATCGACCCACGGTCCGTACCCCTGTGCCCGATCAGACGTGGACCGGCAGCGGAAATAAAAGTTTCCAAGTTCCAGAAAATACATTTTCCGATCGGGATGGCGACATACTGACCTTCTCGGCCCGACGGGCGGATGGATCTGCGCTGCCCTCATGGTTGACTTTTGATGCCACGACTCGGATCTTTTCAGGCAATCCTCGTTCCGGAGTCGGTGCGATTGATCTCAAGGTGGTTGCCGACGATGGCAATGGCGGCACTGCTGCGCGCAACTTTACCCTTTCGTTCAACAGCACCAATGATGCCCCGGTCGTGGCAAATCCGATTGCTTCCCAAACCTGGAGTGGCAGCGGAGTTAAGAGTTTCCAAATTCCTGAATCTACCTTTTCTGATGGAGACGGTGATGACCTGCGTTACAGTGCCACTCTGGCTGACAGCGCGGCATTGCCATCCTGGTTGCGTTTCAACGCATCCACCCGCACCTTGTCTGGGAATCCTACTGCTGGAACTTCGGCCCTCAACTTGTCGATTTGGGCAAGTGATCGTAAAGGCGGTACGGTCAATGCACCCTTCACACTCACTTTCAGCGAAACGAACGATGCGCCAATCGTCGCCACCCCGATTGCAGCCCAAACCTGGAGCGGCAGCGGGACTCAAACCTTCCAGATTCCGGCCACGGTTTTCGCTGATCCAGACGGCGACAATTTGACCTATACCACTACGTTGGCCAACGGATCTGCTTTGCCATCGTGGTTGACGTTCTCACCGACCACCCGAATGTTTTCTGGGAATCCACCGGCGAATGCTCCACCCCTCAATCTGAAATTGACGGCAGATGATGGTCATGGCGGTGTGGTCAATTCCACCTTCGCGTTGGTTGTCAGCAATAGTAATGATGCTCCGACGGTTGTTGCGCCGATCAGCACCCAAAATTGGGCAGGGAGCGGAACCAAGAGCTTCCAGATTCCGGCAACGCTTTTTTCTGACGTGGATGGTGACGGCCTGACCTATACGGCAACTCAAGCAGACGGATCGGCTTTGCCATCCTGGCTGACGTTTTCCCCGGCTTCGCGGACCTTTTCCGGCAATCCACCTGCTGGCTTGGCGTCTCTCAACCTGAAAGTGACCGCCAGCGATGATCATGGCGGAACAACGAGTTCCAGTTTCGATCTTGATTTCTCCGGCGTCAACGATGCGCCTGTGGCTGTTGCCAACACCTTGACCACCCCCAAGAATACGGCAGTCATCGATACCCTGAGCGGAGTCGATGCCGATGGAGATAGATTGACCTACCACATCGTGACCAATGGTGCCAAGGGCAACGCCACCGTCAACACCACAAGCGGATCGGTCACATATGCCCCAACCACAGGCATGAGCGGGACAGACAGCTTTTCGTTCAAGGTAAATGATGGCAATGCAGATTCCACCCCCGCCACGGTCACTGTCACCATCGTTGCCCCGCCCAACGCCGCGCCTGTTGCCGTGGATGGGTCGCTGAATGCGAACCAAGGCATTGTCACCACGGGAACGCTGAGTGCCCACGATGAAGATGGAAACACGCTGACCTATCAGATTGTTGCCAATGGATCAAAAGGAACGGCGACCATTACCAATCAGACAACCGGTGCGTTTTCCTATACTCCGAACTCTGGATCAACCGGGACGGATACCTTTACCTTCCGGGTCAACGACGGCACGGATGACTCCAACATGGCAATGGTTGCGATAACGATTATCCGTACAATTGCACCAGTTGCCAAGTCTGGGCAGACCACTTCCCAGGATTCTGGAGACGATGGTCGGCTGCAAAAAGGAGTTGCATGGCCTAGTCCACGCTTCATCGATAATGGCGATGGCACGGTAAAAGATAATTTGACCGGGTTAGTTTGGATGAAAAATGCAAACTGTTGGGGATCTCAAATGTGGACCAACGCTTTAACCAAAGTGGATGGACTGAACGCACAAACAGAAAGCTGTTCTGGCTATGTGACCGGCACCCACACGGATTGGCGATTGCCAAACAGTATGGAATTGCGGAGTCTCATTGATTATGGTCGATATAATCCAGCTCTGCCAGCAGGTCATCCTTTCTCCGGCGTCCAGTCCTCAGATTACTACTGGTCGTCTACCACCCAAGCCGGCAGTACCGACTTAGCATGGGTCGTGCATCTTACAAATGGGACGCTTTCTGAATATGTAAAATATGTATATCCAAGCTATGTGTGGCCAGTGCGATGCGGAGAATGGGGTCAGATGATTTCTGATCTTTCTTCTTGTGGAATTGCCGATGATGCAACCGCTCCTGCACGACGTTCTGGACAAACTACCTCCTATGTCTCTGGAGACGATGGTCAACTGCAAAAAGGGGTGACTTGGCCAACACCACGTTTTACGGATAACGGTGATGGGACGGTCAAGGATAATCTGACCGAACTCATCTGGATGAAAAATGCAAATTGCTGGAGACCTCAAACCTGGACCAATGCGTTAACCAAAGTGGCCGGACTGAACGCACGAACAGAGAGTTGCGCCGGCTACACGACCGGCACCCATACGGATTGGCGGTTGCCGCAACTCAACGAGTTGGAGTCTTTGGTGGATGCTGGTCGCCACAATCCAGCCCTGCCAACAGGTCATCCTTTCTCCGGCGATCAGTCAAGTAGTTACTGGTCGTCTACCACCTATATTGGTTCTTCCGCTGAAGCGTGGCGCGTCTACCTCAGAGAGGGTAGCGTCAACATAGGCCTCAAGAGTTACCAGCACGATGTGTGGCCAGTGCGGGGTGGGCAATAATAGGTATATTCCTCGGGGGAGATCACCGCACAGACGGCGCAGGGGTTGGCGCACGCATCTCCTGTCCGGCCGGCGGTACATACTGCACCGGCAGCGGCCAGGCTCGCATGAGGCCGAAGAGGAGACCGATTCCCCCGATGATCATGGCGCCGGTTTTGATCAGCATGCGGAGTTCCACTTCTTTGAGGTCGCGTTTGAGTTCGGCCAGATCCCGTTTGAGGTTGGCTTCCACTTCCTTGATATCCCGCTCCAATCGCAGGATATCCCCTTTGCTGGCCAGATCTTTGAGGCGTGACTCTTCTGCCTGTTGGAGAACGGCGGACAGGGCTTCGGCCTGGGCTTCTGCTTGAGGAGATGGCACTCCAGCGTTTTCCAGCTTTCTCACAAAGAGCAGTGTGTCAAACGGGGTGGCGGCGCTGACAATGCTCATGGCTTCATCTCCTGAATGGATGGGGAGGCCTTTATAGTTTATCCGATCGGCTCCAGGATCGTCCAAGAAAATCGACCGGAATCGATGCCATGCCCCCTTGCACCCCCACTCGACACAATACGGGTACTTTCCAAAAGATGGCGGGGTGTTTGCTTTTTGCGATCAATTGAAAATGGATTGTCATCACCTCGAATGGTGACTTGCCAAACATCTATATAGCAGGACCGTTTCTTTACTCGCACAACGCTCTATGAGCGTATTGAAGCGATTCTGAAAGAAAGGGAATGGCAAGGATCGTTTCCGATGCATCACAGTCGCGCACAGAGGCAAGGAAAGGCGTTCCACTTATGGCCGTCACCAGTTCATGCCGTGGGACAAGTTCAACAGGCCATGGCATCAGGATGAACAAGGGGCGCGGTGTTCTGGCTTGTTGAGAATGGATCTCGCACCAACATCCCGACAAGGTGAACGACTTGGATGGATGGCTTGACGGCAACCGAAGCTGCCATCCTGGCGGGCCGGGCATCGATGCGGCAGAACTTCCAAAGCGGGGCCGGGTCGCGCAACCCGCTTTTGAGCCAATTGCCCGCCCTGTCAGGGTTTTGACCATCGGGGCAATTTTTTTCTGGTGGGTACTATGTGGGTACTGGAACAAAAACGGCCACCCGAAAGGTGGCCGAAACTGTTTGATAAGATGGTGGGCAGTATAGGATTTGAACCTATGACCCCTACCGTGTCAAGGAGTTCACCTCTTCGTTTTTCCATTGATTTCAATCAGATCAAGAGGATTGAGTGATATAAAATATCCACTAAATCCACATGCCGTTATCGCAATCATCGTTATAGTGGATCATTCTTGGATCACCCCGGCAGAAGCGTCAACTTGTCGGCATCGCCAAAAGACCAACACCGCCCACGGTCACTGCTTGTCAAATCCGATTGCCTGTACGTTCCATCCTCATCATCAAGAACGTCCCTGGATCCTCGCCAGTTGAGCGGAAGCCCCACGACGGGCCATCAATTTTTCCGTATAGCGGGCAACCATGACCGGGCTTTTCCAGCCACCTGCTTGCATCACCCCTGCGATTTCCAGACCAGCGGACACCATGTCTTGTGCAGCACCGACTCGGCAGGAGTGGCCGGAGATTCCTTCCGCATCCGCGCCGGTCAAGGCTGCCATCCGCTTGAACGCCCGCGCAACCCCCTTATCGCTCAACCGCTCTTCCATCGCGTTCGCGTTGTTGATCCCCCGAAACATGGCACCCTGCTGGATCTTGGCAATCTTCATCCACTTCTTCACCCGCTCTACCGTGTCCGGGGCGATGAACCGCACAGCCCCGGCCCCTTCCTGATCGCTCTTGCTGCGCCGGATCAGCACAGTGCCAGATCCATCCTCGCAAAAAGTGAAGTCGGCAACATCCAGGGCGGCCAACTCCGAGCGACGACACAGCACGTCATACCCCACCAACACCAACGCCAAATCCCGCAAGTCTCGGAAGGTGCCACGGTCCGACTCCAGCATTTCGTTGACCAACCGCCGGTTGATCGGGGCGGCCTGTGTCTGTCTGGTTCCTTTTTCCCGGCTCATCTTCTTCAGGGTCAGGCGAACCGGCATGGAGCGGGTAGGACTCTCCAACCCGGCAGCTTGGTGATAGGTGGAGATGCTGGAGACGTAACGACGAATGGTGGCTGGCGCACAATGAGTGGCCATGGCATCCACAAAAGCGGCCACCGTTTCAGGCGTGGAGGGCAGACTGGCCATTCCGCATTGTGCGCAGAATTCCACGAACCGCGTGATGTCCGCCCGAATCGCCCGTTCCGTGTTCTTGGCCAGGGCACCGCGTGCATAGCGGTCGAACTCTGCCAACCGGGCAAGAATGGCGTTCTGATCGGCAATGGCCGTAGTGGCGATGGTAACGGGGATGGTGGTATCGATCATGGTCTTTCCTTCCGAATGGGTTCTTATATGTGTCCGATAGCTGTAATTATCGGACATACTTTTACCCCGTTTTCACGTCGAATGCAAGCCCTTTTAACCCCGCTTGTCGCCCCCCTCATTGACCGGCCACAAACCCAAGCGGGACAAGCGTTCCAGGGGATTTACCAGGGGAGGGTTCTGCGCCTGCGATTCGCCTTCCTTGCACACCTGGAGGAAACGGCGAGCCGGGAAAGAAAAAAGCAAGCGCGCGAAACATTCAGGAAATTTATTTGGCAATAAACTCAGCAAATAGAACGGGGAAAAAAATCTCACGCACGACACACACACGAAAATTGAGGGGGCACAGGGGGCGCCTCTCTGTATTTTCTTATTAATTATTTGAAAAACAATATAAAAAAATAATACAGGGTGCCCCCTATCCGCCCCCTATCCGCCCCCTGAAGGCCCCTAGCCGCCCCCTCAAGAAATAAGTTGTCAAAAAATTAAGGGGGCGGATAGGGGGCGGGCACGCATCGGATGAAATCATTATTTTACAGCATGTTATCTCGTGCCTGCGCACAATCCGCCCCCTGTGCCCCCTATCCGCCCCCTTTTAAAAAACGCCTTTAGGGGGCGGCTGTTTTGTTCAATATCAATGCGTTATATAGGGGTGCCCCCTGAACTGCCCCTTTTTCCTCGTGCCCCTCTACCCCCCCTCGTTTTTTTCCGCCCCTTTTCCATGGGGTCATAAAATAATTCAGTGCAAATTCCCCCCCTGTGCCCCATTCCAGGCATCGAGCGACGGTCGTCTCCGGTGGGCAAGGCCCTTTTCCTTTTCCCGGCTGGCTTTGTCCTTTTTTGGGCTTGACACCCCCCAGCCTCCTGACACATGCTTGATCCCGGAGCTTCAGAACCTCCGCAATCTTCACAACCACAGGCGGTCATCCGCCCCCGAAAGCCATGGCGGCTTTTTTGTGCCTGCGATTCGTCGTGGCACGACTTTTGATTTCTGCAATTCGCCAGACTCCGGGGGAGCCGTGTGCATGTCCAGGCCGCAAGGCTAAAGGCATGGCTGCCCAACCTGTGGTGGGGTTCTGAACCCCCGGAGCCTGGACGCTTCAGAACCGCCCGTACTCCGGCAATCCCAATTGCACCCACAGGAGTACGCGCATGACCAGCAGCACCCCCACCCCCTTATCCCGCCCGGCTGTTCCGTTTCTCTTCAAAGCGCACCAAATCCGTGTCGTGACAGATCGAGGCGACACTTGGTTCAACGCCAACGACGTTTGCGCGGTGCTGGGGTATGGCGATCCTGACCGTGCCCTTGCATCCCATGTGGATGCCGAAGACCAAGCTGCATTTGAAATCATCGATGATCGGTGCATCACCAGACAAATCAAGCACATCAACAAGAGCGGCACTTATGCCCTGATCTTGTATGCCCGTGGAAAAAAATCAAAACGCTTCAAGGAGTGGGTCGCGTCAAAGGTGGCCTTCATTCGGAAAGCGCAGTCTTCCTTGGGACTGGAACCGGCCAAGCCACAAACTTTTGTCGTGACGAAAGAGCAGGCCAGCGCCATGCGAGGACTCGTTCTGGCCGCACCGCTCGTGCTCAACGCCATCTGCGACAACCTGATCGGCATCTTGGATTTGGGGGTGGAGCGGTGAGCCAAAAACGGGGGGCGCAAGCCCCCTGAATCTTTTTGAAAGAAATGGGTTGACATTCACGACGCCTCTTAGGTAAGGTTCTTTCAAGTCCCTTAACCAGATTTGAGGTTACTACGCATGGCCACCCACTACGATGACCCATATGGCGCTTACCAGAGATTGTCGGAAAGACGAAAAAGACATTTTCTCGATCAGCTTGAAGGGCTTACCGCCATTCCAAAAGATGGTGGCTTTAAGCAACTCGCTGAACTTCCTGACAGAGACAAGTTCATAGCAAGGCGGGCGGCTGATGCAGGCTTCCCCCCTGACGAAAGCAAGCTGCAAAAATACCCGGATTTCAGCTTGACTCATGGGCAAGCAGCCTGGGTTCTCTGGAAATGGATCGCAGAAGAAGCGGAAGAACATGATTGGTCTGAAAGCCCCCCAGAGTGGTTCTTTGGCTACCTAAAATATCTGCGAAGAGCGGGTATTCCATTCGCGGATGGAGAGATGGAAGGGGGAACAGGAAATTTTGTTTCCTATCAGTACCATCATCTGATGGAAATGGCGATGGCCCTGCTTTTGAAGTGGCACGGGGTTGCCAACAAAGATGTGGCTGGCTTTATTGTTTCTCTGCGCTATCAGTTGCGGATCCTGTTTGCTCAAGCCTATGTCGAAAGATTCACTGGCAAAGGTTCACCTGTTTCGATTTCCAGACAGATCGGAGACGAAGAAGAACGGACCGAAATTGAAGGAGTATTCCTTGATCTAGGGATCACATACCATCGAGAAAAAGGGTTCGAGTACAATACCGATGATGATGGGAACCTTAAACTGTTAAGCCCGTGGGAACTCATCAATCATATTACAGACGAATCAACCAATGGAGACGGATACCTTGGCATTATCTGTTTGAGTGCAATTGCCATGGTCTTGGTTGACTACGCCGAGAAAGCGCCAGAATTCAAGCGTGGTCCACGCTGATTTTTTTGCGCTATTAAGTGACTAAAGAGAGACTCATATGAACGCTGCCCAACTTGCTCAAGCCATTGACCTTCACACCCTCGCTTCTCAGCTTGGTCTGCGCCGTCATGGAGCCGATGGCAATTATTTCGTCCCATGGAGGGGAGATCAGAACCCATCACTTTCCATCTTTAAAGCCAACGACAGGCAGAGATGGAAAGATCAAGGTACAGACGATCATGGAGATGCGGTTGACTTGGTGCGCAAGGTCAAAGGGATGGACATCCCAGAGGCCATGCGTTTTTTGCATCAGAATTACGGCATCCCTTTTGATTCCGCCGCCCCTGTGTTGTCGCCTTCCATGCCTGCCAAACTGCTACGAGAACAACATTTATGGCAAAGAGCAAAGACCCATCCTGCCATTGCCAGCGCTGCTGATTACCTGATCCAGACTCGCCGCCTGCCCGAAGAGGCCGTGCGTCGGTGGCAAGGGAAAACGTTCGGTTTTTCCGATTACACCCCCAAAGACGGTGATCCCACTGCCCATGGCCCGGCCATCGTTTTTCCGGTGACAGACACCAACGGCGTGGTGATTGCCCTGAACCTACGCTATCTGGCGGATGGCCACGAACCAAGGATGCGGACTATCGGAGAGGCGGCAGGAGGGATGTTTCTGCCAAGGCCGGAAGTCAGACGAGCGGCAGTGATATGGCTGGTGGAATCCCCTATCGATGCCTTGACCCTGGACGCCGCCGGTTGTCCGGCAGCAGCGTTTCTGTCGGCTTCCTGGGCAGATCATTTTTCTTTTTCCTGGCTCACGGATCGGCAACGGCTGATGGTCCTGGGTGACAAGGACGAGGCCGGGAAAAAGGCGGCAGGCATTCTCTACCACCGCGCCTTGTCCGCAGTGAAGACAGCGCAAATCGTGGACTGGCAATCTCCGCACAAAGACCCCAACGACGCCTTGCAGGCGGGCATGCGGTTGGAGGAGGTGCGAGAGTTGGCGCAACAGGCCGACACCAGCTTGTTTCCAGCAGGCGCGCCATGGATGCCAGAGACGGAATACAAACGGCTTTCCATGTTCGTCTGCGGTCTGGATTGTGTGGATGCGGTACGAGCGCACCATGGCGATGGTGAGCAGGAAACCACTCTGGAGCCGGTGACAGGATTCCGGATTTTCCGAATTGATCCGATCACGGTCCATGCGCCGGAGACGGCCTTTGGAGGAGCGGCAGGGAATTATGCGGGTCATAAACGGCTGGTGACTTATCGACGCGCCGATTCACCACTGCTTCACCGAAGGGTGATCGATGCAACAGACCTGGGCAAGCCCACCGTATGGATGGAGTGCGGCCAGTTGCACAACTCCCGCCATTTGTCCCGAATGCTCCAGACCTTGAGCAGGGACCAACGCCAGCAGCATGAAACCGTCGGCGTGTATGGCCTGGTCATGGTGAATGGGGTCATTCAGTTGATGGACTCCAGCAACGGTTATCTCACCGAAAAAGAATGCATTTACCATAATTATCGTTTTCCGAGTGCACCAGTTGAAACCGCAAAACCCATCCTTGAAAAGCTCAATGGGCTACTCAAAGGCGGTCTTGGGGTCATCTGGTTTGGTTGGTTTGTCGGAAGCATGCTGAAAGTATATCTGGGGTTCTGGCCACATCTGGCAGTGTCCGGGCATGCCGGGAGCGGCAAGACCCTGATTGCCAAGCGCGTTCTCTGCGCTTTGACGGGTTGCTTGTCACAAGAACCCACGACATTGCAAACCCCGTATCGTCGCGTCAAGGTGGTCTCCAATCATCTGTTGCCGGTGGTCTTCGATGAGATCAGCCGGGCATCCCAATCCAATCTTAATGATTTTGTTGATCTGCTTAATAGTTGTTACAGGCATGATTTCAGGCCGCACGGACAAGAAGGCGGATTCCGTGTAGCTGCTCCTGTTTGTCTGGTGGGTCAAGACAACCCGATTGAAGATGCCGCCATCAATTCCAAGCTCATCCAGTTCGACATCGATGGTGAAAAAATCGATGGCGGCTTATTCACACCGGAAGGGCAATTCCCAATGCAAGAATGGGCAGCTTGGTTACAACGTTGGGACCGGCCCAAGGCAGAATTACGTCTGCGGCAGATCCGAGATTCCTTATCCATCCACCTGCAATCCGCTCCCAACGATTCTAATACAGGTCGATTCCTGGAAAATTACGCAGCATTACAATTCGCACTGGAAGAATTATGCGCGTTCTCTGGATATGATGATGATAAGATATTCCAGACCTTGCCAAAATTAATGAATCTCCATTCAAGAGAATCGGAAGTGATACGGAAAGAGTCAGTAGGCATTTTGGATCGACTGGCAAGAGATGTGACCCTGGCCAGGAAAGATGACCGCCCCCCGTTTAAAGTTGAAAACGGGCAACTGATTATATCTCCGAAAGTAATGCTTGACTTTTTATCAAAAAATAACCGCATCTTTCCAGTAAAAAGTTCCCGACGCCTTGTTACTCACCTGAAACATGACGGATTTTTGATGGAGAGTAACAGTTCTCGACGTATCGACGGACAAAAAACCAAGGCCGTGGTACTGGATCTGAAAAGAATGGAAGAGGCGGGAATTGATTGGCCAATGATTGATGATCTGATGTGAGGTAGGGAACAACCACCATGAAATCCATTCCACCCCCAGACTTGAACAAACCCACCAGGGTTCCTGCTGTATTGAGGCCAGACCCAAAGCCGGAGCCGGTGCAGGGTGATGGCCTGATCGCGTTATCAACGTGGCTGAACGTGTTGCTGACCATGGCTTGTCCGGAGAGTATTCCGGAAAAGAAATGGCAGCGATTCAAAAATGACTGTGCCCTTTTCGTGGATTCCTGTTTCGTGGATTCCTGGCGTAACAACTCAGTGAAGGAATAACCAATCATGATCGATCTTTGTTCTGTATGCCCCAACAAGACAACCTCACCGCAGATCCCACCGAAGACGACTGCAGATCCCACCGGAGACGACCGCAGATCCCGCCGGAGACGCACGTCGAAGCCGAGACAAGAAGACGAGTTGACCGCGTTACAGAGGCGGAGTGAGATGACGAGGACCACGCTGCATGTGTTGCTGGCAGCAGCCCGCCCGATACACATTTCAGAGCATGCGTGGCGGCAACTCAAAAGGGATTACTTCCTTTTCTCGTTGTCCTGTCTTTCGGACTATTTTCGCAAACGTTTGGAGCAGGAGTAACGCAAGCATGGCCCGTCCCTGTTCTGTATGCACCCACAAGGCAAGGAACGCCATCGACAAGGGTCTCGTGGCCGGAGAGCCTTTCCGCGCCTTAGAGCGTCAATTCGGGGTCAGCCGTGATGCATTGCGCAGACACAAGGGCGAACACATCCCCGCCGTGATCGCACAGGCCCAAAAGGCGGTCGAAGTGGCCCGAGGTGATTCGTTGTTGGAACACCTGGAGACCTTGCGCAAAGACGCCAACACCATCAAGAAAAAAGCCGAGGAGGCCAAAAGCTATGGGGCGGCCATCATGGCGATCCGGGAGTCGGTGCGCATTCTGGAGTTGATGGCCAAGTTGCAAGGGGAATTGCAGGAGGGTCACACGGTCAACGTGCTGGTCACGCCGGAGTGGGTGTCGTTGCGGCAAACGATTCTGGAGACCCTGGATCCTTTCCCGGAAGCAAAACAACTCTTGCTCAAAGAATTGACTCATGCTGGCGGATGATTTGCGAATGGGGTTGGACCCGGTGCTGTTCGCACAAGAGCGTTTGGGCATCACCCCTGACCCTTGGCAAGAGCGGGTGTTGCGGTGGCCGGGCAAACGTCTGTTGCTCAACTGTTCACGCCAGGCGGGCAAAAGCACGGTGGCCAGTGTGTTGGTGCTGCATCGGGCGGTGTTCTTCCCCGGTTCTCTTTCGATCCTGGTAAGCCCCTCCTTGAGACAATCCAGCGAGCTGTTCCGCAAGGTGGCAGAACTGCTTGATCGCTTGCGGGTGAAACCCAAGCTGTTGGAAGAGAACAAACTTTCCTTTCGTCTGGCATGCGGGAGCCGGGTGTTGAGCCTGCCCGCCAGCGAAGCCACGATCCGAGGATTCAGCGGTGCGGATCTGATCATCGAGGACGAATCATCACGAGTGCCTGATGACCTTTACCGGGCGGTGCGGCCCATGCTGGCGGTGTCGGGTGGCAAGATGATCCTGATGAGCACTCCCTTTGGCAAACGAGGTCATTTTTTCGAGGAGTGGCAACGGGGTCTCAACTGGGAACGGATCGGCGCAAAGGCCACCGATTGTCCCCGTATCGACCCCAAATTTCTTGAAGAAGAGCGGGTGAGCCTGGGTGACTGGTGGTTTCGACAGGAATACATGTGTGAGTTTGTGGAAACCACTGACCAAGTTTTTAGTTATGAAGCCATTATGGGTGCCATGTCGGCAGAAGTGAAACCGCTTTTCGGTTGATGTGACGCAATGGAGGCGTTGTGATGAATGATTTCCTGATCGGTTTGGACCTGGGGCAAATGTCGGACTACACCGCGTTGACGGTGATCGAGCGATTTCATGAAGAAAACCCAACCCTCTACCACTTGCGCCATCTGGAACGGTTCCAATTGGGCACCCCCTATCCGGATCAGGTGGCGCGCGTGAAATCTCTGGTAGAGCAGCCACCGTTGCGGGGTTGCTCTACGCTGATCGTGGATCAAACCGGGGTGGGCAAGCCGGTCGTTGACATGCTCAGCAACACTGGCTTGCCTGTTTCCATTATCTCCGTCCTCATCCATGGGGGTGATGCCGTGAGCGAGGAGGCCAATCAATACCGGGTGCCCAAGCGTGACTTGGTGGGAGCTTTGCAAGTGCTGTTGCAAAGCAAGCGGTTACGGGTAGCGGAAGGATTGAAAGACGCCCCGATTCTTGTCCAGGAGTTATTGAACTTCAAGGTAAAGATCAGCCTTGGCGGACATGACAGTTACGACGCCTGGCGAGAGGGGGTGCATGATGACCTGGTGTTGAGTGCCGCCATGGCATGCTGGTATGGGGAGCGCAAACCACGATGCCGATTCGATTTCCTGACTTCCAACAGTCGAGAGAGAAGGGAACACGCAAGAGCTATGGACATTTTTTGCGGCTACTCGGGCAGCATGAGTCAAATGATGAGAGGATACTGAAGGCACCAATACCGGAGACAAGAAATGGACGAACCCATAATACTCACAACGGGCGAAGTGTCTAAAATGTTGAGAATGTCCAGACAAAGCGTTCTGAATGCTATTGAAAAGAAAGGACTTCCGGCCGTAATATCGAGCAATCCAGGAGTAAAACGCAGAACAATATTTTTTGTGCGCGATCAGTTGTTATTGTGGATTGCAAGTAAAACCGTGAATGCATCCACCACCCATGAACCGCAACCTGTTATCTCCGAGAGTGCACCATGCCGGTTTACAAACGCCCCAACTCCCCATTCTGGTACATTGCGTTCACAGACGCAAACGGTCAAAGAATTAAACGATCGTCTGGGACAACTGACAAAAGGGAAGCGGAAGCCCTTGAAGGAAAATGGAAGCACGATGTCCACCAGCAGCGCATGTGGGGCGTCCAACCCCAAAGGAGCTTTGACGACTTGATGTTAGAGTTCATCAAAAATCGCCCTCTTGAAAAGTTAGACGGGTCAGAGAAATATCATATCAAACATTTCTTACGCTACTTTTCCGGGAGGAATCTGAACGAACTAAAGGGCGTGGATGTGCGCCGGTACGCGGCGTCACGGCAGGAGGCTGGAATCAAACCCGCCACCGTCAACCGGGAGTTGAACACTCTGTCAAGAGCCTACAATTGGGCGAGACAGCACTTGGAATGGGAGATCGTCAACCCGGTGGAAGGGAATAAACTGCCAGAACCGGAAGGACGAGTAAGGTGGTTGACACCGGAAGAACAGACGACCATGTTGGGTCTGGCACGCCAGCACCACCACGCGCCGCACTTGGTTGATTTCCTGATCCTGGCCCTGAACACCGCATGCCGTTCTGGGGAGTTGATGGGTTTGGAATGGGAGCGGGTAGATTTCGACAACAACTTGATTTACCTGGAGGCGCAGCACACCAAGACCAGGAAAAGACGTTCAATCCCGATCAATAACGCCGCCACAGAGGCACTTGTCAGCCGCGCTCACTTCCGGGCCACTCATTGCCCATCTTCGCCATGGGTGTTTGCCCACAAAAATGGGGAACGCATCCAGTCAGTCAGGACTTCGTTTTCGTTCATTTGCAGAAAGATGGGCATCAAGAATTTCCACATCCACGACCTACGCCACACGGTTGCATCCCGGATGGTTCAATCCGGTGTTGCCTTGCCAGTGGTAGGAAACGCCTTGGGCCATCGCTCCATCCGCTCTACGGAACGCTATGCCCACTTGGCCCCAGAACAAATCCGAGATGCCTTTGCAACGCTGGAGGCGACGACGACAAAGGCAAGCCGGGAAAACGAAAAATCAGAGACCCGTTGAGGCGGTTTCAGAATCCCAGGGGAGGAATGTGGATCAAAAATGGATCACAGGATACGCACAAACAAAAAGCGGTCAGCCAGGAAACAGGCTAACCGCTTGATTTTGAATCAGAAAGATGGTGGGCAGTATAGGATTTGAACCTATGACCCCTACCGTGTCAAGGTAGTGCTCTCCCCCTGAGCTAACCGCCCATCTCTGCATGGATCGACAGAAGATAACCGATTCTGTGATCCAGGTCAACCTTTCCCGAAAAGGTCCAGGGGATGGAGCCTCTTTTTTCAGTGGGCCGACGATTCCAGCATGGCGCGGTAGTCGTCCGGGCTGAGCAGGGATTGCGTGGCAGCGGGTTGATCGGGACGAATCCGAATCATCCAACCTGCGCCATAGGGGGCCTCGTTGACGAGTTCCGGCGAAGCCTCCAGAGTGGTATTGATCGCCGTCACCTCCCCGCTGACCGGGGCAAACAGATCCGAGACCGACTTGACCGACTCCACCACGCCAAACGGTTTGTTTTGTTCCAGTCGGGCACCGCTGCGAGGCAGTTCGACAAACACCACATCACCCAGAGCGTGCGCTGCATAGGCCGTGATGCCGACCTCCAGCTCTTCTCCCAGCACGCGTGTCCATTCGTGTTCTTTGCTGTAACGCAAGTCCCTTGGAATCTCTCCGATTTCTGACATGACGCATCGCCTCACTGGTCGATAGGAAAAAGATCTGGATCGGCAATTATGGACCTGTTGCGACCCAAAGCGCAATCCCTTCCGATCAACTTCCTGAACAGGCGTGCCATGGCAGGCCATTTCGGCCAGCAGCAGGCCATGACCGGATACATTATTGAAAGAAAGAAGGGGTCTGGGGGATTCCTCCCCCAGGGTTTTGACTTTGAAAAGCAAAATATTTCATATTTTTTGTTGAAAGTCAAAATCCTGGGGAAAGAATCCCCCAGACCCCTCTTTTTTTCACTGGTTTGATTTCAGCGCCATCTCACCCGCTGCCCGGAAACCGTCCGCCCAGACGGAACTGAATCGCCTCGGCCAGATGACCGGCCTGGATCGTCTCCACTCCCTCCAGATCGGCAATGGTGCGTGAAACTTTGAGAATGCGATTGTGGGTGCGGGCGGAAAAGGCCAGCTTGCGACCGGCGGTCAACAGCAAGGTGCGACATTCGGCATCCAATGCCGCAAAACGGTTCAACGGCGCGCCATCCAGATCGGCGTTCAACACCCCGGCCCCATTGCGCTGCAACTGCCGCAACCGCGCCTCGGTCACCCGCTGCCGCACCTGGGCCGAAGTCTCGCCGGAAGGCAGATCCGCCATGGTCTCCGGCGGCACCGGTGGAACTTCCACATGCAGATCAATGCGATCCAACAGCGGCCCCGACAACCGCGAAGCGTAACGCTCCACCTGAATCGGCGTGCAACGACATGGCCGCTGCGGATGACCACGATGACCGCATGGACAGGGATTGCACGCCGCCACCAACTGAAACCGGGCCGGAAACCGGGTCGAACGGGCCGCCCGCGCAATGCCCACATCCCCGGCCTCCAGCGGCTCGCGCAACGACTCCAACGCGCTGCGTCCGAACTCCGGGATTTCATCCAGAAACAACACGCCGCGATGGGCCAGACTCACCTCGCCCGGACGAGGCACCCCGCCGCCGCCGATCAGGGCCACATGAGACGAGGTGTGATGCGGCGTCCGGAAAGGTCGCCGCGTGACCAACGGCGCACGCCCCTCCAGCCGTCCGGCCACGGAATGAATCGCCGTCACCTCCAGCGCCTCTGCCAGCGTCAGCGCCGGCAGAATGCCCGGCATGCAACGGGCCAACAACGTTTTGCCGGATCCCGGCGGACCGCTCATGATCAGATTGTGACCCCCCGCAGCCGCCACCTCCAGCGCGCGCCGGGCATGCTCCTGGCCTTTCACATCCGCCAGATCCCGCATGCTCCCCACGGCACGGGACTCCTCATCCCGCAACGCCTGATGCCAATCGGTGGGCGGAACCGGCGCCAGCGGCGTCTCGCCGGTCAGATGACGCATGAGTTCGAGCAGAGTCTCCGGCGCCACCACCCGGCCTCCGGCCAATGCCCCCTCCACCCCGTTGGCCGCCGGGACGATCAACTCGCCAATCCCCGCCTCCCTGGCCAGCATGGCCGCAGGCAGACAGCCGGGAACCGGTTTCAGACGGCCATCCAACGCCAGTTCGCCCAAAAACAGTCGTCCCCGCAACGATTCGGGTGGCAACAACTCCATGGCGGCCAGCAATCCCAACGCCATGGGCAGATCATAGCCGCTCCCCTCCTTGGGCAGATCGGCGGGCGCCAGATTGATCGTCACCCGACGCGCCGGAAGCTGCACCCCGGAATTTTTCAGCGCGGCCCGCACCCGATCCTTGGCCTCGCGCACTGCGCCATCCGGCAAACCCACCATGTTGAGCATCGGCAGCCCACGGCCAAGATCCACTTCGACCTCGACCGGAATGGCCCGGATGCCGTCCAGGGCAATGGTGTCAATACGCGCGAGCACTTAAACCGCAACCCTTTCAAAAGATCCACTTGTGAAAAAAAAGAGGGGGTCTGGGGGATTCCTCCCCCAGGGTTTTGACTCTAAACAAAAAATCTTACAATGTTTTGACTCTAAAAGCAAAACATTTTCAAAAATTTTCTGCCTAAAGTCAAAACCCTGGGGGATGAATCCCCCAGACCCCCTCTTTTCTTTCAATGGTCACACCCGATAGACCAGCACCCGCTCTTCCAGCATGTCGCGCATGGCATATTTCACCCCTTCGCGCCCCAATCCGGAATCCTTGACCCCGCCATAGGGCATGCTGTCCACCCGCAACGACGGCACATCGTCGTGAATCACGCCCCCCACCTCCAAAGCGTCGAAGGCTTTCATGACGGTATTGAAATCACGAGTGAAAATTCCGCACTGCAACCCGAAACGGGAGGCATTGACCCGCTCGAACGCCTCTTCCATGGATTCGACCGGGGTCAACACCACCACCGGGCCAAAAGCCTCATCGGCCACCACCCGGCAACCGGAATCCACCTCTTCGAGAATGGTGGCGGTAAGACCATTGCCCTGACCCAACGCCGGAACCGTATTGCCGGTGATCAGTTGAGCACCCTGATCCATGGCTTCGCGGATCCAGGTTTGCAGACGTTCCCGATTGGCCCGATCGATCAGCGGTCCCAGGGTGGTGGCTTCGTCCAAAGGATCTCCGGGACGCAACGCCTCAGCCGCCTTGCGGAAGCGGGAACGGAACTCGCCGATGATCTCCTGATGCAGAAAAATCCGTTGCACCGAGATGCAGACCTGCCCGCACTGATAAAAGGCACCCATGACCGCCCGTTTGATCAGCCAATCCCAATCGCTCACCTCGCGGTCCACGATCAGACCGGCATTGCCGCCCAACTCCAGCACCACCTTTTTGCGTCCGGCCTGCTGTTTCATTTTCCAGCCCACCTCGGGAGAACCGGTGAAAGAGAGCAGTTTGACCCGTTCGTCTTCCACCAGCATCTGGCCAGCCTGACGATCGCACGGCAGCACGGAAAACGCCTGCATCGGCCAGTTGGATTCCTGAATGATTCCGGCGAGCATCAACGCCGTGACCGGCGTCTTGGAGGCGGGTTTGAGCACCATGGGACAGCCTGCCGCCATGGCCGGGGCGATTTTATGGATCGCCAGATTGAGCGGAAAATTGAACGGCGCCACTCCGGCCACCACCCCGATCGGATAGTGACGCACCAGGGCACGCCGTCCCGCACCCATGGGATTGATGCCCAGATCATAGGCTTCGCCATAGAGACGGGTGGCCTCGCCCACGGCGATATCGAAAGTGGCGGCTGAACGGTCGAGTTCCAGACGGGATTCGGCCAGGGTCTTGCCGTTTTCCTGAGACAGAACGCGGGCAAACTCCTCGCGTCGTTCGATCAGCCGGTCCCGCACATGGGCCAGCGCCTTGGCACGCTGCCAGGGTTCCAGTTTGCGGGTCTCTTCCAGCGATTCGACGGCGGCATCCAACGCCTGATCGATCTCGTTCGTGCCGCACAAAGCCACGTTGGCAACCCGTGCGCCACTGTAGGGGTTGATCACCTCCAGAGTTTCCGGAGTATCGACCCATTCGCCGGCCAGGTAGGCCAGATGTTTGCCTGCGCTGTTGACCGGGGAGGCACTCATGTCGGTTCACCCAGCCGGGTCAGCGCGGCTTCGAGTTCGGTGAGCCGTTTTTCCAGGGCTTCGGCCCGGATGCGGGTTTGACTCAACATCTCGCTGACCACGTTGAACTCTTCACGGGTCACCAGATCGAAATGATCGATCCCTTCGCGGACCATATCCTGCACCTTGCGTTTCATCTCTTCGCGGGTTTCGCCCACCCGATTGAAGACGCCCATGACGTTCTGGGTGATCTGGTCCAACATGGCATTATCGATCTGCATGGTTGTCCTCCGGTTCAATGGTCGAGGTGTGGATAGATAAACGATTGAAAAAAAGAGAGGGTCTGGGGGATTCATCCCCCAGGGTTTTGACTTTAAACAAAAACAATTTTAAAATGTTTTTGTTTTTAAAACAACTTTAAAATGTTTTTGTTTTTAAAACAACTTTAAAATGTTTTTGTTTTTAAAGTCCCAAGGGCTTCGCCCCTGGACCCCACCAGGGGCCAATAGCCCCTGGACCCCACTGACAGGGCAACTACCCCCGCTGGAAGCTCATGCCGGGCAGACCATGGAAATAGCCATTGCAAAACGGCTCGCCTCCGTTGCACGCCTCCAGCCGGGCCAACGCCTCTTCGGGAGCGAGACGACCATCCAGGGTCTCCCGCCAGAGCGTGACCACCTCGACCATATGCCGACTTTGGGGGGAGAGCCGCACCAGATCGATGCCCAGGGTGTGCAACCGCGCCACATCGAGAATCAGGGTATGGACCTTTTCCGACATGGTTTGAATGCCGTTCATCGACAACAACCCCTCCCCCTCCTGGGTGCGGGTGATCATGCCATCGGGAAAATCGCCACACTTGTATTGACAATTGGCTTTCGACAGCCGAAAGGCCCGCGCCGTGTAACACCGGGCGGAAAAGGTCAATGGCAGCCGGCCATGCGCGAACAGCTCAAACGCCACCGGTCGGGCGCGGGGCGCCGAGATGATCCCCTGGATCGATTCCGCGGGCAACTCCACGGGAAAGACCATGCGCTCCACTCCGACCTCTTGCAAGAAATCGAGCGTGGCCGGATTGTAGACATTCACATGGGGGCCGGCCACCAGCGCCTGCCCTTCCCCCACCCCGATGCCCGCCATGTCATTGGCTTCGAGCTTCACGCCCAAACCCACCGCCAGATCCTTGAGACGATGCAGCTCCTCCTGCTCCTCGTCGCTCATCACCAGCCCCAGCGTGGACAGCACCAACTCCTTGCCGGAGGGACGGAGTTCCCCGATCAGACTCTCCAGATCGGCCAGATTCAGCCGCTGACGCTTGGAGCAGACCACCTCCCCCAGATACAACACGTCCGCCGGGGTTTCAAAGGCCATGCGCCGGTAAAAATCCTTCAATCCCGAGCGTCCCCACTCGAACAGCACCGGTCCAATGGAGATTTTCATTATTGCCAGCTCTCCTCATAGGTGCCCAACGTGTGGGTGGTCCCCTCGGACGTGGTGTTGAGCGCGCGGATCCAGGCCGGTTTGGCCCGATAGAGCGCGGGATTGTCGTAATAGGAGTCCACGGCCTGACGCAGAATGCCGGTCACCGTGGCCACATAGGATTTGGTGCGCTGACGCCCTTCGATCTTCAATGAGGCGACCCCGGCCTCGATCACCTGGGGCAGGATCTCCAGGATATTGAGGGAGCCTGGCTCCTCCATGACGTGATAAACCCGGTCATTGGCCTGAAAACGCCCTTTGCAGATGGTGGGATAGGCGGCATCCTCGCCCGGGGCGTATTCGGCGATCAGGGCGCCACCGAGACGGGTGCGGAGTTTGCCATCGACATTTTCGAAACGCACCGCGCGCGCCGGGGAGCAGACCCCTTCGATGTTGGGCGAAACCCCGGTGACGAATGACGACAAATGACAACGCCCCTCGGCCATGACACACAATCCGCCAAAGGCGAAGACCTCCAGCTCCACATCGGTCTTGTCGTGCAGGGCGCGGATCTCCGGAGCGGTCAGCACCCGTGGCAGAATGACGCGGGCAATGTTGAAATGACGCTGATAGAAACGGATCGCCTCGGCATTGCTGGCAGAGGCCTGCACCGAAAGATGGATCGGCAACTGGGGATGACGCTCCCGGCAATAGCGCAGCAGCGCGGCATTGGCCAGAATGATGGCATCGGCCTTGAGACGCGCGGCAGTGTCCACCGCCCGATACCAGGGCGAAGGATCGTTGACCTGGGGAAAGGTGTTCAGCACCACGTTGGCCTTGACCTGACGGCTGCGGGCATAATCGATCCCCTGGGCCGCTTCGGCTTCGGAAAAATTCAGCCCCTCGAAGTTGCGGGCATTGGTGGCATCGCGAAATCCGAAATAGACCGCATCCGCCCCATTGTCCACAGCCGCCCGCAACGAAGGGAGATTGCCGGCTGGGGCCAGGACTTCCACTTTTTTCATGATGACGCTCACATGCTCCACAAAACAGGGTCGTCTAAGGATCACAGGACATAGCACGCAGTGTAGCACCGACGCAAACGGAATCCAACCTTCCTGTCATTCCGCCCGGTCACATTTCTCCCGCCCCCCCCGGTCAGGGCTGCGGATCGGTGGCGCCGGTTCGGCTCCAGACAAGGTTCGACTCCCCACTGCCCATGCCCTGGAAACAGAAGCGATGCCGCCCGCCTCCGGACCCAATCGCACCAAATTAAAAAATCTTACACGACATCCCTTGACGCGCTGTGCCGATTGGGGAATAATCCTCCCCCGAAGCAGCCAAATATTGGATCTTACGGGTTGCCTACACATAAAATATGATTACGGGGGCGTAGTTCAGTCGGTTAGAATGCCGGCCTGTCACGCCGGAGGTCGCGGGTTCGAGCCCCGTCGCTCCCGCCATATGTGATGCTCAAGGAACGGGTAATGAACGACATACACCATGTCGAACTTACCCGTTTTTTGTTTCATCATTCCGCGACTCAACCACAAAGCTATCCAATCATTAAAGAGTGAGGAACCGCACCGATGCAAATCACCGGCATGAAATGGGGGGCCAAGTTACTCAAGTACGTCGATTTTCCTTGCGCCGAGGTTCTCGGCCCGGAATCGACCCCCGAGCAAATCCAGGCCCTGATCGACAAATGGGGGGGGTGCCTGATCAAACCCATCTTCAAAGGCGGAATTGGCAAAAAAGGCAAAGCGGGATTGGTGGGCAAGGCAACCGATGTGCGCACCGCTCTCAAGGAAAAAGAACGCCTCTACTTTGCCGAGCATACCCACGGCAACCAGACTTCCAAATCCGAAGGGGTCACCTTCGAGGGCTTTGTCAAAGCCGAGCATGAAATCTATGTCTCCATCACCGACAACACCCTCTATCGCGCTCCGACCCTGACCATCACCCATCACGGCGGCATGGACATCGAAGAACTCCCACCCAGCAAAATCGCGGTGGTGCCGTTCGATCCCCTGACCGGTCTCAAAGGGTTCGTGGTCTCCAACGCGCTCGACAAAATGAACGCACCCAACGAAATCCTGAGTCCGCTGGTGCAAAACATCACCAAACTCTGGGATCTCTTCAATAATTACGGCATGACCACCCTGGAGATCAACCCGATCCGCATGTGGCGCGATCCCAATGGCCGTCTGGTCCCCATCGCCTGCGACTTCAAGTGCGCCTTCGACGGCGATGACCGCAACGCCCGCCGCCTCAGTCTGCCCGACACCCTCGATACCGTCAATCTCTCCGACTACGAACTGGAAGTGAACCAACTGCGCACCTACCAGGGCCAGTCGGATGTCTATGTGATCAATCCCGCCGGCACCATCACCGCCATGACCTTCGGCGGTGGCGCCAACGCCCTGGTGACCGAACTGCTCGGCGATCTGGCCACCATCTCCTCGGACTTCGGCGGCAATCCGCCCTATGCCAAGATGAAACAGATCAGCGACATCACCTACAAGCACTGGCTCGGCCAAACCAACGTGCTCTTCATCATCGGCGGCAAGGCCAACAACACCGATATCTACGAAACCTTCCGCGCCATGGGTGACGGGCTGCGCAACCACTTCAACGAACGTGGTCCCACCCCGGTCTTCGTGGTGGTCGGACGCGGCGGACCCAATCTGGTCCAGGGGTTGGGCTATCTCAAGGATACCCTGGATTCGCTGGGACTCCCTTATGCGATGTTCGGCTATGACTCAGCCATGAGCGAAGTGATCAACTATGCCGTGGCCGTGGATACCTGGATGAAAAATGGTGGACGCCAGGTGATCGCACAAAAGCTGGGCATCAAGAGTTAAGTTCGAGCCGCCACTCTGACCGGCTCACTTCATCGCGCATCCAACGGGAACGAGGTTTTCCATGACATCCTTGAATACCCTGCCCACCCATGGGCAACATATCGTGCATCCGAACGGCGAAAAGGAGTTCCCCTATTACGTGGGCATCCACTCCCTGGCCGATCTGGCCACCAAAGAGGATCGGGTCTGCGTACTCAACATCCTGGGCGGCGAAAGCACCACCGTCACCCCGATCAGCCATGAATACTCGGGCGGCAACATCGTCTGCGGTGTGCAGCCGGGCCGCTCCGGCTCGGTGATGAAAACCAAAAAAGGGGACATCCCGGTCTACAACACCATCCTCGAAGCCCTGAACGACGGCAAGAAATTCAACGTCGCCGTGGTCTATGTGCCACCGGACGGGGTGAAGGACGCGGTGATCGAGGCGGTCCGGGTCAATCCGGATCTCAAAAAGGTGGTGATCCTCACCGAAAAGGTGAAAGTCAAACACGCCCGCATGATCCGCCAGTATTGCCAGTGGCGCGGCGTGGATGTCTTCGGCGCCAACTGCCTTGGCCTGGGCGATGCCCACAACCATGTGCGCCTCGGTGGCGCTCTGGGCGGCAATGCCCCGGAAGAGTCTTTGGTGCCCGGATCGATCGCGATCTATTCCAATTCCGGCAACTTCACCACCACCATCGCCACCTATCTGCTCACCGCAGGCTGGGGCACGACCGTATCGGTCTCTTCGGGCAAGGATGTCTACATCCACTTTGCCGCCCCTGAATTCACCCACGGCTTTCACAACGACGAACGTTCCAAAGCCGCCGTGATGTACATCGAACCGGGTGGATACTACGAACGCGATCTGGTCTTCCACAAGCCTGTGGTGGCCTGCGTGGTGGGACGCTGGAAAGCCAAACTGACCCGCTCCTGCGGTCATGCGGGCGCCATTGCCGGTTCCGGCGACGATGCCCTGGGCAAAGAAAAGTGGTTCATGGACAAGTTCGGCGTCAAGGCGATCTTCACCCCCGACACCCCGGCCTGCTCGGCCAAGGGGGCGGTGGTGACCAACATCGCCCACATCCCCATGGCCATGACCGCCGTGATGATGATGAATGGCATCCGGCCCGACTTCGAGCCGCGCGGCAATCTGGCGCCCAAGTGCTGGTTCTTCGCCAGCCAGGACATCGCCCTGCCCAAAGAGCTGCAACTGCCGGTGGTGGAAGCCATCCACCCCTACAACGAACAGATCGCCGCACTGGCCAAACAGGTGGGCGCGATCTTCCCGAGGCAGGCGATGAAGGATTGCTCCGGGGCTTCGCGCATGGATCCGAAAACCCAGGTTTCGCAGATCCACGGAGTGAGCGTGCTCGACGCCTCCACGCATACGCTCGAAGAAAATCTGGTGCTGTCGCTGATCCGCGAATATCCGGACGACACTGGCCGCGCCATGGCCAATGTCGCCCTGAACGCCTTTGTCAACCACAGCGGCACGCCGGGTCTCCAGGCCGCCGACGCCGCCCGGGATGCCGGCAGCAGCCCGAACGTGGTTCTGTCCACAGCCGTGGCGATGATCGGCCCCAACGAGGTCAAATCGGCCAAAGAGGCAATCCAGACCCTGGTCGATCTCTTCGGTCTGTCCGGCCTGCACGATCCCACCGATCTGTCGTTCGACTTGCAGCCGCTGCTGGCCAAGGCCGCCGAAAATGGCGCACGCGAACTGCTGATCTCGGACAAGAGCGGCAAACGGGGCAAGTCCATGCTGACCGCCCTGGAAAATCGTGGTTGCAAATCGGTCTTCATCGAGTTCATCAAGGCGCTGGGCGGCGGCGGCGAAGGGGCGCGGGACAGCACCATCCTGGCCGCGATCTGCTGTCATCTGGGATGGCGTCCATTGATGCGGCGCCGTCTGTCGGTGACCACCATGCTCTCCATGCCGTGGCATTTTCGCATCTTCAGCACCATGGTGGGCTGCGTCGTCACCTGGAGCTGCCAGGACAAAAAGAGCTTCTATGGCGTGGACAACGGCGAGCTGCTCGACTCCTGGAGCTTCACCGAAACCGCCTTCCTGGCGCTTTTCGGGCGTCGTCCCACCGAAGAGGAACTCTTCAGCTTTTCGGTGCTGGTCGGTCTGCTGGTCACCAATGGACCCGGCACCATTTCCGCCCAGGGTCCGAAAGGGGCGGTCAGCGCCGATGGTCCCATGGATCCGGCCCGGATCCAGGTCAACAAGGCCTATCTGGGTTTCCTCACCCACACCGGTTTTGCCCATGGCGGCAACGGCTACGAAGCCATCGCCTTCCTGATGGAGCGGTTCAAGGATTCGGGTCTGGTGGATCCGGGCGACAAGGAGCATGGTCTGGATCTCATGGCCATGGCCCTCGCCTATGCCAACGAGTACAAGACGTACAAGGCCAAGGCCAAATTCGCCGGCAGCATGGACTATGCGAAAATCCCGTGCGTCAACCATCCGGTCTTCAAAGGCAAGCCGGAAAACTTTGACCCGCGCGAGGTGTTCGTGGACAATCTCTTCAAACAGAGAGGCTCCTACAACATCTTCCAGGATTTCTATCACCAACTGGTCCATGCCCTCTTCAAGACGGGCATCAGCCGGGACATCTACTGCGTCAACGTGGATGCGGTGATCGCCGTGATCCTGCTCAAAATGCTCTGGAAGCCGTATGCGCGGGGCGAAATCACCGCCGATGCCATGGAAAGCGCCGCGTTCATCACCTTCCTGTTCGGTCGCATGATCGGCACCGCCGCCGAAGTGGATGATCACACCAACCGGGGTCGCGACATGGATACCCGTACCGCAGCCAGCGCCTGTTCCTATGTGGCCTGAGCGGTAATCCACACCCGTCGTACCAAAAACCCCGCCTCTTGGCGGGGTTTTTGCTTGATGAAAGACATTCCAGATTGACGACGCTTTTCAATAAAAACCATTGAAAGAAAAGAGGGGGCCAGGGGGATTCATCCCCCAGGGTTTTGACTTTAAACAAAACATTTTTTTAAGGCTCTTTATTCAAAGTCAAAACCCTGGGGGAGGAATCCCCCAGACCCCCTCTTTTCTTTCAAAAGTGACTCCATAAAGAACCGAACAGCACGACTTTACAAGAGCAGCCCGGTGCAGCATACTCTGTCGCAATGCAGAGTATCAATAAAAAGTCTGTCATCATTATGGCGGTACAGTGTCATGAAGAAGATTTACAGTTTTCTACAGCAGATGCGTGTCAAAACGCGAATCTGGATCATGCTGATCGTGATCTTTGTCGGCATTTTCAGTGGCGGCATGATCCAACTGGCCATCGAACGCACGGAACTGCTGGAACACAAAAAATTGCTGGCCAATGTGCTGGTGGAAAGCGCCTACAGCGTATTGCACCACTTCCACGAACTGGAAACCAAAGGCGAGTTGAACCGGGAACAGGCGCAACAACAGGCCAAACAGGTGGTGCGCTCCCTGCGCTACCGCGAGGTGGAATATTTCTGGATCAACGACATGCATCCCAACATGGTGATGCATCCGTACAAGCCGAAACTGGATGGTACGGACATGTCGAATTTCAAGGATCCCGCCGGCAAGGCTCTGTTCGTCGAGTTCGTCAAGACCGTGCAGCAATCCGGCGCGGGATTCGTGGATTATCAGTGGCCCAAACCCAATGCCGAAACCCCTTCTCCCAAAATTTCGTTCGTCAAGGGGTTCGCCCCCTGGCAATGGATCATTGGCACCGGACTCTATGTCGATGATGTGGACCAGGAGTTTCAACGCCGCTCCATCCGGCTGATGGCGACGCTGGTCGGTTTCCTGCTGGTCATGTTTCTCATGTCCTACACCATTTCGAGCAGCATCACCGCGCCCATCAGCGACATTCTGCAACTGGTCGGAGAGATGGCGCAGGGCAATCTGACCAAACGGATCACCATTCCCAAAAAACACGACGAAATCTTTTCCATTGCCGCCATGGTCAACCAGATGGCCGATGGCTTGACCCATACGGTCCGGACCATCCGTTTGCAGTCGGAAACCATCATGGCCGTGGTGGATGAACAGATCCTGTTGAAATCGATCCTGGCGGATGATTCCCATGCCACCTATGAGCTGGCGCAACAGGTGGTGGGCAAGAACGACCTGCTGGACAATGAAACCCAAAGACTCAAACAGCAGATCGATCTGACCAAGGAACATGTCGAAAATGTCTCCCTGGCGGCTGCGGAACTCTCCGGGGATGTCACCTCCATTGCCGCCGCCTCGGAGCAGGCCAGCGTCAACGTGCAAACCATGGCCGCCGCCGCCGAGGAGATGAGCGCCAACCTGGCCCAGGTGAACGACAATCTGAACGATGTGAGCCATTCGGTTCAGGCGGTTTCCGGCTCCCTCTCCACGGTCACAGGCGAACAGGACAACATCCGTAATCAATGCCGCATGGCCGAGGTGCAATCCCAGAACGCCAACAGTCAGGCGCAAGAGATGGTAGAGGTGATTCAAAGCCTCAATCTCGCAACCCAGGAAATTCGCAATGTCGTGAGCGAAATCAATGCGATTGCCGAACAGACCAACATGCTGGCCCTGAACGCCTCCATCGAGGCGGCCAGCGCCGGCGATGCCGGCAAGGGGTTTGCGGTGGTGGCCAATGAGGTCAAGGCCCTGGCCAAACAGACCGCAGACGCCACGTTGACCATCGGGGATCGCATCGACGACATGCTGATGCGCTCCAAATCCGTGGCCGACGCCTCGGATCAAATCGTGCGGGTGATCCAGAAAATCTCCGACATGAATCTGGCCATCGCCCACTCGGTTGACCAACAGACCGGCTCGGTGCAAAAGATCTCCGCCTCCATGGATCAGGTGAATCAGGCCACGGAAGTGGTCTCCCGCAATGCCATGGAACTGGTGCAGGCCGCCAACGAAGTGGCCCGCGCCGCTGCCGAAGCGGCGATGGGCACCTCGGAAATCGCCCGCTCCTCCAGCAATGTGGCTTCCGTGGCCGAACGGGTGGCCACCTATGGCGCCAGTGCGCATGAATGTTCCAACAACATGCAGATGTCTGCGGGCGAAATCTTCTACGCCTCGGTCGAAGTGCAAAAAATGATGCTGACCGCCATGCAGTTGATCAACTTCCTGGATGGCTCGATTCGTCACTCCGGCAAATTGACCGTGGTCACCCAGGAGACCAGCGAGGCACTGCGCGACGCGATGCAGGGCAAAGAGGTCGGGGAACCGCCGTTTGACGTGCGGGCGATCAAACAGGCCCATCTGAAATGGCTCGGTCGCCTGGAACATGTGGTGCGTGGCCGCGCCCGGTTGCGACCGGAAGAGGTGGCCAGTGGTCACGAATGCGCCTTTGGCAAGTGGTACGATACCGAAGGAACCGCCGAATTCGGTAAGCGTCCCCTGTTCCAGGAACTGGGCGAGGTGCATATGTCGGTACACGACATGGCACGCACGGTGGTGGGATTGGTCGCCGAACAAAAGATCGATCAGGTGGCGTCGTCCATGGAACACTTCGATACGTTGCGCCGCAATCTGTTCGTCCATCTGGATCAACTCTATGTCACGGCAGATGATCGGGAGGGATGAACCATTCACACCAGTGAAAAAAAAGCGGGGGTCTGGGGGATTCCTCCCCCAGGGTTTTGACTTTAAACAA
>JADFWP010000022.1 GCA_015234115.1 Magnetococcales bacterium
CGGCTGCTTTCGCTCTCCAGAAGGAGCCGCCATCTTTTGCAGGGTGCGCAGCTTCCTGATCACTTGCCAGAAAAACGGCATCTCAGGGATGCAGGCGTTGAGAGACCTGTTCCAAGGGAAATGGCCGGATTTTATGAAAATGCCCTGACCGATGCCCACTGCCATCATACGGTGGCGATGGGGTGGGCTGAATAGTTACAAATTTTAAAAATATTTTATTTTTAAAGTCAAAACCCTGGGGGATGAATCCCCCAGGCCCCCTCTTTTTTTTAAATGGTTCAGATCGACAACAACCGAATGGTGGCGGTGAAACGGTCATGACCCGGCCAGAGCGGAGCGACCGTCAATGCGGGTGGGGTGTCGTGACGAAACATCACCACACCGCTCCACGCCTCCCAGGTGAGGGTGAAAGAGGCTCCGGCCTGGGCCGCGAGTCGGGCCAGAGCCTCCACTGTGGCGCGATCCAGCCAGGCCGCGTCGCTCTGGGCCGCCAGGGTGATCGGCATGCCACCCGACAGGCTTGTGACCCAGATCACCGGTTTTCCGCCCAGAGTTCGGACCACCGTCTGTTCAACGGGCGCGACATCGTGACGGTCGCTCCACACCAACCCCTCCGGCAACACCACATCGCCAAGCTGCTTCATCCCCATGAACTCCTCATGCCCTCAGCCCCCGCCCACCCGGAGACGGGTGGCAAAACGGAGTGGAAACAAAGCCAGACCATCGGTAAACAGCGCACCGGGTGTGGTGACGAGCCGCATGGGCGCATAGCCGTCCGCCGGCTGCCAGCCGATCAACGCCTGACAGACCGCCGCCAGCAACGGACCGGCCTCCTGCCGCTCTCCCGCGCCGTCCGCGACCTGACGCCCATGCCGTACCGCCACCACCGCCAGCCACAACGGCTCCAACGCCTGTTCGCCTCCTGCGCTGCCCAGGGGCTGGAAACCGTCGGCCACCAGATACAAAGCCGGTGTGGTCCCGGTTCCGGCGGGAATGCTCTTCAGCTCCCGCGCTCCGGCAACCAGCCGGAACGCGGCCACCTGGGTGCGCAAACGCGCCAGAATCAACCCCTCGGCTGCGAACAGATCCTCCATGTCAGACAAACCCCCGCAACGTTTGATGATCGAACAGCCGGGGCGGCGCTTCGAAGGCTGCGGCCCCGGCGCCATGCACCGCCCCTCCCACGATTCCGACCTGGCCCGCAGCCAATGCCTTGAGCCAGTTCATCGCCTGGGTGTGGCCGGCGATCACCTCTTCCGGCACCCGGTCGCGGTGCAACAGCCGTCTGGCAATGGCTCCGCACACCCTCGGCAACGGACTCCCGGCCACCTGTGCGCCGGACAAGGGGATGGCATGCCGCAAGGCGACATGGGATTCGATCAAACGGGTGGCATCGGCCAGCGCCCGTTCGATCACCCCCAGCCCGGCATCGGCGGCGGTGATCTCTTCGTCCGTGAAAGCGTCCCGCTCCCCGCGCACGATGGTCAGACGCATCAGTTCGGAAGAGACCACGGGCAACTCTTCCGGTACGGCCACCTGGGCCAACTCCCGGGCACCAAACCACAGCAACAGATCTTCGACCGAGGCGAGTGTCATGCTCCTGCCTCCATGATCCGTCCCGAACGCCGTTTTCTGGCCGGAACTCCTGGCGTTTTCGGCAGTTCATCGGTGGCGCACGGGGCCACGGCGCCACAGGCCATGGCCCGTGTGGCCGCTTCCGGCGCCATCGTCACGATGGCGCCGGGTCGATGGGTCACGCCATCGTGACGCAATGGGGTCAATACCCGGAAGTTGGCCATGGGGGTCACGCCGGATTGCGGATCAGAAAACCGGAGAGCATGCCGGTCAACACCGGCACGCGCTCGTAGGTCACGGGATAGATCCAACTGCGGGCATTGTTTTCGTAGTAGGGCCGCTCGACCAGCGGATGACCCTGCATGGTGTAGGTATAGCCGAACGAGGGATCCTCCATGCCCGAGGATTTTTCCGGGGTGTAGGCGAGAATCGCGTTGTTGCCCCAGATGTCGATGTCCGCCCCCGCGTCGTTGAAGGCCACGGCCTTGCCCACGGCCACGGTTTGCAGATCCCACAAGGCGGCGAGCATGTCGGGGGTCACCGAATCGCGGCTGGTGTACTTGAACCGTTCCACCACCTGGGGATGGCTTTTGAGCGCCGAGAAGGCGCGCGCCGACAGAACCAGGGTATTGGGATAGATTCCCACCGAAGCGCGCACCGCCTCGCGGGCGTTGTCGATGTCAGCCGAGGGGTTGGAGGCGCCATCGCTCCACTGGTCGCTGCCGGAGAGAGTCACCTTGTGGTCGTTGTCGTAGTGGTCCGGATTGGTGGCCAGGGTCGCCTGGTCATATTCCAGGGTCAAAGAGAGGGCGCGCAGGGCACCGGCCACGGAACGCTGGGCCAGATCCACGCCCGGCGCGCGGGAGGCGTCCCGTTGGTATTCGCGCGGCACCTGGGCTTCGAGGGAGTCTTGCACCAAAGCGAAACTCTTGCCCAGAAAACCGAACTGAATGCGTCGCGTGGCCGCACCCGGCGCGCGGCGCACCTGATAGAGCTTGAAACTTTCGCGGCCAAACTCCAGCACCTGACCGCCCGAGACCTGCACCGGCACCTTGGGAAAGAGCACCTGGCCGACATGTTCGGCGTGACGATAACCCTGGGCGATTTCGGTCAGAACCGGATCGATCACCCGCACCTGATTGGGGGACATGAGCATGATGAAGGGACTCCTTGTTGGAAATTAACGGCGCAAGAGGATTTCGATGAACTCGCCGGCACCCGAGGCCGGTTGCAGGGCATCGCCAAAGACGAACTCCGGGGAATCGCCGCCGGCGAGAATCGTCCCGTTGGCCGCCGAGCTGGTGACCGGGGTGGCGCCCGCCGCCACCTGCAAGAGCGAGGTGGCGGGGATGGCGCGGCCCTGGGTATCGGCGATCAGAGGTGCGCCCAGAGCGATGGCGGCACCGGTTTCCACGACGGCTGTGCCATGCGTGACCACGGCCAGGGCGCTGCCGGTGGTGGCGGCGGTCATGGCGATTCCCATGGGTTTGCCACCCGTGGTGGCGATGACCGCGCCATCGAATCCCACGGCGCGGCAGGCCGGGATCGTTGCCGATGCCATGACGGTCAGGGTCAGGATGGAAATGCTTTGTTGGCTCATGATGGTTGGTCTCCTGTTATGCGCTCACGGCCAGCGCGGCGGTGAGGTAGTCGGTGTGATGGGCGTTGGCATAGGCGAGAATCCGGGCATGCTCTTGCAATCCGTCGGGATCCACGGCATAGCCCTGGGGCACCTGGAACCGCAGGGCTTTGGTGCCGGGGGAGCGTTCCGGGGTCTGTTCGGCATAGTTCACCTGGGGGGGCAGCTCCTTGAGGAATCCTTCGAGAAAGGCGCGTTTGTTGTGTCCTTCGGCGAATTCGACCACGCCGGATTCCGACAGAAAGAGCAGAAAGGCGATCAGGCCGTCGCGGAAGCGGGGCAGGATGCGTCCCTCGGCGATCAGGGCATCGACGAAGGCTTCCGCCCGTTGCTGGC
The DNA here is from genome assembly GCA_015234115.1 of Magnetococcales bacterium. Lineage (GTDB taxonomy): Bacteria > Pseudomonadota > Magnetococcia > Magnetococcales > Magnetaquicoccaceae > Magnetaquiglobus. Next base: position 3,551 of record JADFWP010000022.1, read on the forward strand.
GGTCTTCGGCTTCGGCCTGACGCAGCGTCTCTTCGCGGGCGGCGAGCTGTTGATCCTGTTCGGCGAAGCGCGCCTCGCGGGTAGTGAGTTCCTGTTGCAGACGGGTCAGTTGTTCCAGGCGTTGTTGCCAATCCTGTTCAGCGGGTGTGGTGTGCATGCCAGACTCCATGGGGGGTTGAGGCGTGGGCAGGGCCAATCCCTCGCCCACGGCGTGATGCGCCGGGTCATCGGTTTCGGAAAACTGGACCTGGGGCATGCCCTTGACCGCCGGGGGTTGCGCCCCGAGCAGCCCGACGTGGCGCGGATAAAAGACGCCGGGAAAGGGATTGCCTGCTCCGTCGGGGGTGTAGAAACTGGTCGAGACGTTGCGATAGCGTCCGGCTTGCACCAGTTCGACCACCTGGGGATCCAGATCGGTCAGGGTGGCCATGAGGGTGCCGTTCTCCAAAGAGAGTGCGGCCACCCAGCCCCAGGCCGGGGCGTCGTGACGCGGGTGTCCGATGACCAGCGGCGCTTTCCAGCGTGCCGGGTCATAGGCTGCGACCGTGCGTTCCAGGTCGGCATCGGTGATTATCAGGGTCGTGCCGTTTTGGTCGGCGTGACGACCAGACTTGAAAATGGCGATGAGATGAGGTGCGTTCATGGGCAGGAAGTATGGGGCGGCTGGCCGGAAAAGATCATGCGCAGCGGTTCGGCATTTTTTTTCAAGCGTTTTTCCCGCCATCTGTGCTACAATGGCTCGTGTGGCGCGCTGTTGGTCGAATGAGGCGCGTTGCTTGTGGAAGATCATTCTCTCAAATCAGCGAGGGCTTTATGGGTCAGTCGCACGATCAGCTCCCCTCTTTGGAGGAAGTCGAACTGGATAACCCGATGGGCGCGGTGGAAGAATTCACCATCAGCCAGGACTGGAACGCCGAACGGACCAACGAGTACGAACTCTGGGCCGAAATGCCCGGACAGTGGGGTCATCAACGTCTTTGGGTCGCTTTCCACGAAGAGACCGGTTATTTGCAATTCAATGCCTACATGAACCTGAAAATCCCGCAGAGGTTCATGTCCGTGGCGGCCCAGACCATCACCCTGATGAACGAACGGGTCTGGCTGGGTCATTTCGAGATTTGGCACGAGGAGCGCACCCCGGTCTTTCGGGTGGTGATGCCGTTGCGTGGCGCGGAGTTGCAGCCTGAGCAACTGGAAGATGTCATCGCGGCCATCGAAGAGGAGACCGAGCGGTTTCATCCGGCTTTGCAATGGGTGGTCTGGGGCGGCAAAACCCCGGAAGAGGCCATTGCCGCCGCTTTGGTCGATACCGAGGGCGAAGCCTGATCCGGGAACGCGGGTTAAAATTTTGTATCGATCGAGAGGGAGTCGCGGCATGAATCATTGGCGCAAGGGGGGGGTGGCCCTGATGGTGTGGGCGTTGTTGGGTGGCGTCGGCTTCCAGCAGGGCTGGGCCGGAACCATCAAGATCGGCGTGGCAGGCCCATTGTCCGGTCCCCAGGCCGCCTTTGGCGAGCAGTTCTGGCGCGGAGCGGAACAGGCGGCCAAGGATCTCAACGCCCAGGGCGGAATCAACGGCGATACCATCGAACTGGTCAAGGGGGATGACGCCTGCGAACCCAAACAGGCGGTGGCGGTGGCCAACCGGCTGGTGGATTTCGATCATGTTTCGGCGGTGGTGGGCCATTTTTGTTCCTCTTCCACCATTCCGGCCTTCGAGGTCTATGCCGAAGCGGGCATTCTCTCCATGACCCCGGCCTCCACCAATCCCATGGTCACGGAACGCAATCTGCCCACGGTTTTTCGCAGTTGCGGTCGTGACGATCAGCAGGGGGTGGTGGGTGCCGAGTTCGTGGTCAAACAGTTGAAGGCCCAGCGGGTGGCGGTGCTGCACGACAAGGATACTTATGGTCAGGGGTTGGCCGACTCCATGAAGGCCCATCTGGCCACGCTCGGGCAGAAAGAGGTGTTGTACGAGGGGTTGACCCGTGGCGAGAAGGATTTCAATGCCCTGGTCACCAAACTTCGTTCGGTGCAGGCGGATGCGGTCTATTTCGGCGGTCTGCACAGCGAAGCCGGTCCTCTGGTGCGGCAGATGCGTGAACAGGGGTTGCATGTGCCGTTGATCTCCGGGGATGGCATCATGTCCGAAACTTTCGTCACCTCGGCTGGCGGACCGAAATTCGTGGACGGGGTGTTCATGACCTTCGGGGCGGATCCGCGCAAGATTCCGGCGGGCAAGGCTTTGGTCGAGACCTTCCGCAAGGCGGGTTATGAGCCGGAAGGGTATACGCTTTATTCTTATGCCACGGTGCAGGCGATTGCGGCGGCGATGCGGGCCACCCATTCAAAGGAAGGGAACAAACTCGCCGCCTGGCTGAAAGCCAATCCGGTGGAGACCGTCATGGGCAGCAAGTCCTGGAACGACAAGGGCGATCTCAAGATTTCCGACTATGTGATGTATCGTTGGACCACGGAAGGCAAATACGAAGAGCTGCCCTGAGCCAGGCGTCAATCTTGAAAGACAAAGAGAGGGTCTGGGGGGCTTCCCCCAGACCCTCTCTTTGGTTTTGCTGTTCAAACCGTGCGTGGCGTGATCTGTCATTTGTCCGTGGGGTCCAGGGGCCATTGGCCCCTGGTGGGGTCCAGGGGCGAAGCCCTTGGGACTTGGCCTTTGGCCTTTGGCGCGTTTTGCCGCAGGCGCGCCCTCTGGTCGCCGGAGGCGACGCCTTTGGGCCAGAAACGCATCATCCCGGAATGGTTGCGGTTTAAAAGTAAATCATTGTAAATATTTTTTGTTTAAAGTCAAAACCCTGGGGGAAGAATCCCCCAGGCCCTCTCTTTTTTTTCGATATTTACGGCGTTGCCGTTGTGCCACGGAACCCGAGCATCTCCAGATTGACCGCATCCGGCACCTGGGATGGCGGGTGGCGCAGGGGATTGAGTTCGGGCAGCAGGCGTTGCATGGTGTTCCGGGTCGCTTCGGTCACCACGGGTGACTCTTTGGCCGCTCCGGCTGTGGGCAGCACCAGGAGCGGTTGGGTGGCGGACGGTTGCATGGAGGAGAACAGGAAGCCAAAGCTGGTGATGATCACGGCGGCGGCGATCAGCCCTGTGGAGACCAGACCCAGTTGTTTTGTTTTCATGGGGCTACTCCCGTTCCAGTTTGAGGGTGAAGAGCAGTTCGGTGACATCGGTGGTCAGGTCGCTCTGGATCAGCCGGAAGCCGCGACTGGTCAGGTTGCCGACAAAGGTTTCGTGCTCCTGGCTGGCCTGGGAGAAGTCGTTGCGGAGGCGTCCTTTCAGGGTAAGCTGGATTCTGGAGCGGTCATCGGATTCGATGACGATCCGGTCCAGGGCGATTTGCCCGGTGTGGGCGCGGGAGAGATCGTTGAGCAGGGCTTGCAGGGTGGGAGCGGCCTTGAGGCGGCTGAGATTGTCGATGAAGGTGACCTGCTTCTGATACGACGGATCCACGGGATCGACCGGCTGCGCGATGCGGGTCTGGTTGGTGGTGAGTCGTTTGGCCTCGTCGGTCAGCAGCGCGGTGCGGACTTCCAGCCACAGGGCGCTCAAGATCAGCACCGCCACCATGCAGACTCCCACGAACGCAATTTGTGGCATCAGCCGCCAGGCCAGATAGTGCCAGCGGTCCAGGTCGGGCGAGGAGGAGTCGGCCACCGTGAGGTGGTCCAGCACCGCCGGAATGGAGGTGACCACAAAGGCGCCCTCCTCCATGGCAAAAGTTTGGGCGGGCAGAGGCTGGAAGGAGACCTGAAGATTCGTGGCCACGGTCTGCCCCCAGGCTGCGGCCCGCAATCGAGCCTCTTCTTCTTTGGCATTTTCTTCCTCTTCGCCGCCGATCAGCCAGCCGAAGTGGACGATGCCATCGAGTTTGCCTGCCGCGCTGGCGAGCAGGGCGCGAATCTCCTGGGTGACGGTTTCGGGCTGATTTTCCTTGGCGGCGCGGGTGTTGCCATAGCTGGAGATGCGACTGGCAGCCAGAATCTGGCCGGAGCGGCCCAGCAGCAGATCGACATGTCGGTCGTGTTCAAACAGCACCACGATGGTCTTGTTGGCCGAGAAGGCGCGTAGACAGGCGTGAACCAGGGCGTGAATCGAAAAGAGCAGGTGGTGTTCGTCGTCGTCGTGCGCTCGGTCTTCGTAGGCGCTGCACACTTCGGCCTCGACCGCCGTGAAATAGACCTCGGTGGAGGTTTTGCCCCGTGCCCGTTTCCAGTGGGAAAAGAGGCGGGCGTGTTCGTGGATGTCGCCGCTCTCCAGCAGACGGCGCTGGGCTACGAGTTCGGCGTAGGGTTTGGGGGCGTCCACGCTCATGAAGCGGGCGGCGGCTCCGCCGAAATCGCTCAGGATCCATTTGCTTCCCCGGATTTCACCCAGCGCGTCCACCCGTTCGGCCTTGTTGTCCCGCATGAGATGGGTCGTCCCATCGAGATCCACGATCCATTGGTCCATCCAGGATTTTTTCATCGGGTTGGGCGCCTTCAGTTCCGAGGAAAGAGCAGAAATTGACCGGACAGGGAGACGAGTACCTTCTCACCCGCGATGGGGGGCGGTTCGGTCCGGGAGGCTTGTGCGCCTCCGCCCGGTTTGCCCTGCATGAGATTCTGGAGACGGGCGGGGAGGAGTTCTTTGGCGAAGAGCGAGGTGATTTCCAGCCGCTTCGGCTTGAAGTAGAACCGGGGAGATGGTCCGGCCTGGGCCAGCAGCGCGCGGAGTTCCCGGGCGGAAAGCTCCTTGTCCCGGATATCGACCGTGTAGGTGGTCCAGCCTTGGAGTTCGCTCAGTCGCTGGGCTTCGACGGCCCGGATGAATTGGCGGACCTCTTCGGCCAACCGGTCGTTCTGCTGGTTTTTTTCGGTTTGTTGTTCCTGCTCGGCGCGCGTCCGTTTGGCGAGATCAAGCCGTTCTTTGGCGGCCATGAATTCCTGGTGGGCGTTTTTGACCCAGTGGCCACCCAGCGGCATGGTCACCAGGATCCCCACGGCCACATAAAAAGGAAACCGTCCCAGCAGGGCGATCAGGGGGTGAAGGATGTGCATGTTTGGCGACTCCATGGGCAAACAAGGGATAATCAAGATAAGCAATCCACCCGCAGCCCGTCAACCCCTGGAGCGTGGCTGTGGATCCTGATTTGTGGAAGTGTGGATTGTTTTTTCGTTGACAACGGGAACCCTTGCTCTAAAATAGATGATTAGTCTAAAAAAATCAAGTATGCACACCCTTTACTCCATTTGTCGAGATACTTCCCATGAATACCGCGCAAGCCGTTGTCCGGCAACGTCGGGAGGAGGGCTTTTCCCTCGTGGAAATGGCCATCGTCCTGGTCATCATCGGCCTGATCGTCTCGGCCATTGCCGTGGGCAAAAGCACCATGGCCAAGGGCGAAGCCACCAAGGCCTTTCAGCAATACATCAATCCCTACATCCAGGCCGTGTTGAGCGCCTATCAGGGAACCGGCAGCGTCACCCTGAACGCCTCCACCCAGAAGGAACTCATGCCTTCGTACAAATATGGCGACGGCACCCTCGAACTGGATACCGCCAATACCAAAGCCACGGCTTCCGGTCAGTTGACCGTGGCCTTCAAACTGGTCGCGCTCTCGGGTGATCAGGGGTTGGAGTTGGCCAACGTTTTCCGCAACGCCCTCTCCGGCACCACCCTGGATGCCAATGGCTCCAGCACGGTCAATGCCAACGCCACGACCCTTTCCGCCACCTTCCGCGTTCCGGCCGTCAATATCTCCAGCGGTTCGTGACGTGATCCGTTCCAGATCTGGCCTTTTCAGGTTCTTTGTACCTGAAAAGGCCAGATCTGTTTTTGCGTTACTGTTTTTTCGGTTGTTGTCGTCCTGGTCATGTGCTGCGGTAACCTTTAATGAGCGTTGAAGGAGACGGATCGTGCGCATTTCGATGAAGGTGTTGGTGGCTTTGCTTGCGTTGTCGGTGTCGGGAACCGCTGTGGCTGCGCCCGCCAAAGAGAAGGTGTGCAAAAAACTGAGCAGCGATATGGCCATCGAGATGGGCACCGGGGTTTTGCATCGCGATGAGTTTTTTGCTCATTACAATGTCAGCGGTCCGAATGCTATCAAGGATGCCCAGGATCAGAACCACAACAAAATCCCGGACGCGGTTGAAGATGTCCTGACCCAGATGGTGGCCATGCGCGAGATGCTGGTTGCCAACGGCTTCATCCACCCGTTGCAACAGCCCCGTTACCAGCAGGTCAAGCAGATCCATGCCATCATGCTGCCGGTCAAAGGCAACGGTCGTGCGTTCGAGGAGCCGCGCACCATGCCGGATGGCACCTGCGCCATGGTCATTCACGTCGATATCGACCTTTCCGCCACCAATCTCACCCCGGCGCACGAGTTGTTCCATCTGTTCCAGTATGGATACACCATGTTCAAAAGGCCCTGGTATCTGGAAGGCATGGCCCGTTGGTCCGAGTCCATGTTGCGGGACAATCCGGTGAAAACCGATCCGATTCCTAAAAGTCTGCCGGAGTTGAATGCCCTGTTTGGCAAGAAATACGATGCCAATCAGGTCTGGAATGCTTTGGCAGTGGGAGTGGATCCGGTGGGCAACATGAAAATTCCGGATTCCGTGGTGGAAATGCGTTATGTGTCGGGCAAAAAGGTGTTGCAGGATCGCAAATTGCCGGGCGTGGCCTTCATGAAGGCGGTGCTGGAAGGATTGGACAAGCTGGATGATCAGGTCAGCACGGCCAAGGGATTGCCTGTCAATGCCTGGCCCGAGGATTTCCAGCGCGACAGCAAACACGACATGCCCATCTGGAAAGTGGTCGAATCGGTCTATCAATCCATGCATGGGCGTTGAATCTGACGGCAAATGGTCAGTGTGGGGTCCAGGGGCCAATGGCCCCTGGTGGGGTCCAGGGGCGAAGCCCTTGGGACTTTGGCCTTTTGCGCGCGTTGCCGCAGGCGCGCCCTCCGGTCGCCGCAGGCGACGCCTTGGGGCAAAAAACTCCGTATCCCGAGATGGTTGCGGTTTAAACTGCAACCATCTCGGGCTGCTGAATTTCTGGCCCAGGCGTCGCCTGCGGCGACCGGGAGGCGCGCTGCTGGAAAAGCGCGCCAAAGTCCCAAGGGCTTCGCCCCTGGACCCTACCAGGGGGATAATCCCCCTGGACCCCTATTAATAAACGACGTATCCCGAGAGGGGTGCGGTTTGAAGTCAAAACCCTGGGGGATGAATCCCCCAGACCCCCTCTTTTCTTTCAATGGTTTTTTTCCCCTTTCTCCGCGTTCAATGGGTCGGATTCATGTCTCTTCCTCTGTTGTTCTCACAGGCGCGTCCGCTGCTGGTCAGCCATTTCCAGAATCAAACCATCGGGCTGCCCGCACCTCATCCGGCCTGCACCCTCTTTTTCTCCCTGTGCGACCGGAAAAATCGCGCCCAGGTGCTCCATGTTTCGGGCAATGACTTTGCCAGTGTCTGGAAGAACGGAGTCGCCCTTTGCATGAACCTGGCCAAACGCCAGAAATTCAATCCGGTCTGGCTGCGCATCGACTGGATCACCGCCATCGAATCCATCCCATGGAGCGGATTCCATGTCCGTCTGGCCAAAACCAAACGCAACTATTTCCGCCATGGCCTGGCCCTGGATCCTGGCCTGAAGATCGCCTTTCTCGAACAGGAACTCCATGCCAACGCCATGCTCTACGGCGGCGACGAGTTCGAGGAGGGACGCCTCAACTCCGGCAATTTCACCCGCTATGCCACGGCCCGTTATGGCAAGAACTTCACCCCGGACTTCACCCCCACCAATACCGTCCATCTCCTGACCACCGAAGGTCTGTTCGTGGCCGTGGATGCCGCGCTGGCCGCATTGCCCGGTGGCGCGACCCCCCAATGGCTGCCCCATCACCGCCTGGATGGCGGACGCCGCGCCATCGCGCCATTGAATGCCGATCAGGTGCTGGCCCTCATCGATTCCAGTTCCGCTTTTCTCGGCAAACAGGTCAAACCCGATGGCCAGTTCATTTATGGCCATTTTCCCTGCTTCGGACGCCAGATCGCCACCTATAACGCCCTGCGCCACGCCAGCTCGATCTATTCCATGCTCGAAGGATGGGAACTGACCCGCCGGGAACCCCTCCTGGCCGCCATTCAGCGCGCTCTGGACTACCTGACCACCCGGTTGATCCGCCTCTATCCCCAGCCCGATGGCAGCGCACTGGCCTTTGTGGTCGATACCGGCGAGGAGATCAAGCTCGGCGCCAATGCCGTGGCCATTCTGGCCTTGGTGAAATATCAGGAGTTGACCGGGGATGATTGCCATCAATCCCTCCTGGAACAACTCGCCCTGGGGATCCGGTTTTTTCAGGATCCGGAGAGCGGCCAGTTCGTGCATGTGCTGCATGCCGCCGACCTGACGCTCAAGGATCGGTTCCGCATCATCTATTACGATGGCGAGGCTGCCTTCGGTTTGATGCGCCTCTACGGACTCACCCGCGATCCCCGCTGGCTTGCCATCGTCGAAAAGGCGTTCGAATATTTTCTCAAGGCCGATCACTGGAAAGCCCATGACCACTGGCTCTCCTACTGTTCCAACGAACTGGTGCGCCACCAGCCGGACGAAAAATATTTCCGCTTCGGCGTTCAGAACATCACCGGCCATCTGGATTTCATTCTCTACCGCGAGACCACCTATCCCACGCTGCTGGAACTCTCCATGGCCTTTGAGCAGATGCTGGAACGGCTGGAACATGCCCCGGAGCGGGAGAGCGTCCTGCGCGGCCTGAACCTGAACAAATTCTACCGCGCCATGCACCACCGCGCCCATTATCTGCTCAACGGTTTTTTCTGGCCCGAACTGGCCATGTATTTCGCCAAACCGTCCAGCGTGGTCGGGAGCTTCTTCATTCGTCATCACACCTTCCGGGTGCGCATCGACGATATCGAACACTATCTCTCCGGCTATGTCGCCTACTGGAAGTACCTGCAACGGGGTCAGCCGCGCCTGGTGCCGGAAGAGGAGGCGCCGTCCGTCGAACAGGAGCCGTCGGCCATCCGCCAGGAAAACCGGGAGCAGGAAAACCGGGAGCAGGAAAATCCGGAGCAGGAAAATCGGGAGCAGGAAAACCGGGAAGAGATCGGTTTGTTGCGTTTTCCCGACAATCCGGTCGATTTCGTCGAGGTGCTGGCCTTGGCCCAGGAGTGTCAGCTCCGGGGGATCGCCACCACCTATTTTTCCTATCGTCGTCTGGGCGCCCAACCGGGTGAGACGCTTGGCTACCGCTTTCAGAACGGCGCCTGGATCAAGGGCAAATATCCTCTGCCGCGTCTGATCGACAACTCTCCCCCCCGTGATTCCCAGGACCGGGCCAAGGCGCGCGCCCTGGAGCCGGCCTCCACGTTGATTCTGCACGATATCGAAGGCAAGCGCAAAACCCTGCCCTTTCTCAAAGAGGATCCCCGGACCAGCGCATTGGTGATCCCCTCCGAGGTGTTGACCCTCGATGCGCTGAAACAGGCGTTTCAGAGCGTGGACCGGGTGATCATCAAACCGTTCACCTCCAACCGGGGACGGAATGTCTTTCTGATCGTTCAGGAGGAGCGGGATCGCTACACCATCCTGGAGAACGAAACCCTCCAGAGTGTCGATGGCATGGGATTGGGGTTGTTTCTGGGGGATAAATGCGCCGGAACCTACATGCTGCAACGCTACATCCGCAGCATGAACGAGGAGGGCAAGCCGTTTGATATCCGTGTGCCGGTCTTTCGCGGCCAGAGCGGCCTATGGCGGATTCCCAAGATCTATGTGCGGTGCGGGGCGGGTCACGTCACCTCGAATCTGGCCACCGGGGGCGCCTCTCACGATGTGGAACCCTTCTTGAGCCGGATGTACGATGCCGCTCAATGCCGCGCCCTGATCGCCGAACTGGAGGCTGCTGCCATGCGGGTCGCCGAGGTGTTGCAGGAGCGGTATGATTTTGTCATCGATTCTTTGGGCTGCGATTTCGCCGTGGAGCAGGGCAGGCTCTATCTCTTCGAGGTGAATGGCTATCCCGGCATCAAGGGGTGTCTGGAGCCGGCGGTTTTGGCGAAGGTGGATTATTATCAATACCTGCTGGAGCGGATGAGAGCCGCGAACTCCCCGTCAGCCTGACCGGGGTTTCGCCGGAGGCCAGCGCCGGTTTGATCGTCATCCGGAACAGGCGGTTGACCGACCGGCCCGTTTGATCTTGCAGGAACAGGCGCAGCGGATAGGATTTTCCCCCCTGGCCATCTCCGGCATCGAAGGGCGCGCTGCCGGTCAGGTGCAGCACTGGGACCGCTGAGGTTGTGAAGCTCTCCGGCGTGCGACACTGGCCGTCCGCTCTCACCGTGACCGCTTCCGGCGGGGTGAAACGGAGGTGGTCGTACCATGGCCCATCCTTCATCAAGGCCGCGCTCTCCACACACCACTGCACCGCTGTGCTGTCACCGCCCTCCCAGGCGCTGAAGGTGACCGTACCATAACGCTGTCCTTCAAAGCCGATCGGCATGCCATCGGTTGCAATGGTCAGAATCGGTTCTTCCGCTTTTTCGCATCCCGTTCGGCTGCGCAATTCGTCGAGCGTCACCCAGGCCAACAGATCATCCAGATCGTCCGAGCTGTCGTCGGGCGTGCCTTGCGCGCTGTAAGGCGGATTGGGGATGCGCGTGGCGGTTGCGACCCGTCCGGGAATTTTGTCCGGCTGGGCCGCGACCTGATTGATGCGACCATTCCGGCCTGGACTCCAGATCACCAGCGCCACGTTGTGCCGCTCCTCCACCGCAAGCCGGGTGGTGTCGTGGCGACAGAGCGCCTGCCGGGCGGTCAGGCGTTCATCCACCGCGTATTGAATGGGATTTTGATACCCGTCGAGCGCCTGGGGAACCACGGTGTCGAACTGCTCGGGCGCGGGCAGGTGGCCATGGGCAAGGGCATAACCGATCAGGGCGTTTTTGTCGGCCCGCAAATGAGCAACGGTTTTGGCGCGGGCATTTCTTTCCAGATCGGGCAGCAGGAACAACAGGGTCGTCGAGAGGGTCACCCCCAGCACCATCAGCATCAGGGCCAGACCGATCAGGCTGAATCCGGCAGTGCCCTGGTGTGGTTTCTGTGCGGTCCCCGGCATGACGGTCACCCCGTTACGGTGTGACATACAGACTGAAGCGCCGAGTGACGGTATGCGCCCTGGGATTGCTGTCGCGCAGATGAATCACGAAATCATACGGTCCGCCCTGATCGGTGGAGACAAAGGGAAGAATGCCGGTCAGGGTCAATGCGTCACCCGCCATGGTCGGCTCTTGACAGCCGTCGAAAGCGTTTTCGGGGGGCAGCGGGTTGGTGTTGTCAACGGCGAAGCTCATTTTCGCGGCGCGCGTCTGGTCCGGAAAGGCGACACACCAGGAATAGGGCTTTTTGCCACCCTCGGCCGTGAAGGTGACGGGATCATAACGCATGCCCACGCTGCCTGCGGGCAGGCCAGAGGCCAGAATGCTCAAGGAACCGGCTCCGCATCCGGCGGCGGCCTTGAGTTCGGCCATGGTGGCCCAACCCACGAGATCGTCCGCGCTTCCTTCGGCATACAGCGGGACCGGATAGCTCCGGGGGGTATCGATGGCCCCGGTGGTCTTCTCCGGCTGGGTGGCGCCATCGTAGCCCCGGCTCCAGATCACCAGGGCGACATCCGGGATCGAAAAACGGGTGGTACCATCGGGTTTCAGCACCGCAACCGACAAACGGGCATCATCCTGGGTGCAGAGGGTATCGACTGCGGTCAGTGACGCATCGAAAGCGTATTGCAATGGATTCATCTGGGCATCCAGCACGCTGTGCACCACGCCGCTGTCCATCAGACCTGCGGGGAGACTCCGATGGGTGCCGGCAAAGCCGATCAGGGTCTCCACCGCCTGACGCACCACGGTTTCGTTCTTGTTTTTCAGCGCCTGGCGCATGGAGGGTTCGTAGATGCCGATGCCGCCGGCAATGATCAGACCGATGATGATCATCACGATCGACAGCTCGATCATGCTGAATCCGCCACTCGGGTGGCGACGTACCACAGAAATTTCCGTCGGATTCATTCCGGTCACCCCGCCATGCTGTACAACGGCATGAACATGCCCACGAGCAGCACCACGAACAGGCCACCTCCCAGCACCAGGGCAAAAGGTTCGATGCTTTTGCTCAAGGTTTTGATGATGTCGTCCAGGCGGCTGCCATATTCGGTGGCCGCGAAATCGAGCTGCGTGGACAAGGCGCCGCTCACCTCGCCGATGCCGATCATCCGCACCACGAAGGGAGGAAAGATGCCAGCCTCGGCGAACGAGCTGCGCAACCCCAGACCATGGATCAGTCCGGCGCGCACTTCGCCCATTTTTTCCTTGTAGATTTCATTGCCCAGCGAGCCGCTCAGGATGTCGATGCTTTTGATCACATCCACCCCGGCATTGAGCAGCAGACTGAAATAGGCGGTGATGAAGGCGAGATTGGAGGCGTGAATGATGGCGCTGATGATGGGAATGTGGAGCAGAACCCGATGGACCGCACGACGGAACGCCAGGAATTTTTTCATCAGACTCTGGAAGGTCACGAACGTGATCACCAGCGTGAGCAGGATGCCGAGGAAATGGGCTTGCAGGAAATTCGCCGTGGCGATGATCCCCTGGGTCAGGGCGGGCAGTTCCTTGCCGGTGGCTTTCAGGAGCGGCAACACCATCGGCACCACGAAATAGAGCCAGAAGGCCATGGCGCCCAGAATCGCGGAGATCATGATGGCCGGATACATCAAGGCGCTTTTGGTTTCCCGCACGATCTTGTCTACTTTGATCATGTGGCGCGAGGCATCCTGGATGGTGCGATCCAGCGAGCCGGTCTCTTCGCCGATGCGCATCAGGAACAGGGTGGTTTCGGGGAAATAGCGCGCCCAGTTCTGGGCCGCTTCCGACAGGCTGGAGCCGGACTGGATGCGGCTGACCAGATCCTGTCCCACCTTGGCGAGGGTGGGATTGTCGTTGTCGGCCATGGCATCCTGGAGCGCGGCCACCACCGGAATCCCTGCCCGCAGCATGATGGCCATGTTGTTGAGGGCTTCGGCCATGGTGGCGGTTTCGACCCTGGTTTCGAAGAAGCGTTCCAGCGTGGTGTAAAGCGTGCCAGCCCAGGAGGGGAGCGGGTTGGCAAAGATCACCGCGCCTCCCTGGCGCTCCAGGTAGGCGGTGGCCGAGATCGGACTGTCGAAGGGCAGATCGATGACTCCGGCGCGCACGATGCCTTGTCGGGTGATCCGTTTGTAATGGAAACAGGCCATGCGTTCCTTCTCCCGATCAGTGTCCCAAGACCCGAATCACTTCCTGCACCGTGGTATGGCCCAGTTTCACCTTGCGCACCGCATTGTCGAAAATGGGGCGATGCCCACTCTTCAGGGCGGCCTGCTCCAGGGTTTCGCTGTCCACATCCCGTCCGATCATGCCGGCCAGCTCCCGGTTGGAGCGGAAGATTTCATAGATCAGCGTGCGGCCCATGTAGCCGGATTGATGACAATGTTCGCAGCCGCGTCCGCGCCACAGGGTGGTGATTTCCGGATCCCGCAGATAGGCCAGCTCTTCGGGGGAGGGGGTGTACTCCTCTTTGCAGCCCGGACAGATGCGTCGTACCAGTCGTTGGCTCACCACGCCCACCAGCGAGTCGGCGAGCATGAAATTGGGAATTCCCAGGGAGCGCAGTCGGGGAATGGCGCCAAAGGCGGTATTGGTGTGCAAAGTCGAAAGCACCAGATGGCCGGTTTCGGAGGCGGAAATCGCGGTCTGGGCGGTTTCGGCATCGCGGATTTCGCCCACCAGGATCACATCCGGGTCGTGACGCAGGAAATAGCGGATCGCATTGGCAAAGGTATACCCGGCCTTGACGTTGATCTGGGTCTGGCGGATCAACGGGATGCGGTATTCGATCGGGTTTTCCACGGTGAGGATGTTTTTTTCGGTCAGGTTCAGTCGGCGCACGGCGGCATAGAGGGTGGTGGTTTTGCCCGAGCCGGTGGGACCGGTCAAAAGCACGATGCCGAAGGGTTCGTTGAAGATTTTGGTCATCAACTCCAGATCCTCGTCGAAGACCCCCAACTGGCGCATGCTCATGAAATCTCCCTTGGCGGGCAGCAGGCGCAGCACCATGTTCTCCCCGTAGGGGCAGACCGTGGAGGAGACGCGGAAATCGTACTGGGTGTTGAGAATCGACTCCGAAAAGCTGCCATCCTGGGGCAGGCGTTGTTCGGCGATATCCATGCCTGATTTCATCTTCAGGGTGGAGATGAGCCGTTTGAAGGTCAGCGGCAGTGCAAACTGGGCGCGCAACACGCCATCCACCCGGAAGGCCACGCTGATCGCCCGGTCCATGGGGCGGATGTGAATGTCGGACGCGCGCGCCTTGACCGCCAGTTGCATCAGGTGCAGCACGAAGGAGTCGAGCGAGCGCACCCCGTCCCGGTCTGCGGCGAGCAATTGGATCTCTTTCTGGATCAGTTTTTCGACCGGGTTTTCGAGGAAGTGGTAATAATATTGGATGGCATTGATGATCTTGCCTTTTTCACCCTGGCGGATGCGCGGTTTGAGTCCGGTGGCGCGCGCGATGAATTTTTCCAGTCCTTCCACATCGTCCGAATGGGTGACGACGATCACCTCTTTGTCGTCGCTGAAGTAGGGCAGAAATTTATGGGTCAGGCAGGCCTGCATATTGAACAGTCGCAGGCTTTCGGGCGCGGGGCGTTTCTGGTCCACATCGACGTATTTGCGTCCGTCCTGATCGGCGATAGTGGTGGCGATGTCGTACTGGGAGATGAACCCCAGTCGTTCCAGGATTTCGCCCACCCGTTCCCGGGTCACTTTCTGGTCTTGCAGCGCCAGTTCGATGTGTGCGTCGTTGATCAGCCCCTTTCCCTTGAGCAGTTCACCGATCTGTTTGGTCACTCTTCCCGCTTCGGCCATCGTTCTCACACCTCCCCGATCCATCCGCCGTCTTCAGCCCATCCACCATCATGACATGGAATCATAAACCATCGCGACCTTTTTTCAACCCTTCACGCCAAAATCTCTCGCTCCGGTTGCGGCGCGCATGCTATAGGAAGAACGGATCCGAATTTCAACCGGTGAAAAAAAGAGGGGGTCTGGGGGATTCATCTCTCAGGGTTTTGACTTTAAACAAAATATTTTTATTTTAGAGTAAAAACATTGGGCATAAATCCCCCAGGCCCCTTCTTTTCTTTTAATAATCTGGCCATGGCCTGCGGATCAGTCCATGAGAACGGTTTAAACGGGGGTGACATTGCCCTGTTTGGATGTGGGCCAGAACAGCAGCAGCGGATGATCGGGGATCGGAACAAATCCAAAACGTCGGTAGTAGGCGCCTGCCTGTTCATCGATGGCATCCACGAACAGCCCGATTCCTCCGGCCTCCTGATGGATCCGTTGCGTTCGGGTGAGCGCATCGACCAGAAGCAACGCTCCCAGCCCTTTTCGTTGAAAGCTCAAGTCGATGGCCAGACGGCCCAGGCGCACGGCCGGGATGCGGTGCGGCAGTTTTTTACGCCACGTCACAGGCAAATGGTGATTTTCCAGTTCGGCCAGGGTCAGCGCATAGAATCCACAGATGCAGGAGGGTTCTGCTGATTGAGTGGCGACATAAGTACGCGAAACGCCTTTGTCCTGATGCTGGCGCGCCATGCGCTGCAACCATTGATTCAGTTCTTGACGACCGCAGTCGAAATTCTGCCGGTCATGGTTCCCAAGCAAAGGAGTGACCCGCATCGTCTCGTTTGGCCTTTTGATAGTGATCCATGGCAGATTGCAAGAGGACGTTGGGTTCCGGGGGATCTTCGATCAGATCCAGCAGGGTATGCCAATCCCGCGCCGAGAGCGGGATCACCTCCGGTGGATCCAACAGGAGACGCGCCTCTTTCAGGGCGGATTGCACCAGGAATTGATCCACCGTCGTGCCAGTCAACAGAGCGGCATGCAGCAGGGTTTCGTAGCTTTCCTGGGAAACCAACGCACGGATGGGATTTCCTCTGGAAAGAATGGTTTCCATGGCAATTCTCCGGCAGGTGGGTTTTTGAGCACTTCTTGATAGAGAATCATAAACCATCGCGACCTTTTTTCAACCCTTCACGCCAAAATCTCTCGCTCCGGTTGCGGCGCGCATGCTATAGGAAGAATGGATCGAAATTCCAACCTTGCGCGTGAGACCAATGTTTGCCCTTTACCACACCTTGTTGACGGTCGTCATCCTGCTGACCCTGCCGGTGTGGATCTGGCGCTATTTCACCACACCCAAATATCGCGGCACCGTGCTGCCCCGTCTGGGCATCCTGCCCCCGGAGCCGCCCGCGCATGCCCCGCGCATCTGGCTCCATGCGGTCTCGGTCGGCGAGGTGATGGCAGCCCGTGCGCTGGCGGTCCGGTTGCTGGAAACCTTCCCGGATCATCCACTGGTCATCTCCACCGTCACCCGCACCGGCCAGCAGGTGGCGCGGGAACGCATCCCCGAAGCCAACGCTTTTTATTATCTGCCCATCGATCTCCCGCCCTTTATCCATCCTCTGGTCAGGCGCATCCGTCCGCGCCTGCTGGTGGTGATGGAGACCGAACTGTGGCCCGGACTCTTCCGGGTGGTGGCCGGGCAGGGGGTGCCGATCTGTGTGGTCAATGGGCGCATCTCGCCGCGCTCGTTCCGGCGTTATCACGCGGTACGCTTTCTGACCCGCAGGCTGCTGGCCCAGGGACGCCTGTTTCTCATGCAATCCGCACCCGATGCCGAACGGTTGATTGCCATGGGGGCCAGGCCGGAACGGGTGGTGGTGACCGGCAACCTGAAGTATGACCAGGCGTTGAAATCCCCGGATCCCGAGCAGGCCCGATTGCTGGCAGCCCGTCTGCCGCGCCCCGGCCAGCCGGTCTGGATCGCCGCCAGCACCCATCCGGGGGAAGAGGAGATTCTGCTCGATCTGCATAAGCGTCTGCTGACCCATCCTCTCGCGCCGCGTTTGATCCTGGTGCCGCGCCACCCGGAACGCAGCGCAGCCGTGGCAGCGTTGGCCCATCAGCGGGGGTTGGCCGTGCAACATTTTTCCCGGACGCACGGCAACTGGGATGCGCCACTGTTGCTGGTGGATGAAATCGGCTGGCTGGCCAATCTCTACCGTTGGGGGCAGTGGGTTTTTATCGGCGGATCCCTGGTGCCTCATGGCGGCCAGAACATGCTCGAAGCCGCTGCCTGCGGGGTGCCGGTCCTGTACGGTCCCCATGTCTTCAATTTTCGTGAGATTTCGGAACAATTGGAGCAGTGCGGCGGGGCGATCCGGATCCGGAACGGGGAGATGCTGTACGATCGGATGGTCATGCTGCTGGAAAATCCCGCCCAATGTCAGGCCATGGGGGCGGCTGCCCGTGCGGTGATTCCCGCCAATGCCGGCGCCCTGGAGCGCACCGTGCAGGCGATTCAGCGCGTTCTGGCAGAGTAAGACCCCATGCAACGTCTACTCCCCTGGCTCGATGGCTCCCGCGCAGCCGACACCCCGGCCATGAAACTGCTGCTTGCGCTGCTGGGTGGGGTCGGGGCAGCTCTGGGTGGCCTGCAATGGCTCAAGGCCAAAAGGCATGAACTGGGGATCTGCCGTGCGTATCGCGCCCCTTGTCCGGTGATCAGCGTCGGCAATTTGACCGTGGGCGGCACCGGCAAAACGCCGATGGTGCTTTGGATCGCCCGACGGTTGCAGGCGGCAGGTCACCGGGTGGCGGTGGTGAGTCGTGGGTATCGTCAGGAGTCCCGGGCACGAGTCACCGTGGTGGCTGATCCGGACGGCGTGCGCCTCGCCCCCCCGGAGGCCGCCGACGAAGCGGTGTTGATCGCCCGCAGCCTGCCCGGTGTGACGGTTTTGACCGGCGCGGATCGGCCTGCCCTGATCCGCCATGCGGTCGAGGCGTTGCAATGCGACCGGATCGTGATGGACGATGGATTTCATCGGCTCGATGTGGCGCGGGATCTGGATCTGGTGCTGGTCGATGCCCGTCGTCCTTTTGGCAATGGACGGCTGTTGCCCGGTGGCATCCTGCGGGAGTTTCCCGCAGCCTTGAGCCGTTGCGATGCGCTGATCCTGACCCGCGCCGACGACCCGATTTCCACCGGGAAGAGTTTGGAGCGGTTGGGTCGTTTGTTCCCCGGCCAACCCCTGCTTACCGCCATTCACGCCCCCACGGCCTGGATTCCGATTCATCCCCCTGGTCCGCCATTGCCGCTGGATGCCCTGCGCGGCCAGGCGGCATACGCCTTTTGCGGTCTCGCCGCTCCGGAAGGATTTCAACGCACGCTGGCCGCGTTGCCGCTTGCGTTGACGGGGTTTCATCCGTTTCCGGACCATCACCCGTTCACCAGTGCGGAGTTGGAGCGGTTGCAAAAAGAGGCTCAAAAGGGAGGGGCGGATTGTCTGGTGTGCACGGAGAAGGATGCGGTCAAGGTGCATGCATCCCCCGCCATCCCCCTGTTCGCCCTGCGGGTGGAGATGCAGGTGGAACAGGGGAGGGGGTGGCTGGAGCGGGAGATGCCATCAGGCTGATTTGACCATGCGTTCGGCTTGCTATGTGGGGGATGCGCCGGTCACCAGCCAATAGGCATATTCGGGAGCCAGAGCAAAGCAGCATGGCTAATATTTATTTCTTTGATTGATTGCATTTTCCGCAGAGCAATTGCAAATTATTCCACAATGTTAATCCTCCCTTGCTTACTGGAATAATATGATCGCCGTGGAGTTGATGAAAACCTGAAGTGCCTTTAAATATTTTTTTACATATTGGGCAGATATATCCTCCGGACTTTCGATTAAAATGACGACTATAATAGCTTTCCTTCCAGGAGGTTGGAAACGTACGGCTGTTAGGGTCACACTCATCCAATCCTTTTGGGAGATTGTTTGTTTGTGGTTCACTGTCAGATGGTATATCGCACAAATTCTAACCTATCAATTTGTTTGATTTGGTAAAGTTGTGTATGGGTTAAGGTGATAAATTACATGTTTAGTACTTGTTTAACCAAATTGACTGCAGAGTCGCACTGGCTTTTTTGTCCCTTTGCCCCTCCCCATCTTCCTTTTGGTTCAGGATACCCGCCTTGAACAGATAGGAATCTTTGTCCAGCATTCCGTGGAGTTCTGATGAATTCTCGTAGATTGTCCCATTGGTCCTCAGAGATTTGGTCTAATTCAATACCGATTTCCGCAAGAGATCCAACAACGAAAGCTAGTTGCTTATATTTGTCAACACTAACCCCGGATCCTTTAACGTCAAGTATAAAAATTGTTATTCTCTCAAAATCGTCAAAATAGGTTTTAAGCTCGCCGCTATAAACTGGGAAAGATAGCTTTCCAGGATTTTCATCAGAGTATCTAAATTGTGCACATACGATATCCAGAACCTCATCAGTTGAGCCTCTATAGATCATGTTGAGGTGTGATGTATTTTTTAACATATTATCTATCATGTCGCGGCATCTTAAAATTAGATACCAGAGAAACATTTCGGATGGTCTTTGCCCTTTTGCTAATTCTTTTCCTTCCCACCATCTGCACCAAGAGTCAAAACTTTCTGGCTTGCTGTTCCATGGATTTTCTACTCCTTTTTCTGTTGCGTTTCTAATCATTTCAGAGGTTGAATTTGCGTTACGATAGATGCCCACTAGTCTGACGAAATAAACAGAGGAGGATGCACTATAATAAGATAATCTAATATCTTGGCCAGATAATGGCGTTCCTCCTTCATTAATTCTCCGGAAGATTTCAAGTTTTGTTGTTAAATCAATACCTCTAGGGAGGTATATAACGGTCAACGGATAGTCGTTAAATATATTTTTTAGCTGACCAGCAAGACTGCTATATGTTTTTCCTCTATACAAAGCACTTTCTGGCACTAAATAAGGTATGTTATCGTCATCTTCAATTTTTATTTCATCTTTAAAGAATTGCAATAATGTTGATAATCTTTGCTGGCCATCAACAACCTCATAAATTGCTGATTCGTTTTCGTGAAAGAAAAACGCTGGTATTGTGAGATTGTTAAGTATGGATTCTAAGAAAAGAGATTTTTTTCTTGAATCCCATTGATCAGTGTCTCTTTGATAATTTGGAATTAGTATTCTCTTTGCATTTAATCTGTTGAGGATTGTTTCGATGTTTTGTGTTTCAGCGTTGCTTCTGCTTTTGATAAGAGGAATGATTTCTGTTGACATGTAATTCTCCTGGTTTGACCGATTGAAAAGTGGAATATGTACCTGCCATTCTTGTGTCTCAAAAGCGAACTTGGTTGCAATACCAAACTGCAAAAATAAAATCGCACTAACCAATTAATCTTCGCTTAGAAAAATACTCGCAAATACTTATAGTGTGTCAACAAGAATCCCTAAATATAAAAAAGTTTTTTGCTGTCGGTATGCGGATTTGGTGTGAGCAATGTTAATCCGTTTTATACGGATAAAAAAACAGACTCGCAATCCGGCGTACAGATCAATCCAAAGATAACATTAAAAAATAATTTTGAACTTTGTCGCATTGCAACCATCCAAAGCATGCATCAAAGACTGTGCCTCCAGAATCGTTTTCATGTTAACCCCTTTCCAACTTGAAGACAAGAAAAAAATGCCCGATATGCCTGCATGGTGAACGTGGTCACCTGAGGTCGATCGGGTGATGATAATCTGCAAGTATTTACTGATTTTTACTCGGCAAGGCGGACGGGGGATCCGACTTTTCCGTTGACTTTTTGCCCGAAGGGCATCATGTTCCATGCTACGTTAAACTTGGCAGGCTGGCAGGAGAGTGCGATGCGCCACGTCATTTCAGCATTGGTGGAAAACGAAGCCGGAGTGCTTTCGCGGGTGGTGGGGCTTTTTTCCGCGCGCGGGTTCAACATCGAGACCTTGACCGTGGCCCCGGTCGGGGATGGGGAGACCTCGCGCATCACGCTGGTTACGCGCGGGGAAGATGGCATCATCGAGCAGATATTGAAACAACTCAACAAGCTGGTGCCGGTGATCCAGGTTGCGGATCTCACCGAAGGGCCGCATGTCGAGCGGGAACTGATGCTGGTCAAGGTGGCCACGGACCGGGAAACCCGCGCTGAAGTCTTGAGAATCGCGGATATTTTCCGCTCGCGGGTGGTGGATGCCACCCCCACCTCTTTCATGATCGAAGTCACGGGCGACAGCGGCAAGCTGGATGCCTGTCTCGCCCTGCTCACGCCCCTCGGGGTGACCGAAATGGTCCGCACCGGGTTGGTGGCGCTGTCGCGCGGGGAAAAGGGCATGGTCAACAAATCGAGCCATCCTTGAATCATGGCCCGTTTGCCGTCATGATGGCAGGCAACCGATGATGGCGCCGCAAGGCGCATGAACTTACCAATCCGATGAAGGAAGCATCCAAGATGAAAGTCTATTATGACAGCGACGCCGATTTGAACGAGATCCGCTCCCGCAAGGTGGCGATCATCGGTTACGGCTCCCAGGGTCATGCCCATGCCCAAAACCTCAAGGACTCCGGAGTGGACGTGACCGTTGGGTTGCGCAAGGACTCCTCCTCCTGGGCCAAGGCCGAAGGGGCCGGTCTGGCGGTCAAAGAGGTCGGTCAGGCCGTGGCCGGAGCCGATGTGGTGATGATTCTGGTGCCCGACGAACATCAGGCGCGGGTCTGGCGCGAAGAGGTGGCCCCGAATTTCAAGAACGGTGCCGCACTGGTGTTTGCGCATGGCTTCAACATCCATTTTGGTCAGATCGACCCGCCCAAGGGGGTGGATGTCTTTCTGGTGGCTCCGAAAGGCCCCGGCCATCTGGTGCGGGCCGAATACCTCAAAGGCGGCGGTGTGCCGAGTCTGATCGCCATCCATCAGGATGCCACCGGCAAGGCCAAGGCGATTGCGTTGGCGTATGCCTCGGCCAATGGCGGCGGACGGGCCGGCATCATCGAAACCTCGTTCCGCGAAGAGACCGAAACCGATCTCTTCGGCGAACAGGCGGTGTTGTGTGGCGGCATCACGGCCTTGATCCAGGCCGGTTTCGAAACCCTGGTCGAAGCGGGTTACGCCCCGGAGATGGCCTATTTCGAGTGTCTGCACGAAACCAAGCTGATCGTGGATCTGATCTACGAAGGCGGCATTGCCAACATGCGCTATTCCATCTCCAATACCGCCGAATACGGGGATTTGACCCGTGGTCCACGGGTGGTGGATGCGGGCACCAAGCAGGAGATGAAAAAAATTCTCGACGAAATCCAGACCGGCGAGTTCGCCCGCGAGTGGATCCTGGAGAACATGGCCGGTCGTGCCCGTTTCCAGGCCTTGCGGCGGCGCGGCACCGAGCATCAGATCGAAACGGTCGGTGCGGGCCTGCGGGAGATGATGCCATGGATTCGCAAAGGCAAACTGGTGGACAAGTCTCGGAACTAGTCCTGCGGAAACCTGTCGAACATTTAAAAAAAAGAGAGGGGTCTGGGGGGATTCGTCCCCCCAGGGTTTTGACTTTAAATAAAAAATTTTTAAAATATTTTTCTTTTAAAGTCAAAGCTTTGAGGGATGAATCCCCCAAACCCCCTCTTTTCTTTCAATAGTCAAAAAAATCAAGGAGATCTTTATGGCGTCGCGTTCGCCGGTGGCCAAAGAGGGGCTGCCGTTCATTGCCGCATTCATCCTGGTGGCCGCAGCCGCAACCGCCTGGCTTCCCTATCGTCCGCTCCAGGGCGTGCTGTGGATTCTGGCGGGCTGGTGCATCTGGTTTTTCCGCGATCCGGAACGCCAGACCCCAACCGGTGACGGCCTGGTGATCGCCCCGGCCGATGGACGCGTGGTGGCCATCGAAGAGACCACGGCGCCGCTCTCCGGGCTGCCGGCGCGCAAATTCTCCATTTTCATGAATGTCTTCAGCGTCCATGTGAACCGCTTCCCGATCGCAGGCCGGGTCGAACAGGTGGCCTATCATCCGGGCAAGTTCCTCAATGCCGCGTTGGACAAGGCCTCCATCGAAAACGAACGGATGGAGGTGCTGGCCGTCACCTCATCGGGAGAAAAAATCTCTTTTGTGCAGGTGGCCGGTCTGGTGGCGCGGCGCATTGTCTGCTACTTGAAGCCCGGTGATCAACTGCCTGCGGGCCAGAGATTCGGCCTGATCCGCTTCGGTTCGCGGGTGGATGTCTATCTGCCGCTGTCGGCCCGGATCGAACCCGCGTTGGGCGACCAGACCCGCGCCGGAGAGACGGTGATTGCCCGGTTGTCATGACATGCACCCTGTTCATGTGAAACGCGCTTATTGGGGAGAACAGAAACCGTGAACGAAACCAAACCCCAGAAAAAAGGGGCTTTTATTTTTCCCTGTCTGTTGACCACGGGCGGCATGTTCTTCGGTTTTTTCGCCATCATGGCGGCGTTGACCGGGGATTTCAAGAATGGCGCGCTGGCGATTCTGGTGGCAGGCGTTTTCGACGGCCTGGACGGACGTGTGGCGCGGGCGATGAATGCCACTTCGGCCTTTGGCAAAGAGTATGACAGCCTGGCCGATTTTCTGTCGTTCGGCATTGCGCCGGCGGTGTTGATCCACCAGTGGGCCTTGACCCCGTTCTCGCGGGTGGGCTGGGCTGGAGCGTTTCTGTTTGCGGTCTGCGGGGCCTTGCGTCTCGCCCGCTTCAATGTGCAGAAATCCGCACCCGACGAAGAGGTGGCGAAACGCTTTTTCCAGGGGCTGCCGATTCCGGCCGCTGCGGGCGTGCTGGCGGCAACTTTGCTGTTCTATCACGAATTGGGTATCGCGCCCCAGGATCGCGCCGCTGCCGGAATTGCCGATTTCTGGCGTTGGTTGCCGCTGTTTCTGGTCTATGCCCTTGGCATCCTGATGGTGAGCGGCATTCGTTTCCGCAGCTTCAAGGAGTTCTCCTGGCACCGCAAACGGCCCTTCTTCACCCTGGTGGCGGTGGTTCTGTTCATCACCGTACTGACCATCCATATGGCTGCGACCCTTTTTGTGGTGGGTTGGGCTTATCTGCTTTCGGCCTACTCCAGCCATCGTGAATATCGTACCCTGTTGGCCCAGGGCCAGGAGGAGGAGGAGGACGAAGTTCAGGAGTTTGCAGAATAGGTTCGGCAGTACAATAATTGATAAAAAAGAGGGGGTCTGGGGGATTCCTCCCCCAGGGTTTTGACTTTAAACATAAAATTTTATAAATTTTTTGCTTTTAAAGTCAAAACCCTGGGGGAGGAATCCTCCAGACCCCTTCTTTTCTTTCAAAGGTCGTGCATCGTTCGCAATGGTCGCGGTTTAAAGCTTGCAAAAAAGTGGAGGGACATCCCATGTCCGAGAAGGTCTTTATCTTTGATACCACGCTGCGGGATGGGGAACAGTCCCCCGGCGCCTCGATGAACGCCGAAGAGAAACTCCGGGTCGCCAAACAGTTGGAACGGCTCAAGGTGGATGTGATCGAGGCCGGTTTTCCGATCTCGTCGCCGGGCAACTTCGAGGCGGTGCGTTCGGTGGCCCGTCAGGTGCGGGAGTGCTCGGTGGCTGGTCTGGCGCGCGCCCGGGATCAGGATATCGACCGGGCCTGGGAGGCGTTGTGCGAAGGGGCTGATCCGCGCATTCATCTGTTCATCGCCACCAGCCCGATCCACATGCAACACAAACTCGGCATGACCCCGGATCAGGTGATCGAGGCTGCGGTGGCTGGCGTGAAACGGGCAGCCCGCTACACCGCCAATGTCGAATGGTCTGCCGAGGATGCGGGCCGCTCGGAGATGGATTTTCTGTGCCGCATCGTCGAGGCGGTGATTGCCGCCGGAGCCACCACGGTCAACATTCCCGACACGGTGGGCTACACGCTGCCCCACGAATTCGGCGAACGGATCCAGCAACTGATGTCCCGTGTGCCCAACATCCACCGCGCCATCATTTCGGTGCATTGCCACAATGATCTGGGACTGGCCACGGCCAATTCGCTCTCTGCGATACGTCACGGCGCCCGCCAGGTGGAGTGCACCATCAACGGCCTGGGGGAGAGGGCCGGCAATGCGGCCCTGGAAGAGGTGGTGATGGCTTTGCGCACCCGGCGTGACATCATGCCTTATCATACCGACATCGTGACCGAGGAGATCACGGCGGCATCGCGTCTGGTCTCCCGCATCACCGGCTTTCCGATTCAGCCCAACAAGGCGATTGTCGGGGCCAACGCCTTTGCCCACGAATCCGGCATCCATCAGGCCGGCATGCTCAAGGACGCCTCCACCTACGAGATCATGACCCCGGCTTCGGTGGGACTGGCCACCAATCGTCTGGTGCTGGGCAAACATTCGGGCCGTCATGCCTTTGTCGAACGGTTGAAGGAGTTGGGCTATCAACTGCCGGATTCCCAGATCGAGCGGATCATGCAGCGCTTCAAGGATCTGGCGGACAAAAAGAAGACCCTGTTCGACGAT
The DNA here is from genome assembly GCA_015234115.1 of Magnetococcales bacterium. Classification (GTDB taxonomy): domain Bacteria; phylum Pseudomonadota; class Magnetococcia; order Magnetococcales; family Magnetaquicoccaceae; genus Magnetaquiglobus. The sequence continues at coordinate 29,050 of JADFWP010000022.1, forward strand.
GACATTCGCGCACTCGTCGATGACGAAGTGGTGCGGGATGCCGATCCTTATAAACTCACCCGTTTGCATGTGGCTTCGGGCACCGAAGATACCCCGGTGGCGGCGGTGGAGATCCAGATCAACGGCCAGTCCCAACGCGGAGCCGGATGGGGCGAAGGGGCGATTCACGCGGTCTACAACGCCATTGTTCATCTGATTCCAGGGGCGGTGGACCGGGTACGCCTGAAACGGTACGAAGTGCGCGCCATCACCGGCGGCATCGATGCCCAGGCCGATGTGATCGTCAACATGGAACAGGACGACCGTTCGGTCCAGGGACGTGGCGTCAACAACGACGTGGTGGTGGCCTCGGCTCTGGCCTTTCTCAACGCTTTGGCCAAACTGGCCCGCAAGCCGTCGGAGACCGGAACCGGGGTGTGAGCCGGGACAACCGTCGCATTTGGTCCTACTGGTGACAGCCATCACTCTCCATCGGACAAACGCCCGGACTCAAGTGCGCTCATGAACGAAATCACCCATCCTCATGATCGTTTGTTCAAGGCGCTCATGCTGCATCCGGAAACCGCAGGCGCCTTTCTGCTGGAACGATTGCCGCCGGAGGTGGGGCGCATGCTCGCGCCGGAACCACCGCAATTTGTGGAAGGCACGCTGATCGAGGAGCGGTTGCAACCCTATTACTCGGATCGTCTGTTCCAGGTCAAAACGATCACCGGCAAAGCTCTGTTTGTTTATGTTCTTCTTGAACATAAAAGTTACCCGGACCGGAAGGTGGGGTTGCAGCTTTTTCGCGGCATGGCGGCCTTCATCGAACAAAAAATCCGGGAGGATGAGAACTGGCGGAAACTTCCGGCGATTCTGCCGATGCTGCTGTATCATGGAGAACAGGAGTGGTTGTTTCCGAATGATTTTATGGCGTTGCTCGATGCGGACGAGGCATTGCGTCCGTGGTTGTTGAACTTCTGCTTTCCAGTCGTGGACCTGGGACCGATTCCAAACCGGCAATTGTCGCAACATGCCCGTCTGCGGGCCGGACTGATGGCGCTGAAATATGGCACCCGTGATCCTCAAGCGCAAATGGAGGCTCTGGAAGAGATCACTGGGGCGCTTGAGGAGGCCCCTGAACTCCTGATATCTGTGTTATTGTATCTGTTGACGACATTTGCCAAACTGGATGAGAATCGTGTACGGGCGGTAGTACGCCGCATCAAACCCGAGGAGGAACAGACCATGATGTCACAATTCGCGCAAGAGATCCTGGCCAAGAACATGCCACAATTCGCACAAGAGATCCTGGCCAAGAACAAGCCGGAATGGGTGGCCATGGGCCGTCAGGAGGGCCGTCAGGAGGGCCGCCAGGAGGGCCGTCAGGAGGGCCGTCAGGAGGGCCGTCGGGAAGAGGCCGCTTCCATGCTGCTTAAACTGATGCACCGCAAATTTGGTTCGATACCGGATTGGATGCGCGAAAAGGTGCAGTCGGCGAGCCTGGAGTTGCTCGAAACCTGGAGCGATAATTTCGTATTTGCCAATTCCGTGGACGAGGTGTTCGCATCCTGAATCCTCGGGGCAAGGGATCGCCATGCAGACAGGCGTGGTCGATTTTTTGCAAGGTCAAGATTCCGTATTGGCACAATGTTTGAATGTAAGACAAATGCAACGGGCAGAACGGATCACTCACCCTTCCCGGACCCACAGAAAATCACGCATACGCCAATGGGAGGACCGTGCATGACCGTTCGTCGCCTGGAAAAAACCGATAAAAGTATCGCCTCGGCCTCCCTGGCCAAGGCAAAAGCTGCCAGCCAGGGCGTCGAAGGGGCAATTTTTTCCAAATCCCTGGCGGCTGCGGCCAACATCCATGAGGCGCTTCCCCTGATTGCCACGTTGGGCGTCTCCTCCAACGCCGAGCGGACCCCCACGCCCTATCAGCGTCGGGAACAACTCGAACAGATGGGCGAACTGCTCGACACCCTGGAGTCCCTGGGGCGTGAACTGCTCGCCGAATCCCTGTCCGAACCCGATGTCACCCGTCAGAAACTCAAGGAGACCCGGGATCAGGCCCTGCATTCCCTCTCCACCGCCCCGGAAAATGGCTCGGAACGGGAATTGCTGCATCGAACTGCGGTGCTGGCCACAGTGGAACTGGCGAAAACCGATCGAGGGGATTATAAATAGTCCTGCGGCTCTTTGAGGAGTGTGGGGGCCGCGACCCCGGCGGGGTTGTCTGATCCTTTTTTGCTTCTGGCCTTGCCCACTCATGTCTCTGGAACTGATTCGCAATTTTTCCATCATTGCCCATATCGATCATGGAAAAAGTACCCTGGCCGACCGGCTGATTGAATTCACCGGCGCCATGGACGCCCGTGAAATGACCTCCCAGGTGCTCGACAGCATGGACCTGGAACGAGAACGCGGCATCACCATCAAGGCCCAATCCATGCGCCTGAACCACAAGGCCAAGGATGGACGCACCTACGTCTTCAACTTCATCGACACCCCTGGCCATGTGGACTTCTCCTACGAGGTTTCCCGTTCGCTGTCGGCCTGCGAAGGGGTGCTGCTGGTCGTGGACGCGGCCCAGGGAGTCGAGGCCCAGACCCTGGCCAATGTCTACATGGCCCTGGAACACGATCTGGCGGTGATCCCGGTACTCAACAAGATCGATCTTCCCGCTGCGGATCCCGAGGGGGTGCGCAAGCAGATCGAGGATGTCATCGGTCTGGATGCCTCGGATGCCATTCTGGCCTCGGCCAAAAGCGGCATCGGCATCGGCGATATCCTGGAAGCGGTCACCACCCGCATTCCGCCTCCCAAGGGCGATCCCAACGCGCCGCTCAAGGCGTTGATCGTGGACTCCTGGTACGACAATTTCCTGGGCGTGGTCTCGCTGGTACGCATCTTCGACGGCAGGCTCTCCACCGAACCGTCCAGCCGCACCCGACGCATCCGGCTGATGAGCACCGGCATGGAGTATCCCCTGGACAAGGTTGGGATCTTCACCCCGCGCCTGACCGAAACCGCCACGCTCTCGGCCGGCGAAGTGGGCTGGGTGGTGGCGGGCATCAAGGAGGTCGCGATGGCGCGGGTCGGCGATACCATCACCGATGCCGGACGCCCGGCCACCGAACTGTTGCCCGGTTTCAAGGAGATCAAGCCGCTGGTCTTTGCCGGACTCTATCCTGTGGTCTCCTCCGACTATGTGCTGCTGAAAGAGTCCCTGGAAAAACTCTCCCTCAACGACTCCTCCATCGTCTTCGAGACCGAAAGCTCGCCGGCTTTGGGATTTGGCATGCGCTGCGGCTTTCTGGGCATGCTCCACATGGAAATTGTCCAGGAACGGCTGGAGCGGGAGTTCGATCTCGATCTGGTCACCACGGCGCCGACCGTGGTCTTTCGCGCCCATCTGACCGATGGCACCATCGAGGAGGTCCACAACCCCTCGGCGCTGCCGCCACCCAACAAGCTCGATCATCTGGAAGAGCCGTTCATTCTCGCCTCGATCCTGACCCCGCCGGAACATGTCGGACCGCTGATGCAACTGTGTACCGATCGTCGCGGCATTCAGCGCGACATCCACTACATCTCCGGTTCCCGGACCATGTTGCGCTACGAACTCCCCATGAACGAAGTCGCGCTCGATTTCTTCGACCGGCTCAAATCGGTCTCGCGCGGGTATGCCTCCCTGGACTACGAATTTTTGGAATATCGTCCTGGCGAACTGGTCAAACTGGATATCCTGATCAATGGCGAACCGGTGGATGCCTTGTCGGTGATCGTCCATCGGGACAAGAGCATGACCCGGGGGCGGGATCTGGTCAAAAAAATGCGGGAGTTGATCCATCGCCAGATGTTCGAGGTGGCCATTCAGGCGGCCATCGGTTCCAAGGTGGTGGCGCGGGAGACGGTCCAGGCGTTGCGCAAGAACGTGACGGCCAAATGCTATGGCGGCGACATCACCCGCAAGCGCAAACTGCTGGAAAAGCAAAAGGCCGGCAAGAAACGAATGAAACAGATCGGTCGCGTGGAGATTCCCCAGGAGGCTTTCCTGGCGGTTCTCAAGGTCGAATGATCGCATTTGCTTGAGGGAGGAATCCATACGGTGGTGAATCGTCTTCCATGGCGCCGGAAACATCTCTGGCATGGGGTGTTGTTTCTGATCGCCGCGCTTTTTGTGTTTGGCAACACGGTTTCGATGGGGTCTTATACCATTCCCGATGCTTCCCATGGTTGGGGCGGGGTCATTGCGCTTTTTCTGCTGGGCATGGGGGTATTTCTGCTCTTCAAGGGAGAACAATTCCTGGAAGGGGGCAGCGTGGTGGCCGAATACTACGAGGCCATCGCCATGGCAGTGGCCATTGCCTTCATGGTGCGCACCTTTGTGGTGGAACCCTTCAAGATTCCCTCCGGCTCGATGATTCCGACGCTTTTGGTGGGGGATTATCTGTTTGTCAACAAGACCGCCTATGGCTATCGCCTTCCCTTCACCCAGCAACGGATTTTCATGGGGGATGGTCCGAAGCGGGGCGAGATCGCGGTGTTCGAGTATCCCAAGGATCCCACCAAGGATTACATCAAACGGATCGTCGCCCTGCCGGGGGACCGGGTGGCCTATCGGGAAAAGCGGCTGTTCGTCAACGGACAACTGGTGGCCCAGCAACTCGAAGGGAATTATACCTACGTCAACGAGTACGAACAGAAAATCGAATCCCAACGCCTGGTGGAGAAATTCGGGGATCAGCCCCACTCGATTCTGGTCCGGCCCTTTGCCAACATGGATCAGATCACCGACGAAAAGATTCCCCCGGATCACTATTTCGTCATGGGAGACAACCGCGACAACAGCAACGACAGCCGCTATTGGGGCGTGGTTCCGGCCCATCGGCTGGTGGGGCGGGCGGTGGTGCTTTTCTGGTCCTGGGACCGCATCGACAACAAACCCCGTTGGGAACGGGTCGGCCAGATGATCCGCTGACGGGTGGACCGTGACCGAGAATCCGATCGATGACGGGATGTTGGCGTGGTTTGGCGCACGATTCGACTATGTGTTTGCCGATCCGGCACTGTTGCGCCAGGCGTTGACCCATCGCTCCGTGGCCCAGGACGAACCGGACAGCGAGACCAGGGAGGCGGCGGGTCATAACGAGCGGCTGGAATTCCTGGGAGACGCGGTGCTGGATCTGGCGCTGTCGCAACTGCTGTATCACCGTTTCCCGGAGTCGCCCGAAGGGGAACTTTCCCATTGGCGTGCCGTGCTGGTGAATACCGGAGCCTTGGGCGAGGTGGGCCGGGGGCTGGGATTGGGAGACTATCTGCGTCTGGGGCGGGGCGAGGCGTTGAGCGGTGGTCGGGAAAAACCGTCGATTCTTGGCAACTCCATCGAGGCGATTCTGGGCGCGGTCTTTCTGGATGGCGGCTGGTCCGGCGTGGAACGGATCGCGGCGCGACTCTTCAGGGAGCGTCTGGAACAGTTCACGCCGGGCGGAGAGTGCAAGGATTTCAAAACGGCGTTGCAGGAGCGTCTCCAGGCCGTGGGGTTGCCCCTGCCCTGCTACGAACTGGTGGCGTTTTCCGGCGCTGCCCACGAGCGGCTGTTTCATGTCGCCTGCCGGGTGGATGCCGAAAACGGGATCATCGGTCGGGGCGCGGGACCGAGCAAACGACGCGCCGAACAGGAGGCCGCACGCGCGGTCATGGACCTCATGGATCGATCCGCAGACAAGGAGCATCGGGAGTGAACGCATCCCAAAACGAAAACGGGAGCGGCTTTCGCTCTGGCTACATCGCCATTGCCGGTCGTCCGAACACGGGCAAATCCACCTTTCTGAACCGCGCGCTCGGTCGCAAGGCCGCGATTGTCACACCCAAGGCCCAGACCACCCGCAACCGGGTGCTGGGGGTGTGTGACCGCAACGGCGTGCAGATGGTGTTTCTCGACACGCCGGGCATTCACGATCCGGGGCGGCAACTGCTCAACCGGGTGATGGTGCGCACGGCATACGATGCCTGTCAGGAGGCGGATCTCATCCTCTATTTCGTCGAGGCCACGGTCGGTCTCACCCCGGAGGATCGGGCGATCATCGACCGGCTGGAGGGCGGACGGGTGATTCTGGTCTTCAACAAGGTGGACCGGCTCACCAACGATCGGTTGATGGAGCGTCTGGCAGCGGTTTCCGCGCTGGCCGACGGGAGAATTGCCGAAGTGGTGCCGATTTCGGCGCTCAACGGGCGCAACGTGGATCGGCTGCTTGACCTGCTGCCCGGTTTTCTGCCCGAAGGACCGCGTTATTTTCCCGCCGGGCAGTGGACCGATCAGTCCGAGGATTTCATCATCGCCGAGGTGATCCGGGAAAAGCTCTTCATGCAGTTGCGTCAGGAACTTCCCTATGCCCTGGCGGTGCGGGTGGTCACCTGGGAAAAGCGTCCGGATCCTTCCGAGGTGCGGGATCTGGAGGCGTTGATCCTGGTGGCACGGGAATCGCAAAAGGGGATTGTCATCGGTCATCGCGGCGAAGGGTTGAAACGGGTGGGCGCGTTGGCGCGCAAGGAGTTGGAAGAGCTGTTCGGCTGCCCGATCTACATGCGTTTGCAGGTGCGCGTGGAAAAAGAGTGGAGTACCGATGCGCGCATCCTGGCGGATCTGGGATACGCGGAGCCGGATGAGGATTGAAGATCGGGCGCTCGCCTTGCGCCGGGTGGCCTTTCGCGACACCTCCTGGATCGTGACCCTGCTCACGCCGGGCCACGGGGTGGTGGCTGCCGTGGCCCGCGCGGCGCGGCGCGGCGGTCGGGACGGAGCACGGGGGGCGCTCTCCGGGTTTCACCGTCTGGAGGTGGAGATCCGTGCCCGCGCACCGGATGGGTTGGGCACCCTGACCCAGGTTGCCATCGATCGGCCCCGCAACGGCCTGCCGTTCCGGGCCGCGGCGTCGGCGGCGGGTCAACTGCTGATCGAGGCGGTTTTGCGCGGAGAGATGCCTGCCGATCCTGGCGGGGGGGCATTGTTTTTCTGTCTGGATGGCGCCCTGGAGGCGCTGGAGGCTGAAGTCGAACCGTTGCGCGTGGTGGCGGGCACCGTGAACCGGCTGGTGGGGTTGTTTGGTCACGGCTGGCGGGTGGGCGATTGCGTGGGGTGTGGCGGTCGCTCGGGTCTGCAATTTTTCTCCGTGCGGCGCGGTGGTGCCGTGTGCGGCGGCTGTGGCGCTCCCTATGCCGGGCGACTGCCCAGGGTGAGCGCCGGGGTGTTGCAGGCCATGGCCGACCGCTCCTGGCCACCGGAGTTGACCGCTCTGTCACGGGCGGAACAGGTGATGTTGTATCAATTGGGCATGGCGGGTCTGACACGGATCGTGGCGCGTTCCCTGAGCGCGGATCTGCCTTTTCGCCGTTTGGCGGGTGTGGACGAACGAGGAGTGTGAACCATGATCGACCGGGCGTTGTTGGAAATTCTGGTGTGTCCGCAATGCAAGGGGGCGCTGGAGTATGACCCCAAAGCCGAGGAGTTGATCTGCAAGGCGGATCGTCTGGCCTTTCCGATCCGGGAGGGGATCCCGGTGATGCTGGTGGACGAGGCGCGGAACCTGGAGTAGGAGCGGCCAGGGCATGCCCTCTTCCGATCTGCCGCGCGCTGCGCGCCCCCCCCTGTGGCACAGGCTCCTTCCCTGGCTGAAACTGGCCGTGACCGTGGGATTGATCGGCTGGCTGTGGCAGCGTGGCACATTGGATTTTTCGGCAGTGCTGTGGCTCTCCGGATCCCCCGGGATCGTGGCGGGCGTGATTGCTCTCAGCATGATCATGTATGCCTTGACCGCGCTGCGCTGGAACGTGGTGCTGCGTTCCCAGCACATTGTCCTGCCTTTTTCCTGGGCGCATCGGGTGACCTATCTCGGTCTGTTTGGCAATCTGTTTCTGCCCGGAGGGGGCATGGCCGGAGATGCCTTGCGTATGGCCGCCGTGCTGCGCGCCGCTCCGGAAAAACGGTTGGCAGGGGTGTTGACGCTGTTCGTGGATCGGGCGGTCGGGTTGTATGCCATGCTGTTCATCGCCATGGTCGCGATCATTCTCAACCCTGCGCTGGTGTTGGGGATGGGAACGCTGCGGGTGCTGGCCATGGGGGTTGTGGCCGTGGTGATCGGTCTGCCTGTGGCGACGTGGAGTTTCTATCGGCTGGTCAGCAGCCTCTCCGGCACCCCCTGGTTCGAACGGTTGTTGCAGGCGGGCCGGATCGGGGCCATGCTCCGGCGGCTCATCGAAATCGCCCGGCTCTATCGCGATGCCTGGAAACGGTTGATCTGGTCGTTCGTGATTTCGCTTGGTTTGCAGGTATGCGCCCTGGGAGGGGTGGTCTGGGTGGCGGGCGCCCTGGCCCTGGGCACCTTGACCCCTCTGGAGTACACCTTTGCCACGCCCTGGGCCTGGATGGCCAATTTTCTGCCTCTGACGCCCGGCGGAATCGGCGTGGGCGAAGCAGCGTTCGATCATGTCTGCCGCTGGATCGAGACCACCCCTTCCGGGGCGGCCTATGGCACCATTTTTCTGGTGGTCCGGATTCTGACCATGGTGGCCACTTTTCCCGGACTGGTGCTGTTCTCGATGGCCCGTGGGGAGATCAACGCGGCAGAAACGGCTCTTGCACCACCTGGCGAATCGCCTCTTCCATGCGATCCAACATGATTTCCAGCGAACAGCGGGTGCGGGCCACGTTCAGGGCCGCCTCTCCCAGCCGTTGACGCCCCTCCGGATCACCCAGCAATTGCGCCATGGCGGCCCGCAGGGCCGGAACATCTCCGGGCGGAACCAGCATGCCGCTCACCCCGGAGGCGATCATCTCCGGAATTCCGCCAATGGGCGTGGAGAGAATCGCCAGACCGGTGGCCATGGCCTGAATCAGCGCCTGGGGCACCCCCTCGTTGGCCAGGGAAGGAAGCACGAACAGATCCAGAGCGGCGAGCCATTCCGGGACATTCTCCTGGCGTCCGACCATCCGGACCCGCTCCGCAGAGAGTCCCAACCGGGTGATGCGTTCCTGGAGAAAGGCCTCTCTGGGGCCATCGCCGACGATCACCAGCAGCGCATCGGGGTGGTTCAAACCGGCAAAGGCATCCAGCAGATCGTGATGGCCTTTCCAACTGCGCAGGGTGGCCACAATGCCGACGATCGGGCGTTGCGCGGGCAGACCGAGCGCGATGCGGGCATCCAGACGGTCGTTGGGCCGAAAACGGGTCAGATCGATGCCGGTGGGGATCGAGCGGACCTGGCTGGCCGGGATGCCATTGACCTGGATCAGTCGTTCCCGGATGCCTGCGCCGGTGGTGATCACCAGACGGCTGGCCGAGCCATAGAGCCAGCGGTTGGCAGGATTGACCGGCACGGCTGCCGAAATGTGACGCAGCCGGATCAGGGCCGGGGGGTGATCCATCCAGCGGGTGGCCAGGGCGGTCAGCCAGGAGTCGGTGGAGCTGTGGGTGATGATCACCTCGGGCCGCAGCGCCTGCAAACGCTTTCGCAAGGCCCGCAAACCCGACAGATTTTTCCGGGCAATCGGGGTGGCCAGCACCGGCAGGCCGCGTTTCTGCGCCTCCCGGAAGAGGGTCGCCTCTTCGGGACAGAGCAGGGTCACCCGGTGGCCCCGCTGAATCATGCCGAGAGATTCGGTCAGGATGCGCAACTCCTGCCCGCCCCAGCCCAGGGAGGATTCGGTGTGGAGAATGTGCCAGGAAGCGGTCATGGGAGCAGTCGCGGAATCAGATGGTTCAGAATGGGGCGCCAATCCGGAGGATCGATGCCGAGTTGGTCCCGGATCCGTTGGCAATCCAGGATGGCATGCGCCGGTCTTTGGGCCGGAGTGGGATAGTCGCGGGTGGGAATCGGGCGCAGTTCGCGCAGCGGCAGTCGGGTCTGTTCCCTGGCCGTGGCCACGATGGCCTGGGCAAAATCATGCCAGGAGACCACGGGCCAACCCTGATAATGACAGGTGCCCCACTGCCCGAATCCCGGTGCGAGCGCCTGCCGGGCCAGGTTCAGCATCATGTCGGCGATGGCGACCGCCGGAGTGGGGCCACCGTATTGATCGGCCACCACGGCCAACGTCTCTCGCTCCGCGGCCAGGCGCAGGATGGTCTTCACGAAGTTTTTTCCATGGAATCCGAATACCCAACTGACGCGCACGATCAAATGGTTGGACCATGCGGCCCGGATTGCCTCTTCGCCGGCCCATTTGCTGGCGCCGTACACGCCGAGCGGGCCGGGAGGCGCGGTTTCGGGATAGGGATCGCTTTGGGTGCCGTCAAAAACGTAATCGGTGGAGATATGAAGCAGCGGACAACCGATCTCGGCACAGGTTGCGGCCAGATGACGCGCCCCGTCCCGGTTGACCGCGAAGGCTTGTTGTGGTTGACTTTCGGCCAGATCCACCGCAGTGTAGGCCGCGCAATTCAGCACGATCTGCGGTTGAAAGGCGGTCACGGTCTTGCGGACCGCCTGGGGATCGGTAATATCGAGGGCTGCCCGTTCCAGGGCCAGGATCTGCCACCCCTGCCGGAGGGCCAAGGGGGTGATCTCCTGACCGACCTGGCCCTGGGCGCCGGTGAGCAGCACTTTCATGGCGTATGGTTTCTCCCGGTTTGAGATGGCATCATCGCCCTCCATTAAACGCCACCCGTGGCAAAAAGGAAAGTGGGTGTGACCAACACGATGACCGGCACGGAGCAATCGAGACTGTCGCTGGCCCTGATCCGCCAGAGATATACCCCTTTTGGCGGAGCGGAACGTTTTTTGGAACGGGCCATGTCCGCCTTGCAGGCGCAGGGGGTGGCCATCACCCTGATTGCGCGTCGCTGGGAGGGAGAAGAGGGGCAGGGCATTGCGCGGGTGCGGTGTGATCCCTGGCATCTGGGGCGCTGGTGGCGGGATGCCGCTTTTGCGCGCTGCGTGCAACGTCTGCTGACGCCGCGCCGTTATGATCTGGTGCAGAGTCACGAGCGGATTCCCGGTTGCGATCTGTATCGCGCCGGAGACGGGGTGCATGCCGAATGGCTGGCCCAGCGGGGACGGGCGCAAGGCGCGATCGGTCGCGGTCTGATGGCGCTCAATCCCTATCATCGCCATGTGCTGGCCATGGAGCGGCGGTTGTTCGAGCATCCCGGACTCAAGGCGGTGATTTGCAACTCCCGCATGGTGCGCGATGAGATTCTGGGCCGTTTCCGGATTGCACCCGACAAACTCAAGGTGATTTACAGCGGTGTGGATCTGGAACGGTTTCATCCCGATCAGAAGATGCGTCATCGTGCGGTGATGCGGGCGCAGTGGGGGATGACGGAGGATGAACTGCTGTTTCTGTTCGTAGGGTCGGGTTTCCGGCGCAAGGGTTTGCCGGCGTTGCTGACCGCTTTGTCTGGCATGCGTCATCCGGCGCGGCTGGTGGTGGTGGGACGGGACAAGGAGCAGAACCGGATGCGTTCCCTGGCGCGGCACCTGGGAATTGCCGCGCGGGTGATGTTTGTCGGGGGGTGCCGGGAGGTGATTCCCTATTATGCCGCTGCCGATGCGGTGGTATTGCCGACCTTGTACGATCCTTTTCCGAATGTCGCTCTGGAAGCCATGGCCATGGGGTTGCCGCTGGTCACGTCGTTGAAATGCGGGGCTGTGGATTGGATCCGGCACGGCGAAAATGGTCTGCTCGCGGACGCTTTGGATCGGGAGGCCCTGACTTGCAACCTGGAGAGGCTGGAAGATCCGATCCTGCGTGCGGCGTTGGGTGTTGCTGCCCGCAGCACGGTGCTGCCGGTGAGCCTGGAGGCGATGAGTATGCAATTATTGGAATTGTATCGGGAGTTGCTGGGACGGGAGCATGACGGGTCGTCTCCGGAGACACAATCCGGTTGATTCTGTTTTGGTTCGTCGTACCGGAGGTGTATACCGCAGAAACCAGCAGGCCCATGAGACACAAGGCCGCAGCGCTTCTGGTCGGGCAAAGCTCTCCTTCCTGGGGCATGTTTACCAGAAGATTCATGAGGTTGGTTCTTGATGGTCGTGGTGAACATCGATCCCATGAAAAGGGGAGACGCCTGTTTCCGGTTGGGGGTCGGTTTGGTTCAGGTGAATGCAATGGTCCTGTTGTGAAAATTTTCTTGCATTTTATCGCCAGGTCGGTAACAATTGGGGATCCAGCCAATTGAGAAAATATCTGATTTTTGGGGGTGTAGCTCAGTCGGGAGAGCGCCTGCTTTGCAAGCAGGAGGTCATCGGTTCGATCCCGTTCACCTCCACCATTTTGATTTTACAGGGTTTTCTCCACAAAGCGGCCATCCTTCGGGGTGGACGTGGTCGTTTGGAAAACCCCAATGTTTCCAATGGTTAGCGCGGACGGTTCGAGAATAAACTTGGTCCCCCAACCGACCCGCCGGAGTCGGAAGTTGCCTTTCTCTTCTCTCTCTGCCAATATTCTCCAAAAGCTCTGGACTCACCCCCTGGTGAGTCCGACAAAACCGGACTCACTTTTCCATTGTGATATCCATTGGATGTGCAACTGCCCC
>JADFWP010000023.1 GCA_015234115.1 Magnetococcales bacterium
CCCCCAGGGTTTTGACTTTAAACAAATAATTTTTATAAATTTTTTTGTTTAAAGTCAAAACCCTGGGGGAAGAATCCCCCAGGCCCCTTCTTTTTTTTTCAATATCGCTTCAACTGGCGACGATCGCAATCTGGCTGGCCGAGAGGGAACGGACATTCAGGGTGGCGATGGAGACGGCGGAACCGGATCCCGTGCCATCGGCGTCGTAGCGGAGCACGCCGGTGCTGGTATTGAACAGAAAACGGTGCGCGGTGGTGGTGGCGACACCGGTGCTGCTGGCTCTGAACCGGGACGTGGCCAGGTTGCCGACGGCGAGGTTGCCGAAGTTGGTGCTGACAAAGGCCAATTTGTCTCCCTGGGAGGTGGAAAAATCGGTGATGGTGTCGCGTCCCTGGGATGCGGTGGTGAATTTGAACTGATCCGCTCCGGTGCCGCCAGCGAGGATATCGGTGCCACTGCCTCCCAGCAACCGGTCTGCGCCCGCATTGCCGTAGAGTTGATCGTTGCCTGTGCTGCCGCTCAAAAGATCGTTTCCGCTGCCGCCGCGCAGGATGTCATTGCCCCCTTTTCCATACAGAGTGTCCTGACCCGTTCCCCCCTGGATGGTATCGTTGACCGCACTGCCGGTATAGATCATGCCGAGGCTGGTTTCGCCCACTCCATAAGCGTTTGCCAGTCCGTCTCCACCATAAATCCAGGCCATGGCCGCCAGATCGTACTCCCGATATTCGGCATAGGGACCGCCTTGCCAGGTATAGGACATGACCGTATTGGAGGTATTGTTGTCCGTGGTCGCAAGTTGCGTGGTGCCCTCGAAGGGGTGTTTCAGACCGAGGGCATGACCGATTTCGTGCAGCAGCACTTGATAGCCACGGGAATCGGGAGCATTGGCATCGTTGAGGTAATCGGTATCCAGGTAGATGTATTCGTTGATTTTGTATTCGGTCAGGATGTTGTCCTGGTCATAGCGATAGCTGAACTTGTAGGAGCACAATCCGGAGAGATCGTCACCAATCTCTTTGATCGAGAAGTGAAAGATGGCATCGTTGCCGCTGCCGGTCTCCTGGAATTGAATCCCGGTCACGCGCGATGCATAGTCCAGGGCCGTGCGGATGGAGGTTTGTTGCGTGGTGGTGAAGCCGGTGACCGGGGTGTCATCTTCGAGATTTTCGGCAACAGAGAAGGTATAGCTGATGGTATTGTGCGGATCGGGCAGGATATAGTTCAGGTTTGGGGTCTCTTCCAACAAGGCATCGATGCGACTCACGCCGGAGGTGGGGATGGTCAGGTCACTGATGGTGGCCACGGGCAATACTCCTTGGATTGAGGGTTCCGGTCCTGAGCGCAGGTGAAGTGCTCAGTATAACGCAACCCCTGGTGTCAGGAAAGCGGAACGGTGTCTGTGTTTATTCGCTTGGTTTCTTGCTCTCCTGCCACAATGCTTCGAGTTCGTCGAGGGTGGCATCGGCCGGGGTGCGGTTCTGGGCGTGCAGCCGTTGTTCCATGGTGCGGAACCGCTCCTGCGCCTTGCGGGTGGCGCGGCGCAGGGCCAGCTCCGGGTTGATCTGGTAGTGACTCGCCAGATTGACCAGGGTGAGCAGCAGGTCGCCCAACTCCTCTTCGCGATTGTCCGGGGTCGGGGCAGATTTCAATTCTTCCAACTCTTCGTGGACCTTTTCTAAAACCCCTTCCGGCCCCTGCCAGTCGAAACCGACCTGGGACATCTTCCTTTGCACCTTGGCTGCCCACAACAGGGCAGGCAGGCGGCTGTTGAGATCATCGAAGACCGAGGGGATCCCCTCCTTGCGCGGTTTTTCATTGCGTTTGATCACCTCCCAGCGTTCCTTCACCTCGGCGGGTTGGTCGAGGGGGGTGCCATTCGGATCGAAAACGTGCGGGTGACGCCGGGTCATTTTCTCCACAATGCCCGCGATCACGTCGCTTAAGCCGAAATGGCCCTGCTCTTCGGCAATGCGGCTGTGGAACACCACATGAAAGAGCAGATCGCCCAGTTCATCCTTCCAGGCGTGCGTGTTGCCGGTTTCCACCGCTTCGACCACCTCATAGGCCTCTTCGATGGTGTATGGCAGGAGTGAGGCAGGGGTCTGTTCCCGATCCCAGGGACACCCATTCGGGCCACGCAAACGGGCCATGAGCTGCTCCAGGGTTTCCATAATGGTTCCAGTGTTTTGTTCCTGCCGGTTCATGATCTTTCCTTTAGGTCTGGGAAGAGAGTCAACTTTGCCTGCGAAGAGGCAGCGACTGCCAGGGTTCCGACGCCGGAGCGTGCCGGGACGACGGGGTGAGGCGAGATTTCAATGATTTGAATTGACACGATAAATCACCGGATCGGCAGAGGATGGCGTGGGATGGCATGGCGGTTGCTTGATTAAGGAACCGTGGAGCTTGACAGGAACGTATACATTGAATTTCGGCGATTTGAGCATTGGGAGTGACTGATCCATGGATAGTGGCATTTATGCAGCGGTCAACGGGGCGCTGCGCACCGAAATGCGTCTGGATGTGTTGTCAAACAATCTGGCCAACGTCAACACCAACGGATTCAAGGAGGGGAACATCACCTTCGAATCCTACCTGACCAAGACCGGCAACGAGCAATATCCCCTGCCCGGTGATACCTTCATGGGGCACAAAGGGCCATCGGATCTGCCATATCCTTTTATCAACCCGGCGTCAAGCGCTTACAGCATGTCCTATCCGGCGGCTCCGAGCACCACGACCGATACCACCCAGGGCGCACTCAAGGGGACCGGCAATCCTTTGGACGTGGCCATAGAAGGCGAGGGCTATTTTGTGATCAACACCCCGGAAGGCAGACGCTACACCCGCGACGGTTCGTTCCAGATCAACGAACAGGGTGAGATGGTGACCAAGGATGGCCACCCGGTTCTCGGCAACGGAGGCGCCCCCTTGAACATCGGCAACCAGAGCGTGGAGATCAGCCAGGATGGCACCATCGCCAGTCCCTCGGGACAGGTGGGCCAACTGATGCGGGTCGGACTGCCCAAGGATGCTTTGAAACGGGTGGGCCAGAATCTGTTGTCCGCCCCTCCGGGGAGCGAAACTTCCTTGACCGGCGTGCGTGGCGGCTTCAAACAGGGATTCCTGGAGGCTTCCAACACCAATACCGTGCGCGGCATGACCCAGATGATCGAGGCCAACCGCAATTTCGAGAATTATTTGAAGATCATCCAGACCCTGGATGGCGTGGATGGACAGGCCAACCAGATCGGTCATCTGGGCAGTTGATCAAATCTAGTCATACAACCGGAATGAGAGCAAGGAGAATCAAGCCATGATGCGAGCTTTGTGGACCGCAGCCACCGGCATGTCCGCCCAGGAGCGCAGTATCGATGTGATCGCCAACAACCTGGCGAACGTCAACACTTCGGGATTCAAGCACTCCCGCACCCATTTTCAGGATCTGCTCTACGCCAACATGCGTCCGGCGGGCAGCGAGACCTCGGAGACTGGCACCCAGGTTCCGGTCGGGATCCAGGTGGGACATGGCGTCAAGGTGGTGGCGGTGGCCAAGGAGTTCAGCCAGGGCAGTGCGGTCCCGACCAGCGAAGCGCCGTTCAACGTGGATATGATGGTCAACGGTCAGGGCTTCTTTCAGATCGAACTGCCCAATGGCGACATTGCTTACACCCGCGATGGTCACTTCGAGGTCAACAAGGATGGCAATATTGTCACTGCCGACGGTTATGCGTTGAAGGGTGGTGCTGTGGGCATCGATCCGACCAAGCATACCGGCGTGACCATCGAGAACGGCGGGTCGGTGGGTTTCTCGACCAACGCTTCGCCCGGTTTTCTGGCAGCTCAGGGTCAGATCGAGTTGGCCCGTTTTGTGAATCCCTCTGGATTGACCGCCATTGGCAACAACCTGTTCGTCGAGAGTGTCTCCTCTGGCGCGCCCCAGGTCGCCAAGCCGGACACCGAAGGAATGGGTTCGTTGCGTCAGCATGTGCTGGAGCAGTCGAACGTCAATATGGTGACGGAAATGGTGGACATGATCGCCACGCAGCGGGCCTATGAAATCGGCACCAAGGCGATCCAGACCGCGGACAACATGTTGAGCCAGGTGGCGCAACTGAAACGTTGATGCGATTGACGGAGTGAAAAGGGGATCGGCATGGCCATGGTCAATGGAGTGAGCGCGAAGCGTGGGATGGTGGGGCTGTTGTTCGGCCTGATCAGCCTGCCCGCCCATGCCCAGGTGATCCAGCAAAGCGAAGTGGTCAGCGCGACCGGGCAGCAGATCCAGACCGCTCTTGAAAAGGATCCGGATGGTCTGCGGCTGGATCGGGTCTTTTATCGCGATGATCTGAGCCTGCCGGATGGCAAGGTGAGTTGGAAGATTCCCGCTGGAGTCGGCGAGTGGCGGGCCGGACGGCAGTCGGTTCCGGTCGAGGTCACGGTCAACGGCAAGGTGGCGAAGGTGGTTCAGGTGACGGCGCTGCTGAAACAGTCGGCCCGTTATCTGGTCCTGAAACGTCCTTTGAAGCGCGGCGATGTGGTGACGGACGCGGATCTGAAGTGGGAAGAGAGCGAGTTGGACCGTCAACCGGTGGGATGGGTGGATGATCCCAAACAGGTGGTGGGGCAATCGGCCTCGCGGCAGCTTCAGGCCAACCGTCCGTTGCAATCCGACTGGTTCTCGGCCCCCCAGGTGGTGGCGCGGGGCGAGCGGGTGCAGGTGGTGGCGAGTCGGGGGGCGTTGCAGATCGAATCCACGGCGATTGCCAAATCGGCAGGTCGGGTGGGTGAGACGATCACGATGGAGAATCCGGCCAGTCACAAGAAATTCGATGCCCGCATTACCGGACCGGGACGTGCAGAGGTGTTGGCGTGGTAAGGTGTCTTTCAAGGGAGTGGATGCAATGAACGGTTTTTCCAGAATGGTCCTCCTGTTGCCCGTGCTGCCGCTTCTGGTCAGCGGTTGTGGCATGACCCGTGCCACGGAACGGCCTCCGGCTCCTGTTGCCATTGTGCAGCCGACCCCCCCTGAAACCCTGGTCCCGAAAAAGGGTTCCATCTGGCAGACCACGGACCGCAATACCCTGTTTCTGGACAACAAGGCCAGAAACATCGGTGACCTGATCACGGTGATCATCTCCGAGACCTCCAGTGCGGTCACGGACGCCAATACCAAACTGGACCGTACCGGCAACTCCACGATTGGATTGAATGGCAGTTTCGGCTCCTCTTCGGATAATGCGGTTGGCAAATTTCTCAACAGCGCCATCGGCACGGGTGCCATCGCGAACACCTTGGGAGGCACCGGCAGCAGCACTTCGGAAGGAAAAGGCAAGACCGACCGGAAGAGTGAGTTGAAGGCGAGCATCTCCTGCATGGTCACGCAGGTCTTGCAGAACGGCAATCTGCGGATCGAGGGTCGCCGCGATATCACCATCAACCATGAAAATCAGTTCATCATTCTTTCGGGCATCGTCCGACCGGAGGATGTCAGTGCGGACAACTCGGTCACCTCGGCCCAGATTGCGGATGCGCGCATTGATTATTCCGGGGATGGCGACATCGATGATCAGCAGCGTCCGAGCTGGTTCAATCGTTTCTTCTCCACCATTAACATTCTGTGACGTTCATGAAAACCATCCGCCGCAGCCCGAATTGGATTCTGGCCCTGTTGATCGCAGCACCCGCGCTGGTCTGCGTGCCTCCGGTCGAGGCCGCCCGTCTGAAAGACGTGGTGGAGATCGAAGGGGTGCGGGACAACCCGCTGACCGGATTCGGTCTGGTGGTTGGTCTCAACGGCAGCGGAGATTCCAGCGCCGCCTTTACCAACCAGTCCCTCAAGATGATGCTGGAGCGGATGGGTATTTCCGCCGAGCAGGGGATCAAGGTGAAAAACGTCGCATCGGTGATGGTCACGGCCACCTTGCCGCCGTTTGCCCGTCAGGGCAGCCGGTTGGATGTGACCCTCTCATCGCTGGGAGACGCCAAGAGCCTGAGTGGCGGCACCCTGATCCTCACCCCGCTGAAAGGGGCGGATGGTCGCATCTATGCCGTGGCCCAGGGGCCGTTGGTGGTGGGCGGCTTCTCGGCGGAAGGGGGCGGGGCCGCAGCGCAGAAGAATCATCCCACGGTGGGTCGGATCTCCGGCGGGGCCACGGTGGAAAAAGAGATCGACTTTGAACTCAACAAGGAGCAGCAACTGCAACTCTCCTTGCGCAATCCGGACTTTACCACCGCCAACCGCATTGTCCAGTCGATCAACGATGTTTTTGGCAAGCCATTGGCTGTGGCCAGGGATTCGGGTACGCTGTTGCTGACGGTGCCGCCGGATTATCAGGGACGGGTGGTCAATTTCGTCTCCCGGTTGGAGTCGGTGCAGGTGGATCCGGATCAGCGGGCGCGGGTGGTGGTCAACGAACGGACCGGCACCATCGTGATGGGCGAGAATGTCCGCGTCTCCACCGTGGCTTTGGCCCATGGGGGATTGAGCATCAAGGTCAAGGAGTCCCCGAAGGTAAGCCAACCCAATGCGCTTTCCGGGGGCACCACCAAGGTGACGCCGGATACGGCATTGACGGTGACCGAGAAGGATGCCAGAGTGCTGGAAATGGAAGAAGGCGTCACCCTGGGGGATCTGGTGCGTGGTCTGAACGGCGTGGGTGTCACCCCGCGTGATCTGATCGCCATTCTGCAATCGATCAAGGCCGCCGGTGCCTTGCAGGCCGATCTGGAGATCCTGTGAGCACGCCCATTGCCTCTCTGCCGCCGGTCCCGGTCCCGCAGGCCAAAACGGCTGCGCCCGCGATCTCCAGGGAAGATCAGCGCCGCTTGAACGATGCCACGTCCGACTTCGAGGCGATGTTCATTCAGCAATTGTTCAAATCCATGCGGCAGACCGTGCCCGAGGATCCCCATGGCGGGCTGTTTGCCAAGAGTCAGGGCGAAAAGATTTTCCGGGAGATGCTGGACGCCGAGCATGCCAAGAATTTCAGCCGGGGCAACAGCGGTCTGGGATTGAAAGAGGCGATCTTCAAGCAGGCGGTTTCCAGACAGATGGCGCAGTTGCCGGATTTGCAAGCCGCAGCCAATCGTGCCAAGGGGGCCGAGAATTCCTTAAACGCTGTGGCCCATTCGCCGATAGGTATGGCAGGGGTGTCTAAAGGAGGATCGTCGCTTCCAGGTGTCACCCCGCAACCCCATTTACCAGCGGCGGGCAATCCAACTCGCGTCGGCCCCGCGGATCCGGTTGTGGCCGGGGACTCCTGAACGGATCCCAGGCCGGGTCGGATCGGGATTGAAGGAAGTGAAGAGGCATGGTCACGAGAATCAAAAGCGTCAATGTCGGACAACTCGGTCGCATCTCCCGCAAACGCACGGGGGGCAAGTCGGGTGCGGGCGTGGGGAGTGCCGGAGCAGGCAGTGCCGGAGCAGGCAGGGCCGATGATGCCGAATTCTCCTCAGGCGCCCGTACGCTCGGTCTAGCGGGTGAGGCGATCCATGCCGCGCCCGATGTGCGGGTGGAACTGGTGGAACCGATCCGGGAGGCTTTGGCCGGAGGACGTTATCAGGTTTCCAGCCTGGAGGTTGCGGACAAGATTTTGCGTCAGGTCTTGATGGAACGAAAGAAATCAATATAACGCCTGGAGTCGGTCGGGACCATGACATCCTCTCCCTTTGACGCGGTTGCGGAGACGCAACGACTCGTGACGCTGCTTGATCCGTTGATCGGGCTGTTCGAGCGCTTGACCCCCCTGTTGGAACAGGAGCGGATCGCCTTGAAGGCCCGCAATCCCGACGAACTGGAGCTGGCCACGCGCAAGGTCGAAGAGGTGTTGCTGGAGATCAAGCGGCTGGATCGCTCCCGTCAGGCCCAATCCCAGAAGATGGGACAGGCGCTGGGGCTGGCCGGAGATGCGATGAACCTCAAGGAACTGGACAAGGCCATGGGGGGCAACACCGGTCTGTTGGCTTATCGGGAGAGATTGCGTCAGCGCATCGAACAGGCGGATCGCTCCAATCGGGAGAACCAGGCGATCTTCAAAGGGGTGATGGTGGCCACCGAAACCATGCTGCGTGCCCTGAAGGGGGGGATGCAGGGGCAATCGACCGCCTATGACCGACGGGGTTTCCGTCAGAGCGGACCGGGGTATCATTTTTTATCCAAGCAGTTTTAGCAACCCATTGGCAGGGGGCCAGATGGAGCATGCTCAGGTGGGGAAGCCTGAAGCCTGTGATCGGCTCTTTGCCCCCAGGGAGGGGATGACGACATGTTGATACTGACGCGCAGAATCGGTGAAAGCCTGAACATCGGCGATGAGATCAAGATTACCCTGCTGGGCATCAAGGGCAATCAGGTACGCATCGGTATCGATGCCCCGCGCGATGTCGAGGTCCACCGGGAAGAGATTTACGACAAGATCAAACGGGAAACCCGCAAGGCCAATACCAAAATGTCCATCGACACCCTGGATGCCGCCTCGCGGATTCTGTCCAGGACGTAATGTCGGGGGTTAACGGGCTGGTGGCGCAGTGGGAGCAGGTGCGGTCGGTGCCGTTGGCAGCCGCATCTCCTGGACTGCCGGGGCCTGGTAGACTGGTTGGGCGGGCGGTGTCTCCAGGAAGAAGAACATTGCGCCGATGATCAGGACCGCCTGAGCGGTGAACATGCCCGCCATCCAGGCCAGCAGGCTTGTCTTGGTGGAAACAAGAGTGGATGCAAGGTCGTTTCTGGTGATCGGATGATCCTGGTCTCGTGCTGCTTCGAACGGTTGCAAGGCTTTGAACAAGACTCTGACATAGGCTTCGGCATGGGCGCGGACCATTCCGGCAGCTTCCAATTTTTTCACAAAGGCCAATGTGTCAAAGGGGATGGTGCCCGCATGGCGGCTTCCTCTTGAGTTGGGTGACGATTCCAGTCTAGTATATCCCCTTGGACCGGTGTTTGTCCAATGAAATCCTGGTCACAGCTCCCAACCAAGTCGGCAGGAATCCGCAAACGTGCATAAACGACTCCTGATGGTGGCCTTTCATTACCCGCCGGCTTTGGCGAGTGGGACGCAGCGTGCCTTGAGTTTTTCGCGCGATCTGTTGGAATTCGGCTGGGAGCCGATGATCCTGACCACCCGCGCCCTGGCCCACGAGAAGATCGACCCCGAGAGCCTCGACGAAATCCCCCCGGACATTCTGGTGCAGCGCATTCCCGCTCTGGATGCGGCGCGTCATCTGTCGCTGCGCGGACGCTATTTCCGCGCCACCGCCTGGCCGGATCGCTGGTCGAGCTGGTATCCCGGCGCGGTGGCGTGGGGGTTGTACCTGATCATGCGTCATCGTCCCCAGGTGATCTGGAGCACCTATCCGATTCCCACCACCCTGATGATCGCCCATACCCTGCACCGTCTCACCGGTTTGCCCTGGGTGGTGGATCTGCGTGATCCGTTGGTGACCGGACAGCATCCCCGTGATCCGGGCCTGAAGAAAACCTTTGCCGATCTCGAACGCAAAAGCGTGGAGCGTGCGACCAAGGTGGTGGTCAGCACAGCCGGATTGAAACGGTTTCTGGCCGCGCGCTATCCGGAGTTGCCGGCGGAAAAGTGGGTGATGCTGCCGAACGGCTTCGACGAGAAGATCTTTCGCCGTTTCGATTCATTGGGCAAGCCGATGCAGCCCAGGCAGACCCCGCTGACACTGGTGCACGGAGGGACGCTTTATACCGGCAGCGAGGAGCGCAATCCCGGACCGTTGCTCAACGTTCTGGCCCAGTTGCGCAAACAGGGCCGGATCGGCTCCCCGGAGGAGCATGGTCCGGATCGGATCGGTCTGCGGGTCATTCTGCGCGCCACCAGCCACGATGATATCATCAATGCGATGATCCGCAAGCGGGGGCTTGCCGATCTGGTCGTCACCGCGCCCCCATTGCCCTATCAGCAGGCGTTGCAGGAGATGTTCCAGGCCGACGGGCTGTTGTTGTTCCAGGGAGAGAGTTTCAACCACCTGATTCCAGCCAAGTTGTTTGAATATCTCCGCGCCAACCGACCCATTCTGGCCTTCACCGGCGCGCAGGGGGATTCGGCCCGCATTCTGCGCGAGGCGGGGATGAACTCGGTCATTCCCTTGACCGAAGAGGCATTGATTCTGCCGGCCCTGCTGGAGTTTCTGGAAAGGATTCGCGCCGGCACCTCCGAGTTGCCGGACCGGAACATCGTCACCGGCTATTCCCGTCGCATTCAGGCGCAGCGGTTGGCCGGGGTGTGCGATGAACTGGTGCGGAGGACGACCTGAACAGGTTGCGACCCTTGCTGGCCGCGAGCGTCACCCCGAACCAGCCACAGGCTATCAGCACGATGGCCGGGCCGCTCGGCAGATCCCAGCGATAGCTGGCCATGAGGCCGAAGAGGGTGCTGGCCGTGCCGATGAGGATGGCGCCTGCGGCCATTCCTTCGGGTGTGGAGGCCAGGGGACGGGCGGCGGCGGCTGGGATGACCAGCAGCGCGGTGATCAGCAGGGCGCCGACCACCTTGAGCGCCGCTGCCGTGACCAGGGCGGTCAGCAGCATGAACATCAGTCGCATCCGCACCACGGCCACGCCATCCAGTTGGGCCAATCCCTCGTGAACCGTGGCATTCACCCAGTCGTTCCAGTAGCGATGGATCACCACGCCCACCAACCCCGCACCGGTCCAGATCCAGGCCACATCGCTCCATCCGGCAGCCAGCACATCGCCGAAGAGATACGCCATCAGATCCACCCGCACCCCGTCGGTCAATGCCGTGGCAATCAATCCCAACGCCAGCGCGCCATGGGAGAAAATCCCCAGGGCCGCATCCGTGGGCAGTTCGGGGCGGCTTTGCATCCAGGTGACCAGCAGGGCGACGGTCAGACAGACCAGGGCAATGGCCACATTCATGTTCACCCCGGTGATCAGACCCAAGGCCACTCCCAGCAGCGAGGCGTGGGAGAGGGCGTCGCCAAAATAGGCCATGCGCCGCCATACCACGAAAACGCCCAGAGGTCCGGTGGCCAGGGCGATGCCGATGCCGGAAAGCAGCGCGCGCACCATGAAATCTTCCATGGTCAGACCTCCCGGACCACCCCGCGCGGGGTGTGGCAGTGATCGTGATGATGTTGATAGAAGCCCACCGCAGGAATCTTGTCGCCGAACAGCAACTGGAATTCCGGCGTGGCGCGTACGGCGGTCGGGGAGCCGGAACAGCAGACATGACGATTGAGGCAGATCACCCGGTTCGCCCCGGCCATGACAAAATGAAGATTGTGCGAAACCAGCAGAATGGCCATCCCTTTGTCGCGCCGCAGTTCATCCATGAAGGCGTGCAACTGCTCTTCGCCGGTCAGATCGAGTCCCTGGGCCGGTTCGTCGAGCACCAGCAGATCGGGATTGCGGCTCAAGGCGCGGGTCAGCAGCACCCGTTGCATCTCCCCGCCCGAAAGGGCATGCATGGGACGATGCAAAAGATGGTCGCAACCAAGCCGTTCCAGAATCGCCATGGGCGCGGCGGCATCCGGGGCCGAAAGCGCGATGAACCGGGCCACGGTCAGGGGCAGCACCGCATCCACCCGCAACCGTTGCGGCACATGGCCCATCACCAGTCCAGCCCGTCGGGTCACCCGGCCACCCGACAGCGGAATCAATCCCAACAGCGCGGCCAGCAGTGTGGATTTGCCCGCGCCGTTTGGACCGATGATGGTGACGATCTCCCGGGCATGCACCACCAGATCCACCTCGCGCAGCAATGCCTCGCCGCCGCGCGTGACACAGAGGCCATGCGCTTCCAGCAGCACGGCGGAATCCGAAGCTGAATTTTTTCTATTCATTTCGTTATGCGATTGGGGTACAATCGACTTTTCATCAGGTGGCGTCAAATCCACGACCTCATCCGGGGTTGCCCGACAGCAAAATGCAAGGGTATCTGGTCCGGTGGAGCGCCGTCAACTCAATACGGGAGATATCGATCATGCCATTGGCTTCCTTGCGGCAACTCCTGGATCACGCCGCCCAGCACGATTACGGAATTCCTGCCTTCAATGTCAACAACATGGAACAGGTGCGGGCCATTCTGCGCGCCGCCGACGAGACCGACAGTCCGGTGATTCTCCAGGCCTCGGCGGGCGCGCGGAAATATGCGGGCGAGGCCTTCTTGCGCCATCAGATTCTGGCGGCCCTGGAGGTCTATCCCCATCTGCCGGTGGTGATGCATCAGGATCACGGCCAGTCCCCGGCGGTCTGCTATGCCGCGATCCGCAGCGGTTTCACCAGCGTGATGATGGACGGCTCGCTGCGGGAGGATGGCAAAACCCCCGCCTCCTATGATTACAATGTGGCCACCACAGCCAAGGTGGTCGAGATGGCCCATGCCATCGGTGTGTCGGTGGAAGGGGAGTTGGGCGTTCTCGGCTCGCTGGAGACCGGCAAGGCCGGGGAGGAAGATGGTCATGGCGCCGAAGGCTCCCTGGAAAAGGATCGGTTGTTGACCGATCCCGAGGAGGCGGCCCGTTTTGTGGCAGCCACCCAGGTCGATGCTTTGGCCATCGCCATTGGCACCTCCCATGGTGCCTACAAATTCAGTCGCAAACCCACCGGCGAAATCCTGGCCATCGACCGCATCAAGGCCATCCATGCCCGTCTGCCCAATACCCATCTGGTGATGCACGGCTCCTCCTCGGTTCCCCAGGAGTTGCTGGCCATCATCAATGCCCATGGCGGCGCCATTCCCGAAACCTATGGCGTGCCGGTGGAAGAGATTCAGACCGGAATCCGGTTCGGCGTGCGCAAGATCAACATCGATACCGATCTGCGTCTGGCCATGACCGGTGCGATCCGCAAGGTTTTTGCCGAAAAGCCGGGTGAGTTCGATCCGCGCAAATATCTGCGTCCAGCCGAGGATGCGGCCTATCGGGTCTGCAAGGAGCGGTTCGAGCAGTTCGGCACGGCGGGCAAAGCCTCGAAGATTCGTGTGATCGATCTGGAAACAATGGCCGCCGAATATGCGGCTGGTCGGTTGGCCCCCCGTATCGAGGATTAAGCGCCTTGTCTCCCCTCATCCCTTTGCTGTTCGTGTCTGCTCTGCTGGTCAGCGGTCCGGCGTTGGCGGTTCAGTCCAATCCCTGCGCCGTGGCCAGGGAGATCGAAACCAAGGCCATCGCGTTGCTCGATGCCAAGCCGGACGACGCCCTGAAAGCCTTTGAAAATGCCCATGCCACCTGTGCCAGCGATCCGGTGATCGGTTTCAATCTGGGCCTGGCCTATCATCAGGCCGGCAGGAAGAAACAGGCCATGGAAACCTGGGAAAAGCTGCACGAGACTTTCCCGGATCATGTCAAGACCATTGCCAATCTGGCCTGGGTCAAGTTCGAACTGGGGGATGATCACAAGGCTCATCTGCTGGCTTCGGAAGGATTTTCCAAGCAACCCGGCAATCTGGCCCTGGCGCACACCAAACTTTTTGCGCTTTTCCGTCGCGGCAACTATCTGGAGGCCTATGACTGGATCATGCGCATGGTGGCTCGGGAACGGGAGGAGAAGGGGACTGGTCTCAAAGGCGAACGGGTGGAACAGTGGCGTGAGATGGCAGCCGGCTTCGTGACCGAAACCCTGTGGCGTCAGTTCCGCCAGGGGGAACGGATGGAGGCTTTGCGTCAGTCGATCAATCTGCTGGTCAAGGAATATCCGAGCGAAGCGGGCTTCGTGCGCACCAAGGATCAACTGCTGCTCGCCTATACCGATCCCGAGGCGGAAATTCCGTTTCCCCGCGCCCTGCCGCACGAAACCTGGGCCAAATCCGGTGATGTGGATGACCAGAGCGCCATGCTCGATTATCGCATCCAGGCCCTGCCAGGGCTGACCGCCTGGCAGAAACGTCCCGATGCCTATGCCGTGGTGGCGGGCATCAGTCACTACAAGCGGATCCGGGCGCGTCACTTCGCGGACCGGGATGCCACCAATTTCCATCGTCTGGTGACCAAACGCGGGATTTTCCTGGACGATGCGGATCACGTCCGGTTGCGTCTCAACAACGCTGCCGATCATGTCACCTTGCGCCAGGATCTGGAGTGGTTGATCAAGCAGGGTCAGAACAATCCCAACACCGCTTTGCTGTTCTACTTTTCCGGCCTGGGCATCCCCCACGGCAACGACGCTCTGTTGCTGCCTGCCAACAGCCAGCTTTCCAGCCTGGACGGCGACCATGCCATTTCCCTCTCCTGGCTGCAATCGGCTCTGGCGCGCCTGCCCAACAAGGATGTGGTCGTTTTGCTGGATGTCTGCTTCAACAACACGCCCGAGTGTGCCATCCAGAACGGTCAATCTGCGGCGACCCCGCCTCGGGGACTTTTTCTGCAAGGCAAGCCCATGGCCGTGGCTGCCGACAAGCAGGGCGCGGCACTCCATGGACAGGGCCAACAGGGCGCGTTCACCTGGCATCTGCTCAAAGGCATGCTCGGCGACGCAGATGGATTCCCGGCAGGCAAGAAGGATGGCTGGGTGGATCTCACCGAAGCCTTTGCCTACCTGAGAGTCGGTCTGGCCCAAAACACTCCACCGGCGGATCCGATCCTGTCGGTCCCCACCCAGATGCGCCTGACCCGCACTGGAGGCGAACAATGATTGCACTCTTTCGCAACAATTCGTTGTGCCATCGGGCCGTTCGGACGCGCGCCGGAGCCTGGTTGCTGGGCCTGATGTTTCTGATCCCGGCAGTCGTCGATGCGGGACTGATCAACGAGTGGGAGCCTCTGGATCTGGAAGGAAGCACGATCAAACCCGCGCTGGTCGTCAAAGCCGGTCAGCCCTGGCGCGATCCCACCAGCGAAGCCTCGCTGCTCTGGATCAACGGCGGTTGTTTTCCCATGGGGTCCCCCCCCAGAGCCGATGGCCGCGAAACCGATGAGGGACCGGTCCATGAGGTCTGCGTCAACGATTTCTGGCTGGGCGAGACCGAAGTCACCCAGGGTCAGTGGCGTCGGGTGATGCACAACAATCCTTCCCGGTTCCGCAAAGGGGACAACTATCCGGTGGAAAGCGTCTCGCGGGAAGAGGTCAACGAGTTCATTGCCACCCTCAACGCCCAGGTCCGTTTGAATGTCCAGTTCCGTCTGCCCACGGAAGCGGAATGGGAGTTCGCCTGTCGCGGGGGAGGACAGCGCATTGTCTTTCCGGGAGGGAGCGATCCGGCCCGCGTGGCCTGGTTTGGCGGCAACAGCAACGGCACCACCCAACCCGTTGGTCAGCGTCCCGCCAACCGGTTGGGATTGCGGGATATGAGCGGCAATGTCTGGGAGTGGATCCAGGATCTCTATCAGCCCGGCTATGGCCAACAGGATCCTGTCAAAACGCCGGGTTATGCCTCTTTTCACACCATTCGCGGGGGGGGATGGCAGGATGACCCCTCGGCATTGCGTTGTGCCAATCGTGGATTTCAGTCGCTGACCTCCCGTCGTCCGGATCTGGGATTGCGTCTGGCGGCCTCTCCCAGAATCAAGGAGAAAAAGGTCAAGATTCGGCAAACCGACAGCAAGCATATGCCCTTTTGACGTGTTCTACCGCGACTCACAGGGGTATGACATGAGCACCATTCTTAACATGATGGAGGCAATCCCCTTTTTTGCCCCCTTCACCGATCCGGAGAAACGGCTGCTGGCCGAGCATGTCCACTGTTTCGAGTTGTTCAAAAGTGGCGAGGTGATCATCCAGGAGGGGGATACCCAGGACTCCTCTCTTTATATTATTCTCAATGGTGCGGCCCTGGTACGCAAGGATGACCATCCGGAACACATCATCGCCTATCTGGAAGCGGGATCGATCATTGGCGAGGCGGCTTTTCTGGTGGGGGGGCGTCGCCGCATGGCCAGTGTGGTGGCAGAAGGGTTGGTGAATGTATTCAAGCTGGATCAGCATGCCTTGGCGCAGTTCGATTGTCCGTTTCAACTCAAACTCACCCAGCAATTGGTGATCATCATCGTCGAACGGCTTGAGAAGATGAATGATGCCCTGGCGGAATTGATGGGATGAATCAACCACTTTGACGGGAAAATCCAATATGAGAAAACATTATAAATTGCTTTCGTGGGCAGTTGGTAGTTTATTATGGCTTTCATCCATTCCGGGTGAAAGCGCGGAGGTGAAATCCACGCCGGAATCCTCGCAGGAATTTCTGCATTTCGGCAACATGGGTGGATTGCTGCCGACGTTGGCTGCCACCGATCTCAAAGACGCGGAATCTCCGGGGGCCAAACTGGTGTATCGTTTTTGCGGGCAGTGTCACAGTGTGCCCGGCCCCGGCATGCATACCCACGAGGAGTGGAATCAGGTTTTTTGGCGGATGATCTGGCGGATGCAGGTGATGCGTGCTCAGTTCAAGGATTTCCATGTGCCGACTTATGGCGAGAGTCAGGTGATGTTTTCGTATGTGACCGGCCATGCCTTGCAGGCGATCAACACCGGGGATGTGGCGCCGGATGCCGAGGGTGCCAAGGAGTTTCTGAAGATCTGCATGCAGTGCCATCGTCTCCCGGATCCGGCCCAGCACGAGGCCAGGGATTGGCGTGAGGTGGTGGTGCGGATGAAAAGCCACATGAAAAACATGAGCAGGACCATTCCTGGCCAGGAAGAGACCGACCGGATCGTCTCTTTTCTCAAGGCGCGCGCCGCGAAAAAAGAGTGATCGTTTGCAATGATTGAAAGAAAAGAGGGGGTCTGGGGGATGAATCCCCCAGACCCCCTCTTTTCTTTCAATGGTTTCGATCAGTCAGTCGCTCAGATCGCCCCCTTTTCCTTGAAGAATTTGACATAGAGCATGTCGGTCTTGATGATGTGATTGACCAGCCAGATCTTGGCCAGGTTCAACAGATCCATGGGTGCGGCAAAATCCCCCTCCTCGAATCGCTTGGCAAGAGCGGCGACTTCATTCAGCAGCTTGACATGCTTGGCCTTGTGAGCCGGGGTTTCCGGGTATTTGTGCAGATCGAAGAGTTTTTCTTCGCGCCCGAAATGGAAATGGGTATAGTCGGCCAGGGCGGTGATGATTTTCCCAACCTCGTCCTTGCCCGCGCTCTCCTTGAGCAGTTTGTGGATCTGGTTGATCATGTCCACGAGCTTTCTGTGATCGTCGTCGATATCCTTCATGCCGGTATTGAGAGTGTCGGTCCAGGGGAAGAAGAGCACCTCGTCGGTAAACTCCTTGCCGTTTTCCAGGTAGAGGATATCCATCTTTGAGAAAAGTTTCTTGATGAGGGCAAGATATTCGAGCAGCCGCTGATCGGCCTTTTCCGGTCCCTCTTCGGCCACCTTTTCGATGCGCTGCAAGGTTTCGGTGGCCTTGGTCAAGGCTTGGCCATGGAGTTGGTGCATCTCCTCGAAATGCTGGGTTTTGCCATAGGGGGTGTTGGCCGTGGCCTGGATCCAGGCATGGATCGGGGATGCTTCGGATTTGGGCCATTCGGCCTGGGTGATCTTGATGCGTCCCGGGATGGCCTGTTCCATGCGGCTGTGCCAGCCGAGGAAGAAGGCTTTGGATTGGCGCATGTCGAACATCGGGGTACCCAGATCGGCTTCGGCCTGGGCTGCGTACAAGGCGCCGCACATGTCTTGCAGCACTTCGCCCATGCGGCTGAACTGGGTGGAGGAGCCACGGGTCATGGCCACCACGCTGGAGGCCTCCTGCATGTTTTCCTGCACCGTGGCCGTGGCCTCGATGGTGGTTTGGGTCGAGTTCATGATGTTGTTGGAGAGCGTCTGGGCCACGCGGGTCTTTTCGGCCATGGATTCGGCGGCCACCGCCACGGCGGAGGCGGATTTGGCCACTTCTCCGGTGCCGGCTGCCGCTTCCTGGGCGGCGCGGGCCACCTCCTGGGCGGCGGTGCCGAGTTCCAGGGCGCTGCGGGTGACCTCTCCGGCCGCGTTGGCCACTTCGTCCATGGCGTTGGAAATGGTCACCATGGCTTCGGACTGCACCTCCACCGAGTCGGTGATTTCGCGGTTGGCTTCGTTGATGCGGTCGATGCTGCCGGCCACGCTGGTATTGGCCTCGGTGGCTTCGCGGGTGTTGCCCTGAATGCGGTTGATCTTTTCGGAAATCAGCCGGGTGGCGTCCGAGGTCTGGCGGGCCAGTTCTTTCACCTCGTTGGCCACCACCGCGAATCCTTTGCCCGCGTCTCCGGCTCCGGCGGCCTCGATGGAGGCGTTCAGGGCGAGCATGTTGGTCTGTTCGGCGATATTGTTGATGATGTCCACCACATCGCCGATCTCCTGGGCCGAGGCCGAAAGGCGATTCATCACCTCGCGCACGCCGAGGGCATTGGTGTGGGCGGTTTCCGATTCGGCGCTGGCGCTTTGGCAGCGGCGGTTGATCTCTTCGAGGGCAGCCGTGATATTGTCGATGGAAGCGGCGACATTTTTGACCGACAGATCCACTTTGGAGAGGTTGTTGTTCACGCCGTCGATGTTGGCGGTGATCTCTTCGGCGGCAGCGGCCATGGTGGCGATATTGGCGCTGGCCTCTTCGGCGCCGGCGGCGATGGTGATGATGTTGTTGGAGACCTCTTCGGCGGATTGGGCGATGGCATTGACGCTTTCGGTGGATTCGCCGATGGCGTGGACAATGGTGTTGATCTCTCCGGCCAGGATGGTGTTCTTTTCGGAGACGCCCGAGACGATGCGTTGTGAACTGCTCGCATCATCAGCAATCTGGTCGCGGATTTTGACCAATTCGCTCACGCAGGCGGTGATGCCGCCGGAGTGGAGATTGACGATGCGCATGATCCGTTCCAGCCGGTCGGCCAGCCGGTTGACTGCGCAGGCGATGCCGGTATTTTCACCGCTTTTGCTTTTCACCCGGATGCTCATGTCCCCTTCGGCCAGACGCTGAACCGTGTATTGCACCTGGTGGATGTCGCCGCCAACCTGGAGCAGAATGGTCCGGGCGATCAGAAACGACAGTGCCATGAGCAGCAGGGCTTCGAACAGCATCTCCTCGGCCAGGAAGATCAGGTCGCCCGTGAACTGTTTATCGACATCATCAACATAGATGCCGGTGCCGATGATCCAGCCCCAGGATTTGAATCCTTTCACATAAGAAATTTTTGGAACGCCATCTTTTGGATCGTTGTTTTTGCTCCAGAAATAATCGACAAATCCCTCTCCGTTCTTCTGGACCACCTCAACGAAGGTAAGGAAATATTTTTTGCCGTGTGCGTCGGTGACATCCGCCATCGATTTGCCAACGAGGTCGGTTTTGATCGGATGCATGACCATTTTCGGGGTCATGTCGTTGATCCAGAAATAGTCGGCCCCTTTTTCGCCGTAGCGCATGGAGCGGATCACCCCTTTGGCGGCTTCCTGGGCCTGATCCTGGGTCATCTCTCCGGCGGTCTGGCGGGCCTGGAAATGTTCGAGGATGTTGTAGGCCGACTCGACCAGATGACGGGTTTTGAGTTGTCGGTCTTCCAGCATGCCGGCCTTTTTGGCTTGCAGGGTGACCACGCCGGTGATGAGGATGCCGAGCAGTGCCAGAATCTGGATCAAGGCAATGCGTTGTTGCAGGCTCAATTTGGCGATGAACGCGATGGTTTTGGGCTTGGGGCAGGATGGTCCATTCATGAGGCTTGCCTTTTTGCGTGTGAAGGTGAAGCATTGGGGTAGGTATGTTACCCGGAATGCGTCTGAATCGAAAGGGTGTTTGGCAGCGTTATGGAAATTCTTCCACCGATCGACCCCACGGGTCGTGAGCATGCGGATGAACGCCTCAATCCGGCATTGGCCATTTTGAGGCGTGTCTTTGGTTACCCTTTTTTCCGTGGCGATCAGGAAAAGGTGATTGCCTGGGTGATGGCGGGTGGGGATGCTTTGGTGTTGATGCCCACCGGTGGAGGCAAGTCGTTGTGTTTTCAGATTCCGGCGTTGTTGCGTCCCGGACTGGCGGTGGTGGTGTCGCCGCTGATCGCGTTGATTCGCGATCAGGTGGCTGCCTTGCGGCAATTGGGAATCGCGGCGGCTGGTCTGCACTCCCAGCTTGCGCCGGGCGAGGCCGGGGAGGTGATGCGTCAGGTGGACGAGGGGATGTTGAATCTGTTGTACGTCTCCCCGGAGCGGTTGCTCAGTTCCCATACCCTGGAGTGGCTGGTGCGCAAACCGCTGGCCTTGTTGGCCATTGACGAGGCCCATTGCGTTTCGCAGTGGGGACATGATTTCCGGGCCGATTATCTGGGGTTGGGGATTCTCAAGGAGCGATTTCCCGGTGTGCCGCGTCTGGCCCTGACCGCCACGGCCGACCCGCCGACCCGCATGGAGATTCTCAAGCGGTTGGAGTTGGATCAGGCACAGGTTTTCATTGGCGGTTTCGATCGCCCCAACATCCGTTATCGGATCACCATCAAAAAACATCCTCACGACCAGTTGCTTGCCTTCCTGCGCACCGAACATCCCGGAGATGCCGGGATTGTCTATCGTCTCTCCCGCAACAGTGTGGACGAAACCGCTGCCTGGTTGGCAAAACGGGGCATTCGCGCCTTGCCTTATCATGCGGGCATGAGCGGTGAATTGCGTCAACGCCATCAGGATCGGTTTCTGAACGAAGAGGGGCTTGTGATGGTGGCCACCATTGCGTTTGGCATGGGAATTGATAAGCCCGACGTCCGTTTCGTGGCCCATCTCGATTTGCCGAAGAGCATCGAAGCCTATTATCAGGAGACGGGCCGGGCCGGGCGGGATGGTTTGCCGGCTCAGACCTTCATGACCTATGGAATGGATGATGTGGTCATGTTGCGTCGTTTCATCGTCAATTCGCCGGCCAGCGAAGAGTTCAAGCGGATCGAGCACCACAAGCTGGAGTCGCTGTTGGGATTGTGCGAAAGCGTGACCTGTCGTCGCGGGGTGTTGCTGCGTCATCTTGGGGAGAACATGGAGACCTCTTGCGGCAATTGCGATACCTGTCTGGAGCCGGTTCCCACCTGGGATGGCACCGAGGAGGCGCGTCTGGCTTTGTCGTGCATCTATCGCACGGGTCAGCGATTCGGGGTCAATCATCTGGTGGATGTGTTGCGCGGCGAGGAGAACGAGCGGGTCAAATCCTTCGGACATCAGCAGTTGCAACTGTTTGGCATGGGGCGTCAGCGCAGCGTCGCCTCCTGGCGTTCGGTGTTCCGGCAACTGGTGGCCAGGGGGTTGGCGCATGTCGATGTGGTGGGATTCGGGGGACTCGGGTTGGCCGAAGCGTGTCGTCCGGTGCTGCGGGGCGAGCAGCAGGTGCTGTTCCGTCAGGATCCGGAGGAAGAGAAACCCCGGCGCGAGGGCCGCAAGCGGCGGGAGCGACCGGTTTTTCAGCTTTCCAGGAGCGATGAGCCGCTGCTGACTGCGCTGAAAGCCACTCGTACCTATTTGGCCAGGGAGCAGCAGGTTCCACCTTATGTCATTTTTTCCGACTCGACTTTGCAGGAGATGATCGATCTGCGTCCCAGGACGCTGGCTCAGTTGGAAGAGGTTTATGGCGTGGGATCGCGCAAGCTGGAACGCTATGGCGAGATTTTTCTGGGGGTGTTGCGCAGCGGCAAGGCGTATTCACCGTGATCGTCGCCCCGGAACAGGTGGGGAGAACACCTTTTCCGGGGCAACAGCGGCTTACACCGGATCCTTGGCGCAGGAACAGGTGCTCAGGCCGAGCAGGGGATAGAAGGGGCAGAATTTGACCGCTCCGGTCAACAGGGGGATCACGCCGACCCATCCCCAGGGGGTGTGCAGCCCCACGAAGACCTGGGAGAGCAGTCCGGCCCCGACAACGAGGCGTAAAATGCGATCGATACCACCGACATTGGCTTTCATGTTTTCTCTTCTCCTTGGTTGAGTATGCTTTTGTTTCATGGCTGGGTTTCTGCTCTGTGCGACTTGTCGGATGGACCGGAGGCAGGACGAATTAGTTCCACATTTTTTTCTCGGGGATCAGGATCAACCGGGAAAATGGGGTTGACGGCGTGGGGTTTCAGCGTTAATCTTGCAGGAATTTCTTGCCCTTTCAACCGCCTTCACGATCTTCCGGAGTTTCGATCCATGTCCCAGATTACGCTCAAAGGCAATCCCATTCACACCTGCGGCACCCTGCCCGCTGTGGGTTCCACGGCTCCTGATTTTTGTCTGACCGGCACCGACCTGGCCGATGTGACGCTGGGGAGTTTTGCTGGCAAACGTCTTGTTCTGAATATCTTTCCGAGTATCGACACCGCCGTGTGCGCCATGTCGGTACGTCGTTTCAATGCCGAAGCCGCCAAACTGGACAATACGGTGATCCTGTGTGTCTCTTTGGATTTGCCCTTTGCCCACAAACGTTTTTGCGGTGCCGAAGGGCTGGAGTCGGTGCACTCGGTCTCCGAAATGCGTGCCCGTGGCTTTGGCGAGGCGTATGGCGTGCGCATCGTGGATGGTCCGCTGGCCGGTCTGTTGTCCCGCGCCGTGGTGGTGGTGGATGGCGCTGGCAAGGTGGTTTATACCCAGCAGGTTCCCGAGATCGTCGAAGAACCGGATTACGCGGCGGTTCTGGCCGCCATGGCCTGACCGGCTGCCAAAGAGGGGAGGAGTTGTCCCGACGGCTACCGTGGCACTCCCGCCAGGGAGGTCCACGGTTGGGGGGTGAGGGGGGGCTCCCCCCATCTTGCAAGTTACGACCGGGACAGCTCCATCTGGTTGGGCAAAGCGGCCAACACCTTGCGATGCAGGGTCGAGATGGGGGTGGTGCGGTCCTGGGCTGGATCGATCCAGCGGTGCTCGCTCCTGACCGGCAGTTCTCCGGCGCGCCAGGCGCAGAAAAAGGGAAACACGGTCAATTTGAAATGAGTAAAGATGTGATCCACCGGCGGCAAGGCCACGGGCAGGGTCACCACCAGGCCATGATGGTCGCGCAGCCATTGAGCGACGAACCCAGGAGCGGGCGGGGTGGAGGTCGGACCGGGTTCCGCGCCCGGCGGGTGCCATAGTCCACCCAGCAGTCCTCCAGCCGGTTTGGGCAGCAGCAGCAGGCGACCTTCCGCGCGCAGCACCAGGGCGTTGAATTGATATTTGTGGGGTTTGACGCTGCGGGCCGACGGGATCGGAAAGGCTTCGGGCCGACCCAGGATGTTGGCCTGGCACCAGGGATGCCAGGGGCAGGCCGGGCAGTCGGGCTGGCGGGGGCGGCAGACGGCGGCGCCCAGATCCATGATGGCCTGGGCATAGGTTCCGGCCTGACCGGCAGGGGTGAGCAGGCGGGCGGCTTCCCAGAGTTTTTTGTTGCCTGGGGTCGAGTCGGGAGGCTGATCGAACGCCAGCAGGCGGGTCAGAACCCGTTTGACGTTGCCATCGAGAATCGCGTGGTGCTGGTCGAAGGCAATGGCCAGAATGGCTCCGGCGGTGCTCGGGCCGATGCCGGGCAATTGAACCAGGGTCGCATAATCTTCGGGCACTCTGCCCTGGTGGTGCTGGACCATCGCTTTGGCCGCCGCATGCAGATGTTGCGCGCGCCGGTAATATCCCAATCCCTGCCAGAGGGCCAGCACCGCTTCGAGTGGCGCCTCCGCCAGCGCGGGCAGGGTCGGGAAACGGGTGATGAACCGTCCGAAATAGGGCACGACACTTTTGACCCCGGTCTGCTGCAACATGATTTCCGCCAGCCAGATGCAGTAGGGGTCGCGGGTGCGTCGCCAGGGCAGATCGCGGCCATTCCGGCCATAGTGTGCGAGCAGTTCCTGGGCCAGCCGGGTGCGGATGGCCGGATCGTTCAACGCCTCCATTGAAAGCCTCCCCGGACATACTCGAAAATGGTTTTGACGTGCAATTTCTCCAGTTCCCAGTCATCCGGCAGGGGGAGAAACGGGGTGATGTTGCGTACCGCTTGCAGGGCGGCTTCGTCGAGGATGGCAACGCCCGAGCTGTTGAGTACCCGGATGTCGGTGATCATGCCGCTGCGCTCGATGGTGAATCGCAATGACAACGCGCCGGCCAACCCCTCCCGTTTGGCCTGGGTGGGATAGATCCATCCCTGCTGGATCTGCTCCTTGAGACGGGCGAAATAGCTGGAGTAACGCGGTTTCGGCGTGTCGAGATTGACCGTCTCCTCTTGTGCCTTGAAAATTTCCTGGCGTGCCCGTTCGGTGCGCTCCTGGTCCCAGCGGGTCAGGTCGCGCAGTCCGGGAGCGAGATTCAATGGTCCGGCGGCGGGCTTGTCGGGGGTGGGGAGTGCGGTCGGGGCGGCGACCACCGGAGGTTTGCTCTTGCCGGTCGGGGCGGGTGGTTTGCTTTTGGGCCGTGTGGCCTGGGGCGCCGGGACGACCGGTGCCTCGGGAGGAGGAGGCGCCGGGGTCGGGTCTGTCGGAGGCGCGGGCGGTGGTGGCGCCGGGGTCGGGTCTGCCGGAGGCGGGGTGGACTCCTGGAGGTTTTCCCGGATCATCTCCTGGAGGATCGGAGCGGTTTCATCCGCGATTGCCGGTTGGTCGGGTTCTCGGGGGGGGGCGGCAGTTTTTGTGGCCGGAGGCGCCATTCGGACCAGTTGGACCGGGATGGGCGTGAGGTCGGTTTTGGGGGTTTGTTGCGTGGCATCCCACTCCAGCCGGACCAACAGCAGCAGATGGAAGAGCAGCGACAGGGCCAGGGCCAGCCGGAAATAAAACCGGTTGGGCGCGGGCAGGGTCGGTTCGGCGGGATTGGGGAGCGCCGGGTCGTCCAGCAGCGGTTCCGCAGGCAGGGAGGGGTCTGGGGTGTTCATGGTCCGGTCAACAGGGCGCGATGGCGATCGAGTTGCTCCAGGATCAGAAAGGTCAGCAATCCGTTGAGCACTCCGGAGATCCAGGATCCGGCCAGCAGCCACGGCAGGAGCGCCACAATTCCGGCATGGCCGATGATCAGCCATCCGGCAACAGCGGTCTGGGCCGCCATGTGGGCCAGGGCGGCCAGCAACGAAATGCCCACTGGTCCGAGTCCCGGCAGAAAGCGGACCACGGCCAGCATGGCGACCGCTCCGCAGCCTCCGGCAAGGCTCAGGAAGAATCCCGGTGTGAACAGGGTGCCCAGCGCCAACGATCCGGCCAGCACCCGCAGGCCGGTGACTCCGGCGGCGGCGCTCCATCCCAGGCGCAGAAAGGCCACCAGGGTGAAGACATTGGCCAGACCCGGTTTGAACCAGGGGCCGGGGCCGGGCAGGGCGGCTTCGATCACCTGGGCGATCACGGCGGCGGCGGCCAGATAGGCGATCAGCAGATCACGCCGCAGGCGGGGCATGGGCAGCAGCGCGTTCATTCGCTCACCGCGTCGAATCCCTGATCCGGCGTGTTCTCCGGTTGGCCTTCCACCCGCACCAGCACGCCGCACGGGACGCAGGCCGTGGTGCGTCCGGCGCCCTGGATCCAACCGGTGCGGGTGCCGATCATGCG
The DNA here is from genome assembly GCA_015234115.1 of Magnetococcales bacterium. Classification (GTDB taxonomy): domain Bacteria; phylum Pseudomonadota; class Magnetococcia; order Magnetococcales; family Magnetaquicoccaceae; genus Magnetaquiglobus. The sequence continues at coordinate 25,396 of JADFWP010000023.1, forward strand.
CGGGCTTTGGTATTCCAGCAGACGGACCCGTCCCTGTTCCACCTGAATGGTCACCGGGCCGAGTCGTCCGGCAAGCTCTTTTTTGGTGTCCTGGGAGAGCGGCAGGGTCAGCACCGGTCGGTTGTCCCGGAAGACCACGGCCTGTTTTCCCGGTTTGCCATGGGCGGTCACGCCGCTGACCACGATGGCCAGAGCGGTGATTCCCATCACCAGGCGATCCATGGGGGTGGAGGCGCGGGCGAGCAGGGCCGGAAATTTCATCGGGGCGCAGCCTTGGTGCCGATGAATCCGGGTGTTTTGATGAACGTGCCGTCGGCACGGATCAGGAATGCCTCGCTGCCGGGGAAATGGCGCAGCAGTTTGAGTCCCTCCTCTCCGCCCAGGACGAAGAGGGCGGTGCTCAGGGCATCGGCGGTCATCGAGTCCGCAGCCTGAACGGTGACTGAAATCAGACCCGAACGGGCTGGCGCACCCAGCTTGGGATCGAGAATGTGGTGGTAACGCACCCCGTCGGACATGAAATAGCGTTCGTAATCGCCGGAGGTGGAGATGGCGCGGGAACCGGCCACATCCATCACGGCCACCACGCCTTCGGGATTTCTGGGATCACGCAGGCCGATATGCCAGGGTTGTCCCCCCTTGGCGCCGGCAATGCGCATGTCGCCGCCGGCGTTGATCAGCGCATTGGCCACACCGGCCCGTTGCAGCACCTCCAGGGCGCGTTCCACCGCATAGCCTTTGGCAATGCCGCCGAGATCCAGCGCGACGGCGGTATTGGCCAGCAGGATCTGCTGTTCCGGAGTGATGGTGATGCCCTGATCGGGCAGGCCGTTGCGGGCATCGAGCCAGTTGTGGATCGCTGCGGTGGGGGGCGGGGCTTCGGGCGGAGGCTCGCGGGAGAAACCCCACACATCCGAAAGGGGGGCGATGCCGATGTCGAAGGCCCCCCTGGTCAGTCGTCCCATCTCCACGCCGCGTTCGATGACTCCGATCAGTTCTTCGGGTACGGCATGGGGTTCGCCGCGTGGCGCCTGGTTCAAATGGGCCACGGCGCTTTCGGGCATGAAACGGCTCATCATGGCCTCGATCCGGCCAATCTCTTCGAAGGCCAGATCCATGGCCCGATCCGCCTTGTTCTCTTCCACGCCCCAGGTGGAGATGGAGACCAGCGTGCCCATCTGCAAGCGGGTTGAAACATACATCCGCGTCGGAGCGGTGATCATGAAGCCCCAGGTCAGCAGGGCGGCTGCGCCGATCAACCCAAGCATCATGATCCACCAGCGACGCGGATTCATCCCATGTCTCCCCACAGCAGTTGACAGGCTGCGACCGTGATGATGGCAGCGGTTTCGGCGCGCAGAATGCGCGGTCCCAGAGAGACCGTGACGAATCCCAGCCGCTCCCGGGCCAGATCGACCTCTTCGGCGCTCAATCCGCCTTCGGGACCGATCAGCAGGGTGATGGCGTTGCCGGGGTGGGGCAGTTCCTTCAGGCGCGCTCCTTGCGTTCCGGCTGCCTCCCAGAAGAGCAGTCGGGGCGCGGAATCCAGCACGCCTTCCAGCGCCTCCCAGCCCAGCGGATCGAGCAGTTCCGGCACCCGTGTCCGGCCACACTGCTGGGCCGCTTCCACGGCGATGCGTTGCAGCCGTCGGGTTTTGTTTTCGCTCTGGCGGGCATCCGGTCGGCTCACGCCGTAGCGGGTGAGCAGCGGAATCATCCGGTCCACACCAGCTTCGACCGCTTTTTGCACCGCCAGTTCAATGGAACCGCTTTTGGTCAGTCCCAGAATCAGGGTCACGGCCAGCGGGGAGTCCCGTTCTCCGGCCACAAAGCGGAGCGGTTCGACGATCAGTTCCGGGGCGGTCGCGACGATCTGCGCGTGCCATTCGCCGGCGGCGCCGTTGAAGAGCGTCACCCCGTCACCCGGTCGCAGGCGCAGGGTCCGGGCCACCCGGTGCCGTTCGGTGTCGTCGAGCGCGATCCGTTCTCCGGCACGCAACGGTTGGGAAACAAACAGTCGTGGAGTCATGACCCGTAAAAAAATCGCTGAGGGTGGCTCGATTCTGCCGAGGACACATTGCCCACGGCACCATTCCAGGATACTTTTATCGCGGAACTCCCGTCAGGGATCTCCACGGTTGGGGGGTGAGGGGATGATCCCCCCATCATGCGAAAGTTGATAAGTTTACCATGCATTGCAACCCTCATCCACCCGGTATGGAAACTCCCGCTTCAATTGGCATGCCATGTCGTTGCCCTTTTCACTTCATCTGCTGACTCCCTGGCTCGCTCCGGAACCCTTTTTCGGGTTGGACGATCTGCCGGTGGCGACCCGGTTTCGGGCACTCGTCTCCAGCACCGACTCTCTGACCCGTCGTCTGGAAGTGTTGACCGCCGCGCCATCCAGGGTGCGGCTGGAGAGTCAGGAACGGCTGGCCGTGGACACCGTGGATGCCCTTCTTTGGGGCGCGGGGTATGCCGTTCCCGATGGGCAGGAGGGGCTGCTCTCCCGCAACGCCTGGTTGACGTTGGGCGATCGCGATCTGGTTTTTGCCCACTCCCGGCTGGCGCTTTCGGGCATGCCTCCGGCGATCCGTCGGGCCATCGAACAGGGTGAGGAGCCGTTGGGCACGCTTTTTCTGGCGCAGGACGAGCCGGTGGAGCGGCTTGATCTGCATCTGGCCCTTGGTCACAGTCCGAGCCTGGCCCGTCGGGTCGGACTGGAGGAGGCCCACCGGTTTCTCGTGCGTCGCTCGTTGTTTCTGGTGGCTGGTGTGGTGTACGGGCGCATTCTGGAACTCTTTCTGATGGATCTCTCCCGGTGAGCGGTTGGATCGGGCGTCTGCCCCATGCCTGGATGCGGGAGTCGTTGCTGCTGATGCGGGCGGATCGGCCCATCGGCACCTGGCTTTTGCTCTGGCCCGCCTTGTGGGCGCTGGCCGCAGCGGGCGGGGGGCGTCCCGCGTGGTCGTTGCTGGTGATTTTCTCTTTGGGCGCCTTCGTGATGCGTTCCGCCGGCTGCGTGGCCAACGACATCACGGATCGGGATATCGATCCGCTGGTGGCCCGCACCCGCACCCGTCCTCTGGCTGCCGGGCGCATCTCCCTGAGGGCTGCCAAGCGGTTGCTGGTGGGACTGCTGGCGGTTGCCCTGGCCCTTGGCGCGCTGTTGCCGGTCATGACGCTCGGGCTGTGTGTGGCCGGGGCGCTGCTTGCCCTGACCTATCCTTTTGCCAAGCGTTTCATTCCCACGCCCCAGGTGCATCTTGGGGTGGCCTTTGCCTGGGGCGTGCCGATCGCCTGGAGCGCCGCCGTTCAGGAACTGCCCGTGGAGGCATGGATTCTGTTCGTGGCCGCCATCTGCTGGACCATCGGTTTCGACACCATCTACGCCATGATGGACCGGGAGGATGACCTGAAGGTGGGGGTCCATTCCACGGCGATCTTTTTTGGTCGTTTCGACATCGCGGCGACCGGTCTGCTCTATCTGCTGACGCTGGGGTTGTTGGCCGTGCTGGGAATCCGCCTGCACCTGAATGGCTTTTATGCCCTTTTTCTGCTGGGTGCGCTGGTTCACGCGGGCTGGCAGCTTTTCGTGATCCGCCACCGGGAGACCGGCGCCGAATTGCGGGCTTTTCTGTCCAACAAGTGGTTCGGATGGCTGGTGTTTCTGGGGCTGATCGCCGGGGGGTGACGAAGCGCCAACGATCCAGAGGGCAAGATCCAGAGGGCAAGATCCAGAGGGCAAGATCCAGAGGGCAAGATCCAGAGGGCAAACAAGGGGCCGGGTGAGATGGATCTGGGGGTGGTATCGCTTTTTTTCGCCTCGCTGCTGGCAGCCACGATCCTGCCGTTTTCGTCCGAGGCGATTCTGGCGGCGTTGCTGCTGTCCGGTGAATTCGACCCCTGGTTGTTGTGGGGGGCCGCGACCTTGGGCAATGTGCTCGGGGCGCAGATCAATTGGGGTCTGGCGCGCTATTGTCTGCGTTTCCAGACCCGTCGCTGGTTTCCCGTGGATCCGCAGTCGCTGTCCAGGGCGGGAGAACGGTTTCGCGCCTGGGGCGGGGCGTGGAGTCTGCTTTTTTCCTGGTTGCCGTTGATCGGCGATCCGCTGACCTTTGCAGCCGGGATGTTCGGTGTCCCTTTTGTCCGGTTTTCGTTGCTGGTGGCATTGGGCAAGGCCGGACGCTATCTGCTGGTGGTCGCGCTCATCGGAGCAGAATGAAGCGGTCGTAATAATCGTCCAGAATGCCGCACAGCCGGGATTGCCGGGCATCGTCCACCCCTTCCATCTCCGCCAGTCCCTCGCGGTGCAGACGGCTGATCAGTGAGCTGTAGGCCGCCGGAATCTCTCTGAGCAGGTCCAGCTTGAGGCGCATCAGATCGGCACTTTCAAACATGGGAGACCTCCTGTTCGCTGCATGGGTTGATCGTTTGACGCTATTCACCCAAGCAAAAAAAATGCCATGATAAGGTGCCGATAACCGGGTGCCAGCGGTGAAAAAGACTTGGTGGCAGCGGCGAAAAGGGGTACTCTATTCGCCATCGCATTGACTTTTCACCATTGGCATGCCCGTGACCACCATCCCTCCCGCTTCCGAATTGACCTTCCAACAAATCCAGGTCGGCGACGCCTTCCGGCTGGAAAAACGGTTCAGCGCCGAGGATGTCGATCGTTTCGCCGCTGTCAGCGGGGATTTCAGCCCGTTGCATCTGGATCACGACTATGCGGTGGCTGCCGGGTTCGAGGGGCGGGTGGTCCATGGCATGTTGCTGGCCGCGCTGTTTTCGCAACTGGTCGGCATGCAGATTCCGGGGCGGCACGCCCTGTATCTGGCCCAGGATCTGGCGTTCCGGCGTCCGGTGCGGGTCGGGGAGCGGTTGACGGCCTGGGCGCGGGTCATTGGCAAGAATCCCACCACCCGCACCATTCTGCTCGCCACCGAAATCCGCAACGCCGACGATCAGGTGGCGGTCGGCGGCATGGCGCGGGTCAAAATTCGCGACGAAGAGAGCGCCCAACCCCCGGAAGGGGTTGCCGGGACACCTCCCGTCTTGCAGCCGGGCCGCAAAACCGTCCTGATCACCGGTGGATCGGGTGGGGTCGGCTCGGTGACCGCCGCGCTGCTGGCGGCTGCGGATTGGGCGGTGGTGGTCCATTATTTCCAGAACGAAGAGCAGGCCAGACGGATCGTGCAGCAGATCACCGCGTCCGGCGGCACCGCCATGGCCCTCCAGGCCGATCTGCGGGAGGCTGCCGCCGTGGAACGCCTGCTCCAACAGACGTTGCAGAGTTTTGGCCGTCTCGACGGGCTGGTCAATACGGCCTCCGGCGAGCTGTTTCATCGCCCCATCCAGGATCTGGAATGGTCCCATTTCTCCCAGCATCTCGATGTCCAGCTCCGGGCGGTCCATCAACTCTGCCGCGCCGCCCATGCCCATCTGAAAAAAAATGGCGGTGCGGTGGTCAATGTGCTCTCCCAGGTGGTTCAGGATACTCCGCCGGCCCACATGGCCGATTATGTGGCGGCCAAGTATGCCCTCAAGGGATTTTCCAAGGCATTGGCCGTGGAGTGGGCCGAGGATGCCATCCGGGTCAACACGGTTTCCCCCGGACTGCTGCGCACCGACCTGACCGAACACCTGAACGAACGGATTTTCAAAACCGAAATCGCCCGTACCCCGTTGCGGCGTCTCGCCACTCCGGACGATGTGGCCCGCGCCATCGCTTTTCTGCTCGGCGAGGGTGCCTCCTTTCTGACCGGTATCGATCTGCCCCTGACCGGGGGACAGGTGATGAATTAGCCTGATCTGACACGGACCCACTTCCATGCGCCTGTTCGCTTTGCCCGGAATCGCCCTCAGTCGTCTCAAGGCCCGTGCTCTTCGGGAGCATTATTGGGTATTGCGGGACCATTTGCTCCGTCTGGGTCGCCTGCCGGATCATCCCGCCTTTGCCCGGCAGGTGTGGCTGGATCAGTGGCGGTTCGTGACCAATCGCGTCCAACCCGTGGATGGCGCGTGTCGCCAGCGTGCCCATGCCGCTGCCGAATGGCTGGTCCGCGCCTGGGAGAGCACCCCGGACGATGGGGTCTCCATGGGTTTTTTTCCGTGCGATCCTCCCGGTTCCTCTCCGCTGGGCAATGGCTGGCGTCCCTCCTATCCGGAGACGACCGGTTACATCATCGTTTCGTTGCTGGATTATGCCATCCGTTTTTCCGATGCCCTCATGCGCGAGCGGGTGTTGGCCATGGCCCACTGGGAGGCGGAGATCCAGATGGCTTCGGGTGCGGTGCAGGGGGGGGCGGTCACCACGCCGGATCGTCAGCGACCGGCGGTGTTCAATACCGGCATGGTGTTGCAGGGGCTGGCGGCCATTCTGCAACATGAACCCGATGCCCGCCTGGAGCGGGCTGCCCGTCGTGCCGCCGATTTTCTGCTTGCGGACATGGATGCCGATGGGCATCTGCGCAGCCATGGCCAGTTCGTCGTGGTCCAACCCATCAAGACCTACAATTGTCTGTGCGCCTGGGGACTGCATCAGTTCGGCACCCTGGTTCAGGAGAGCCGCTACCGGCAGGCCGCCGTGCGGATCGCGCATGCCTCCATGCGGCTGCAACGGGTCAACGGCTGGTTTCCCCACAACTGTCTCTCCCGGGAAGAGGCTCCGTTGACCCACACCATCGGTTATACCTTGCAAGGACTGCTCGAAACCGGTGCCGCTGCCGGGGATGAGGCCCTGATCCATGCCGCCCGTCTCGGCATGGAACCCATTCTGGCTGCCATCTCACCCGATGGCTTTCTGCCGGGCCGCTTTCATGCCGACTGGACCCCGGCTTCGTTCAGTTCCTGTCTCACCGGCAGTGCGCAACTGGCGGTGGTCTGTTTTCGTCTGTTCCAGATTCTGGGGGATGCGACCTTCCTGGAGGCCGGGCACCGGTTGCTGGATTATCTCAAGGGGGTGCAGGTGACCGCTCCCGCGACCTCGCCGATGCGCGGCGCGTTGGCAGGTTCGTTTCCGATGTTTTTCGGGGAGTATCAATCCGCCGGATTTCCCAACTGGGCCACCAAGTATCTGCTCGACGGGCTGTTGTTGCAGGATCGGATCATCGAGGGCCGGGCATGAATGCCCCCTGGATCGTGCGTGCCAAACAGCGCGTCAAGGGGGAGTGGAAAAAACGTCGTCTCGCCTGGGTCCGGCGCTGGCACGGTTTTGGTCCGGACGAACTGCACAGGAGTCTCACCCGCTTGGGGATCGGTGCGGGGGATGTGGTTCTGGTGCACTCCTCTTTGGATCGGCTGGAGGCCTTCAACGGTCGGATCACGGCCCTGCTGACCACGCTGCAAATGGCGGTCGGCTCCGAGGGGCTGTTGATGATGCCGACGCTGCCTTTTGCCGGAACCGCTGTGGAGTGGGCGCGCTCCGGGGTCTGTTTCGACGTGCGGACCACCCCGTCGCGCTCCGGTCTGTTGACCGAGCTGTTCCGTCGTTCTCCTGGCGTGTTTCGCAGCGTGCATCCCACGCACGCGGTGGCGATCTGGGGGGCACGGGCCGAGGCGTTCGGTCGGGATCATTCTGGCTGCACCACGCCGTGTGGCGCGGGTTCTCCGTATGCGAAGCTGTTGGAGGAGAATGGCAAGATTCTTTTTCTGGGCGCGGGGATCGAAGCCATGACCTTTTTTCACGCAGCCGAGGCATTGCTGGAGTCGCGCCTGCCGGTCTCGCCTTTCACCGGGGAGCATTTCCGCCTGCTCTCCCGCACCGCTTCCGGAGAGCAGGTGACCACCGTCACCCGATTGTTCGATCCGGCTCTTTCGCGCAAGCGGCGCATCGACCGCATGGTCCCGGAGCTTAAGCGGCGCGGCGCCTGGCGTCAGGTGCGGCTGGGAGGGGCGGATTTGCTGTGTCTGGAGGCCCGCGCGGTTCTGGCCACCTTGACCGACATGGCGTTGGAGGGAAAATATTGTTATGATCTCTGATGCGCGCAGTCGTTTCGAAGCCGCTCTGGCACAGCAGCTTCCGCATGAAACCCGCAACGCGGCCCGGCACTATCTGGCCCAGGAGGAGGAGGCGGGGCGTTGGCGGGTGGTGGCCCGGAGCGTCCGGGCTTTGCCCGAGGGGGGATTGGGGCTGAAACCGGTCCGGGTTGCCTTGCTGGCTTCGTTTTCCATCGATTTCATCGCGGATGCGTTGCTGGCCACAGGATTGGCCCACGGGGTACGGGTGATTCCTTATTTCTCCGGCTTTGCGCAGTATTCCCAGGAACTGCTGAACCCGGAAAGCGCGTTGTATGCCTTCAAGCCGGATGTGGTGATTCTGGCCATCGAAGGGGAGCAGTTGCTGCCGCGTCTCTATCGGGAGGGGGTTCTCCCCCCATCAGGCAAGTTGGATTCGGCCACCACGGAGCCTTGGGTTGCCGAGGCCATGGGGGTGATCGATCCATTGATCGCCGCTTTTCGGCGTCACTCCGAGGCGTTGCTGCTGATTCACGATCTGGTGCCGCCCTGTTGGCCGGGGCTGGGGATTCTGGATGGTCGGCAGGGGCCGGGAGAGGTCGAGGTGATCCATGCCGTGCATGGCGCCTTGAAGCGTCGGGCGCGGGAACAGCGTGGGGTGCATGTGGTGGGTTACGCGGCTCTGGTGGCCCGTCTGGGCGCCAGCCAGTGGTATGATCAGCGCATGGCCCATCTGGCCAAGGCGCCGATTGCCGCCCGTCTGTTGCCCCATCTGGCCGGGGAATATGTCAAATATTTTCGCGCACTGGTGGGTCTGACCCGGAAATGTCTGGTCACCGACCTGGACAATACCCTTTGGGGCGGCATCATCGGCGAGGATGGCGTGCAGGGGATCCGGCTGGGAGCGGATTATCCGGGCAGCGCCTATCTGGCCTATCAACGGGCCTTGTTGCAGCTTCATGACCGGGGAATCCTGCTGGCCATTGCCAGCAAGAACAATCTGGCCGAGGTGGAGACGGTATTCCGGGAGCATCCGGCCATGCTGCTCAGGCCGGATCATTTTGTGCGCCAGGAGATTCACTGGCAGCCAAAATCTCTTTCATTGCGTGCCATTGCCCAGGGGCTTGACATTGGGCTGGAACATATGGTCTTTGTGGATGACAACCCTGCGGAGTGCGCCGAAGTGGAGGCGGCTTTGCCCATGGTGACCGTGATTCCATTTCCGGCGGCCCGTCCGGAAGAGGCGGCAGCGGCGCTGTTCGGGCCGGGCTGGTTTGATGGATTGGTGTTGTCGGTGGAGGATCGCGATCGGGCCGATCTGTACCGGCAACGCGATCGCGCCGAGGCGTTGAAGGCCGAGAGCGGCTCGCTTGAGGGGTATCTTTACGGCCTGGAAATGCGGGTGGAGATTGTGCCGGTGGGGGCCGCGACGCTGGCCCGCGCCGCCCAGTTGACCCAGAAAACCAATCAGTTCAATCTGACCACCCGGCGTCACTCCGAAGAGGAGGTGGCCAGACGGAGCGCGGATCCGGATTGGCTGGTACGCTGCGTCCGGGTGGTGGATCGCTTTGGAGACAACGGGGTGGTGGGGCTGGTGATGGCCCAACGTCTGGCGGACGGAAACACCCTGGAAATCGAGACCTTGCTGTTGAGTTGCCGGGTGATCGGGCGCACCATCGAAACCGCCATGCTGGCGGATCTTTGTCAGCAGGCGGTTGCCATGAAAACCGGACGCATTCTGGGCCGGTTCATCCCCACAGCCAGGAATGCGCCGGCTCAGGCGCTTTTTGTCGAACACGGATTTACCCCTCTGCCCGTTTCCGGACCCGAGGCCTCTTCAGGGGAGAGTCTCTGGGAATGGGATCTTACCACCCGTGGGGGGATTGTCACCCCTCCCTGGATCACCCGGTCAGGAGTTGACCATGGAAGAGCAGATCAAACAACTGATGGCGGATTTTCTCAACCTTGATCCGCTCCGGATCGACGACGCCACGGCCATGGAGTCGGTCGAGGGATGGGACTCCTTCAACCATCTCAATCTCTGTCTGGCCCTGGAGCAGGAGTTCGGAATCACGCTGGCCGTGGATGAGATGGAGGGCATGACCTCCTTTTATGACATTTGCCAGATCATTCAGGCCAGGTTGTGATTCAATCCGGCGACACTCGGGAAACGGGCGATCATCGCATCTCCCGGCTGTTGGGGCGTCTGCCTTATGGTGCGGCGCAAAATATCGCTTTTGCGTTGTTGCTGGCGATTTTTCTCGCCGTGGTGGGGATCGCCTACCGCAACAGCAGCCAGACCAATCAGGTGTTGCACGATCTGATCGATTTGCATGTGCCTCAGCTCAAGCGGTTGCAACAACTGCACGAAGATCTTCATGCCGAACAAATTTCTTTCTTGTTGGATATTGATCCTTTCGTTTTTGATCGCGCGCCACGGCAGCCGACCTTGCATTTGGAAAGGATTATCCAGAACCTGGAACAGGCTCTGGTGCAATTTCTGGAGTTTCGGGAGATCGCCGGCAACATGAGTGGCGCTGACCCGCAACTCATGGAACGTCTGGAAAAAGGACTGCAATGGTTTCAGGGCAGTTTGCTGCATTATCGCGAGGATCTGAAAAATTGGACCGCGCAGCCACCAGAAACCCTGGAACACTCCCGCGCGGAGGTCAAACAGGCCTGGCATGCATTGGAAGAGGCCATCAACGGACTGGAAGCGCAGATCGATGCCTATGTGGAGTTGACGGGGAGCAATATCATTGAGGTGGGCGGCTTGAATCAGCGACTGTTCATCATGCTTTCCGTGGAAGGGCTGATACTGCTTGTTCTGATCTTGTTGTTTCTGAAAAAGATCCTTCGTCAGCGGACCCAGGAGTTGCGCACCGGGGCCGAGCAGTTTGCCTGTGGTCATCTGGACCATCGGATTGCGTTGCATTCCCGCGATGCGTTTGCGGAGTTGGGTACGGCCTTCAATCATATGGCCGAAAGTCTGCATTTCAAGGATCTGGCGCTCAAGGAGAACCTGGCCGTGTTGGAAGAGGCCAAGGAGCAGGCCGAGACCGCCAATTGCGCCAAGAGTGAATTTCTGGCTAATATGAGTCATGAGATACGCACCCCGATGAATGCCATCATCGGGTTGACCGATCTGGGATTGCAGCATCTCACCGATCCCCGTGCGCATTATTATTTTCGTCAGATTGCGGACTCATCGGGTTTGTTGTTGCGGATTGTCAACGATATCCTGGACTTCTCCAAGATCGAGGCCGGCAAGCTGGAGATGGAATCCGTGGTGTTTGCGCCGCAGGATCTGCTCGACCGACTGGAGGAGATGTTTCGCAATCAGGCCATGGACAAGGGGTTGGTGCTGACCACGGAGTGGATCGGCCCTGCGCCGCCCCGGTTGCTCGGCGATCCCCACCGGTTGGAGCAGATTCTGATCAATCTGCTTTCCAATGCATTGAAGTTCACCACGAAAGGCTGGATCGCCGTCACGGCCCGTCAGCTTGCGGATCTTGCCGGAACGGATCGGGTGCTGTTGGAATTTGTCGTGCGGGATACGGGTATCGGCATGTCGTCCTCGGAGATCGAACGGTTGTTTCAACCGTTTGTGCAGGCCGATGGCTCCACGACCCGCAAATTCGGGGGTACCGGACTGGGATTGACCATCTGTCAACGGCTGGTGCGCATGATGGGTGGCGAGATTCGGGTGAAGAGCGTACCTGGGCAGGGGAGCACCTTTTTTTTCACGGTCCGGTTGCCGGGGTTGGATCTGGAGGCGGCATCGACCATCGCTCCTTGTCATGGCGGGAGCGGGTTCCAGAAGAGTGTCGATCTGGCTGCGTTGCAGGCGCGGATCGGGGGTGCCGTGGTGTTGCTGGTGGAAGATCATGCGGTGAACCGGCTGGTGGCCGAAGAGATGCTGCGGGGTGTCGGTCTGGTGGTCGATGTGGCGGAAAACGGTCAGCAGGGGGTTGAAAAGGCGTTGGCCGCTGCGCACGATCTGGTGCTGATGGACATTCAGATGCCGGTCATGGACGGTTACGAGGCAGCCCGCCAGATGCGCGCCCATGGTCTGGAGTTGCCGATCGTCGCCATGACCGCCCACGCCATGAGCGGGGAGCGGGAGCGGTGTCTGGCGGCAGGAATGAATGATCATCTCTCCAAACCGATTGACAAATGTCGTTTTTATGCCGCATTGCGCCATTGGATCAAACCCGTCGGACCGGGTGTCCCTGCCGGGAGAAGCGTGCCCGCAACGGGGACGGATTCCGGTGCGGGACCGTTGCCGATGCATTTGCCCGGCATCGATCTGTCCGAGGCCCTGGATCGCGTCAATCAGAATCATGCGTTGATGCGGGAGATTTTTCTGTCTTTTTATCGCGATCATGTCGATGCCGCCCGGATCGTGCGTGCACGGCTGGAACAGTGTGATCGGGAGGGACTGGAGTCGGTCAAACGGCTGGTCCATTCGCTCAAAGGATTGGCGGGCAACCTGTCGGCCAAAGCGCTCTTCCAGGCGGCGTTGGACCTGGAAGAGGCGATCAAGCGTGAAAACCGGGCGCTCTGGCCGGAGTTGCTGACGCGGTTCGATCAGGAGTTGTCCCAGGTGATGACGGCCATCGGGCAACTGGCGTCCGATCCGCAAGAGACGGTCGCGGGACCGTCCGGTGACTCTTCTGCTTTGGATCCGGAGCGATTGCGGCCTCAGTTGCAGCCATTGCTGCAGTTGCTGGTGGCCTCCTCAAGCGAGGCGTTGGAAGGCTGGGAGACTCTGAAATCCCGGATGGCTCAACCACCCGAGGAGATACGTCAGTTGTTGGTGGAGATGGATCGACACCTGGACGTGTTCGCCTTTGAGGAGGCCGGCCACACCCTGCGCCGGATCGCTGATCGGTTGGGGATCAATCTGGAAGAAGAATTCTCGTGATTCATCATGACCGGCAAGGAGCGATCAAAATGCACAAGAGGGTTTTGATTCTCTGGGTATTGTTCATTACGGGAATGTGTGGTGCCCTGCTGCTCTCCTGGGGCACCTGGCGGATTATCGAAATTTCTTCACAGAAGCAGTTCTTCAAGGATGCTTCCAGTTATGCCCATGCCATTGAGTTGGCATTGGATCTGAAGCTTCAGGAATTGAATGCGGTGCATGGCCTGTTTGCCGCTTCGGATGCGGTGGCACAGGAGGAGTTCGGGGCGTTTGTCAAGCGGATTCTTCATGGCGATTCTTCGGTCATCGCGGTGCAATGGTTGCCACGGCAACCGGTCGGGTCTGCGGATGCTGCCTCCTCTTCCGGGCAGGCGGGAGATTTCGTCTTTCGGCTGCCCGCACTGCCGGGTGCGGCGGAGGCAGAAGGATTTTCCATAAAATTTTCTTTTCCTGGGCCGGATCAGGTCTATCCCATGGCTCTGGACCGTGAAACCGCGTCGTCGGTTGAGCAGGCCATGGGCGAGGCGCGGCTGGATGGCAAGCCAAAGGTTTTGATCCATGCCCATCGCGACGATCAGGAGCCATCCGAGCATCCGTTCGATCTGGATATCGTCTGGCCGATTTTTTCGTCCGGGTCGGAAAATCTTCCTGCCGGGGAACGGGCGGCTCATCTGACAGGTTTTCTGCGCAGCCGGTCGGAGCTGTGGTTTGTGCTGGAGGCGTACATTCAATCCATTTTCGTTCATCCGGGCGGGATCGATCTGTTCCTCTTTGATGACGGCAATCTGATTTTTCGCCATTTTTCTCGGTTGAGAACCGGGCCGGTGGATGAGAGCAATCTTGACGAAGAAGCGTTGCGGGCCAATTTTCATTTTTTCCAGCATGTCACCTTGGAGAATCGCACCTGGCGTCTGGTGATGCGACCAGTGGATCTGTCGGCCTATTCCACCCATCGGCATTGGTATCCTTTGGCCGTCTTGCTGGCGGGTACTCTGGTGGCATTGCTGGTGACGTTGTACATGCATGCTTTCATGAAGAGTACGGTCAGGATTCAGGCTCTGGCCGACGAGAAAACAGCGGCCTTGCAGGAGAGTCAGGAGCGGTTGTCGCAACTTCAGACCAGCGAGCGTCGTTATCGTTCGGTGACCGAATCGGCCCGGGATGGCATTGTCACCATCGATGAGCAGCAGGTGGTGCTGGGGTGGAACCGGGGCGCGGAGTCGATTTTCGGTTTTTCGGAAGCCGAGATGTTGGGGCAATCCCTGCGCGCGCTCATTCCCGAGGGGGTGGTGTCTGGCGGGCAACAGGCGGCATCGTTGCCGGGCAGTTCTGGCGAAACCATCGGTCGGCGCAAGGATGGCAGCGAAGTGCCGTTGGAAATCACCACCGCCACCTGGAACGAAGGGGATCGACCGCTGCTGACGGCCATTATCCGGGATGTGACGGTTTGGAAGAGCATGCTGGAGGCGTTGAAGCGGGCACGGGAAACCGAGGTCGAGGCCAATCAGGCCAAGAGCGCCTTTCTGGCCAATATGAGTCATGAGATTCGCACGCCGATGAATGGAATTCTCGGCATGGCCGAATTGTTGTTGCTGTCACCGGTTTCCGCCGAGCAGCGGGAGTATCTGGAGGTCATTCAGGAATCGGGTCGCAGTCTGATCACCATCATCAACAATATTCTCGATTATTCCAAGATCGAAGCCAATCGGATGGTGCTGGAGGAGATTGATTTTGATCCGGCGCGCTTGATGCGTCCTTTGCATGTGATGTTTGGCGAGTTGGCGCGCAAGAAGGGGCTGAGTTGGAGCATGGTGATCGCACCGCATACGCCCAGGCTGGTGCGGGGGGATCCGCACCGCATCAACCAGATTCTGGTCAATCTGCTTGGCAATGCGCTCAAGTTCACCGCAACCGGGGGGGTGGTGTTACGGGTGGATTGGGAGTGGTCTGCGGAGCCGGGGGGATTGCGATTGAGTGTTCAGGATACGGGTCCGGGTCTGGAGCCGGAGAAGATCGAGCAGCTTTTTGAACCCTTCACCCAGGCGGACAGTTCGACCACCCGGCGTTATGGAGGCACCGGGCTGGGTTTGTCGATCACCCGCAAATTGACCGAATTGATGCAGGGTTCGATTCGGGTGGAGAGTCGGCCTGGCGCGGGGAGCACGTTCGAGGTTTTTCTGCCCATGCAACCGGTTGGGGATGAGGCGTGGTCCGCAAGGGGCGGGCGGCGGAAAGCTGCCCGGATTTTGCTGGTGGAACCGAATCCCCTGGATCAAACCGTGTTGCGGGGGATGTTCCGGCAATGCGGCCATGAGATCACGTTGGCCACCAATGGTGAGGAGGCGATGCGATATCTGGAGTCGCAATCGTTTGACGCGGTGTTTCTGGAGTGTCTCAGCCCCGACCGGGATGGTCTGGCGGTGTGCCGGATGATCCGGGAGCGGGAGCGGCTGGCAGGGGCGGGCAAAACGTTGCCGGTGATCGTCATGAGGGCTCTTTCCGGGTCGGAGGACCATCAGGCTGGCCGGGAGGCCGGTGTTTCCGATGTGCTGGCCAAGCCGATCACGTTGCCGCAACTGGAGAGCATGTTGCAGCGTTGGTGGCCTGACAATGGCGCGCAAGAGGGATGAAGATTTCCAGGACTTTCCCCAAAATTCAGACGGCTTTAGGGGTAACCATTGATGCAGCATAAGGATTTGACGTTCATAAAGTGGGCTCTTCCGGGGGAAGCGTACCTGAGGGGGTGACCTCACCCGACCAGGACCGCCGTGGCCTCGTGTAGCGCCATAATCCTCAACTTGAAGAACTCCATATCTGAAAAACCATAGGACTTCCTCTGCATCAGGCCGATCTTGTTGTTCATGCCCTCCAGAGGACCGGTCGAAATTTGATCGAAGTCGTAGCAGGCCAGGATCCCTTCTCGGTGTTCGGTCAGAGTCTTGGCGAATCTCACCAGCAT